>JAGXAJ010000023.1 GCA_018971625.1 Pseudomonadota bacterium
CGCTCAAGCAGCGGATAGTCTGTCTGCTGCATCTCCCAGGTGATGATGCCGTCCTTGACGTAGATCGCCCAAGAGCAGCCCCCGGTGCAGTTAACACCATGCGTACTGCGGATGACGTTATCGTGGGACCAGCGATTGCGGTAGAATTCCTCCCACTTACGCTCTTGGGGATTAACGAGGTCCAGTATCCAACTCATTAGTGTCTCCTTCCGGTGTTAGTCCCTCCTCCGGCGCGTTCGCCCGGCGCGAGGCCTATTACCGTCAGGTACCCTTGAACCAGCCCACCCAGCCGTCGGTGTACTTACCCGTAAAACCAACTGCCTTTAGTACGGACCCGTATTCGTCCGCCCTTGGGTATCTGCTATGCCCGTGCGCATTTTTTGATCGCGCAAGTTCCACACCATGTAGGCCGCCTGGCAGGAACCGTGCATTTTTTAGCCCCAACATCAACACGGTTACTTGGTTCCTATGCGCGCATGGATGTCGATCACTTTCTCGGCAGATGCGAACGCCCAGCCGGGGCGGACCTGGACCGGGCTTTTTGGAACCAAGTTTTGTGAGAAACTGAGCGAGGACAAGGAGCTTTGGTCATGCAGAGGGAGAGAGATTGAATGCAGCGCAGATCTTGGCCCTGCTGCGCCAGATTGAAGTGTTGAAGTGTTAATGTCGCAGCGCAAGGCCGCGCCGGTGGCGAAGACCTGCAATACTTTGAGGGGTTTTCAAACGGATAGCTGAGTGACCGGCCCGAGAGATAGGCGGCAAGTTGTACCGGACGTATGGGTTACATTTTCCGCCTTGTTCTGCGGGAGGCGTGTCGTGGAAAGCGGTTCGACGATGGAAGAGCACCTCGCTTTGTCGCCCGTCTGCCGGATGTCTTTCTCGATCGACTTGTCGATAGGACTGCAATTGAAGCGGTGCAATTACTCCCTCCCGTGAGCACAAGGTCGGCGCCTGATCGTCCGTTCGCTCAGGTTTTTTGGGCGCGGCCTTGGTGCCAGAACCACCAGAGCACAAAGCCGATTCCGAAGACCGCTATCAAAATCAACACGACAATCAGAGCTGAAGCTTCGATCCAGGCCGCCGCCGGAACACAGAACGCCATGATGATGCCGAGAAGACAGATCTGCCAGGAAAGGATATGAACACCTGCGGTGAAGGTCCCGAGCGCCAACAACATGAGAACGGCGAGCCCGGTCGCATTGGCGTTGAGTATGGTTCCTACGCTAGGCAACAGGATCATGTTCATCACGAGCAGGAACGCTGCCCAGTGTAGAGCCTGCGTAATTATCAATTGTATTCGCGGGGTTTTGCCTTCGGCGGCGGACCACCGGGAGCTGACACAGACCAATCCGATCACCGGCGCCAGAAGCTCCCAATAGACCATGATCGGCTGTTTCAACAAACTGGTAAAGGCAACGCCGAGCAAGGTCAGGATCAACACAAGGCTGAAAGGTATCTCCCTGATCCAGAAGCTGACGTGCGGCTTGTCGCCTACGGCGGCGTCCGGATTGGCTGATCGCTCATTCCGGGGGTCCATCTCCATGCTGCTCATCGCAGCTACTCCTCTTCGGCTGTTTTCAAGCGTCGCATCTCCCGTTAGCTTACGAAGGTGCTCGGAACTGTAGACGCCATCTTTGAACATAAGTACGCCGGCGATGCGTGCTGTTCTGTTGGCCATGCCACTGCCGTAACAAGCGGTAGATTCGTAACAAGCATGCGGGCAAAGCCGCAGCGCTCCCTTTCCAACGAATTCAGTCCAGGCCCAACATCCAACGCCGTAGATCTAGCCGCGGTTCCGAACTTCCATAGCATTGTCCATGACGACTAGTCGCGTACGAGGCCTTTCCGCTCAAAAGACCCGCGCCATCGCGATTCTGTCGCGCCGTGCGATATTTCACTTTGAGCGAATCTTTTCGAGCAAATCTTAAAGGGTAGCGGGTGCGCGAAGCCATCTCTGGCGGATGTCTGGCGGATGCCCGCGACACGCTGTAGCTCATCGCCGAAATTCCAAGGAACTATAATTTGCGCCATACCGCAGTCAGCTCGATGACTACTATAACGATGTAGTCATCACAATAACGCGGCTGAATCACACGGGCAACCGCAAGCCTCCAGCGTGGCGTTGATCATGAAGTGCACGCGCTGCAAGGATTGCGGCTGGGTTGCGAAAAAAATCCGATCGATCTTGGCAAGGTCCACGCGCGCATCTGCGGCAGCGTTGGCTCTTGGGGCTATCGGCTAAAACTCAAAACAGCCTTCGAAGCGTGTGACGCCGCGGGTCGCCACGACCAGACAGAAGCGTCATGGTCGAACGCATCGCGGGGTGGTTGCCTCGTCACGTACTCCATCAAAAAGGTTTAGCTATGAAGACATCATCCATCATTTGCACGACCGTTGGCGCGCTCGTGCTAACAGGAATCGCGACGACGATGCCCGCCGAGGCCAGACACTTCGGGCCAGGGTTCGCCGGGCGGAGTGATTGCGGGAGCTCTCGTCGCTGGCGCCCCTTCTTCGGCGTATGCATACGGCCCCGGGCCCCGTTTACGCTTTATGGCAGTTATGAGGGTGGACCCGGCTATTACGCGCCTTACGGCCATCCCTACGAGGTGTACGGGACCTATGAAGTCCCAGCACGATGGACAGCCTTCCTATAGCCAACCCTGATAGGTTTGTCGGCATTTGCCGCTAAAGTTGGGAACGAAAACTCAAGGAGGATGGCTGCGGACGCCGTCTTCGATCGAAAAGGCGGCCTCAGCGGAGAGAAGCTAAGGCCGTCTCTTCGCTTCCGCAGCGTAGTCCATGACGCGTTCTCCGATCGAGGATATGGCTGGCCCGCTGATGCGGGTGCGCAATGCGAAGGGTCGCGTCGGGCAGGTCGCGCGGATGCTGGACATGCAACGTCCCCACGCCTGCTGTGGAACAATGGCTGGGGTTATGATTTATTTCAGCAGGGACCGTCGCCGCCGTTAACAAGGCGCATGTCGCGGATAGCCAAAGGTCTTTCTCCCGAGACCCGCTGCAACCTGCGCGCAGATTGCCGAAGTCGACGGTCTCCGTTTACGGGGCCAGTTCAGCCGGTAAAACTTTTCAGCTCGGCGCGGCATCTCGGCGGGGCAACGAGTCGGCGCGATCTTCGATGCTGGAGCATATCCAATGGGTGCAAACCGCAGGAGGGCCTTGGAAACGGTCAAGCTTCTGCTCGCCAGGACGGTACCTAATGGCTGCACCGAAAGCGAGGCTAAGGCTGCACAGGACAAGGCTCGTGAACTCATGGCCGCTCATCGCATTTCTGCGGCCGAGGTCCGTCTCTCCACCAAGGCGCAGCTAGCGGCTGCGAGTGACAAGAAGATGAGTGGTGACCTCCACATTCATGTCATCCGCGAGCTACTACCCGACAGCACGTACGTCTTCAATGTTCTGGTGTACGGCGCCGGCTACGGACGCATAAGCATCCCCGCACCCGATGAAGATTCTGCAAAAGCGATAGCCGACGGCTTTTCCGCTCTCATCAACACGCACGTCTTTCTCGTCGTCCAACGTTGGTGAGTAGCAAGATTGCGGCTTGTTACCGCCACTCGGATCTACGGGGTGCAGGAGACGGCGGCTGATGCCGTTGGGCAGGATGGTCGCCGCGCCACTTGCTCTACGGCGCCGATGGCACCGCTCTCGGTTCTGTCGGGCCGTTTCGCCTTATGCGGCGTGCGCGGATGGGCGAGCGCTCTGCCGGCTTCCTCTTCGTCGAGGCGACTCGATCCTGCTAATCGCCCGTGCTGCTGCTATCTTTTCATATGATGAACTGGAACATTTTCGGCACTGGTAGCTTTCATTTTTAATCGAGGGAGGATTCCATGACCAATGAAGAAAGCGCCTGTCCGTTCATCGCCAGCGATCGAGTCGTGGGAACTCCCGTCTATGGCCCTGACCGAGAGCGGCTGGGTTCGATCGAACGGGTCATGATTGATATTTCCAGCGGCTGTGTTGAATACGCTGAATTGAGTTTCGGTGGATTTCTTGGCCTCGGCAATGATCATTACCCGATACCCTGGAAGTTACTGAGGTACGACACTGAGCTTGGCGGCTACCTCACTAACATGACGGGTCTCCCAGACGCAC
Organism: Pseudomonadota bacterium; assembly: GCA_018971625.1. Classification (GTDB taxonomy): domain Bacteria; phylum Pseudomonadota; class Alphaproteobacteria; order Rhizobiales; family Xanthobacteraceae; genus Bradyrhizobium. Next base: position 4,114 of record JAGXAJ010000023.1, read on the forward strand.
ACGGGTCGTCGATTACTGAAACAATGCTGGGGTAGGTTCAGTTGCGCCGTGACCAGCTTCCGCGGCCGCACCCGTCGAGTTCGGCCGTGGGATGCAGATGAGGCTGTTGGCAACACTGAGCCGGCAGCGGAAAGCCAAGCGGGCATTGCAGCGGTCACACGCGGTCGATCCCCGCTCGGGACCGATGACGAGGCGCTGCAGGGAATCCATGATTCATTCCGCGGCCTCGGCTAGCGATTTCATTTCCTCTTGGCGTTGGATTTGCCTGGGTGGACCCATCAGCACCGGCTGGAACAGGACGGCAGCCGCCATCGTGCAGAGCAGTGCCAGAGCCATCATCTTGCCCATGCTCGACATGCCGGGATAGCTCGACGCCCACATGCTGCCGAATGCCACGGCATTGGTCATGGCACTGAAGATCACCGCGCGGGTAAGGGTGGACGACAGCAGGCCGGTTTTGCCGGCGCGCCAGGCCATAATGTAGTAAATCTTGAACGCGACACCGACGCCGAGCAGCAGCGGAAGCGCGACGATATTCGCAAAATTGAGCGGCGGTCCCCAGACAACGGAAATTTCCAGCGTCACCGCGCCCGCCAGCAGCAACGGAATCAGCGTGAGGAGAACATCGATAATTCGCCGCAGGGCGATAAAGAGCAGGATTGCGATGGCGACGAGAGCCAAAACCCCCGCTTCGATGAACGCTGTGATAACCGTGCGTGCCGACTCGTAGTAGCTCACGGCGGCACCAGCTGCGGAGGGTTCGGCATGAAGGATAGCGACGGCGAATTTGCGCAGCACATTAACGTTGTTGGAATCACCCTTCGGAAGGATCTGCAGGCGTGCGCGGCCATCGGGTAGCATCCAGTCGCGAACCAGATTTGGCGGCAGGTTCTGCCGCGTGATCTTCTGCGGAGCGACACTCTTGCCGAGTAGCGCCAGGTCGTATTTCAAAGAGGAACAGACGGCGATTGCGGCCCGGTTACGGGTATCGGGGGGCGAGTCCGCAAGCTGCCGCATCAGGGTTGCGAGGCCTCGTGCGTCGTCGGCTGTGCTTCCTTTCGCGCCGGCTGCCGCCTGATCGAGGGCATTCGCCGCGTGTCGAATAGCCGCTAGATCGTCTTGATCGCTCGGCGGAGGAGGTCGTCTACGCGGGTTCAATGCGGGACCGAGAACTCGCGCTGCCGCGTGCAGCGCTGCGATCTTCTGATCCTGATCAGCCGGTATGAAGTTCGTCAATGTCAACGCTTGCGAGACCTCGGGGACCGATGCCACGCGTTTGGCGATCTGATCGGCCTGTTCGAGAGATGGCGCCAGGATCTCCGCGTCATTGCCGCTGGTCTGCGGCTCGGACTGCAATTGGCGATATGTCACGACAGACGGCGAATTCTGATTCTGCAGGTCAATGGGATTGAAATCGAAGCTAAGATAAAACAGCAGTGGAGCGCCGCCCAACACCACGAGGAAGGTCGCTGCGATCACCGCGATGCGGTGGCGTTGCAGGAAGTCGTCCACGGGGGCCAGTATCTTGAAGCCGACGGCGGCAGGCTCTCCCGGAGGATCGAGGGCTGTCAGCATCGCGGGCACCAGCGTGATGCTGCAAAAAAACGCGATCAACATGCCGCATCCGGCAATCAGGCCAAGTTCTGAAAGCCCCTTGTAGTTCGTCGGCAGGAAGGCAAAAAAGCCGACCGCCGTTGCAATCGCCGCGAGCGACAGTGGCTTACCCGCCTTGTAGGCCGCGCTGCACAGCGACTGCCGCAGGTCGCCTAATTCATGCCGTTCGGTGCGGTACCGGACGCTGAGTTGAATGCCGAAATCGACGCCGAGTCCGACGAACAGCACAAAGAAGGCGATCGAGATCAGATTAAATGATCCGACCATGACAAGGCCGAGCGCCGCGGTCGCAGGCAAGCCGACCGCCAGGCTGAAGAATACCGAGGCAATCAGCTTGAAGGAACGCAGCGCAAGCCACAGGATGACCAGAACGCCGAGTGCTGCAGTCAGGGTGTCGCGCAACGCACTATGACGGATGACCGAGAACTGGTCGTCATTCATCGGCACCTCGCCGGTCAGGTGGACGTCGGCTCCCAGGTTCTTGAGGTCCGCCGCTGCCTTGTCGATGCCGTCGGTCGCAGCCCGTCCCGGTTGCAGTGCGCTGAAGTCGAGTTTGGGCGCGACCTCGACAAAATGCCTTGATCGGCTGGCGGGCAAGCGATGACCCTCCAGGAGCTCCTGCCACGAAAAGAATGCTGGCTTTCCGGCAAGCACATCACCCAAAGTTGTCCTGGCGAGCGAGAGCGGCCAGGCCAGTTGCTCGAGTTTGAGCCGGCGGGCATGAACGCTTTCCGCTGCGGAGCCGAGTACATTGGCCACGCCGCGCAAACTTGGATCGGCCGCCAATCCCGCCACGAAGGGTTCCGTCCGGCTTAGCCCCTCGGCCGTCTTCCTGACGTCGGACAACGAGCCGTATAGCAGTCCGTTGCGGTCAAAGAAGTTTCCGCCGTCGGGCTGCGTAACCCGACGATACAGACCGGGGTCCTGGGCCAGCTTTGCCACAAGCTCATCGGTGGCGATCGCGGCGTTCTCGGGCGTGGGTGCCGTCACTACCGCGGTGATGCCCTTCTGCGGGAAAGCTCGTATCAACTCGACCTGTCGCCGGTGCCATATCAGGTCCGGCGAGAGGAGCGACTCGATATCAGTGTTGATGGAGAAACGGGCGACGTCGTAGGCCGCTGTTCCAAACAGCAGGACGATCCCGGCCATGATGACCGCTCGCCAATGGCGCACACAGAAGTCGACGATGCGGACAATGATCTTGTTCATTGTGAAGGGTTCGGATCATGCTCCTGCAAACAAGCCTGCCATGGCGTCGATGTTCCCTTGCGTCCGACAATGTGCGTTGAGGGCAGGACGATCTCTAAAGAACGCAAATCGGAACACGGCACGTTCCGCCCGAACTCGCTCGCTTGTCGAAACGGCTATTTCGAACCTGAATACGGAGAGAGACTTCTGAAAGGAGCCCGATGGAAGGGGTAAAGCAACGGAAGCAGCGGCTCTGCTGCCTCCGTTGTGCTTACCTGGCTCGCTTTTTCACTCGGCCACGCCGCGCGACTGAGACCAGTTTCCGCCGCTGGAGCCAACGGTTGAATCGCCGGAACCCATTGCGGTGCCGCTTAGAGTGCTGCCGGTCAAAAGCACGGTCGCACCCAGTACCAGTAAGGCCACCAGGGTGAGAATGTCCGTGTAGATCCCACAGATCGCCAGGATACCGAGCACGATCCCGGTTAGACCGGCAACGCACTGCACGCCGGCAGAACCGGACGCCATTTCACCGGCGAGGATCTCGCTTCCCGAGAGCATCTGTCCGCCACCCAGCCGCAGCGAGGTCTGCTTGGCGCGATGGAGATGCCATACTGAATTGCTGCTCAACAGCAAGGCAGCTCCAAACGCGATCACTGCGGCAGCCATAAGCATCGACGGAACGACGTTGAGCAATGAAAGGATGCCCAGCACGATGCCGGCGGCTCCCACAAGGAACAACGCCGGCAGTCCGCCTCCCACGCCTTCCTCTCCAGACTGGACCATGCCGGTCGGGAAGATCAGCTTGGTGTATTCGGTGAGCATCGTGCCGGCCTGTATGAGCAACGCGGCGCCAAACACGATGATGGCGATTGCATCCAGCTGTGGTGCGTCAATGCCCGACAACGCGATAATTGCGAGAACCACGGTGGCGACGCCGCCGATGGCATCAACCAGTCCGCCGTAAGTCCCGGCTTCTCTGGATGTGTTTTGTAAAGTTGTGATCGTTGACATCGCAAATCTCCTTAGATGGGCTGCGCCGATGTCGGTGGATCGTGCGGAACAGGGAATGACGTCAGTTGCAAAAACGCTTCTCATGTCAACCCGCATGTCGCCATCTGCGCAGGTCGAAGGTGCAACGCACCCTTAAGAGCACCGTTCCTACCTTTTCGCGAGGATTGCCTTTTCGCGAGGATTGCGCATTTGGCGGAGGGGTTGGCGCAAGGCAATCTGCGCCGATCCAGAAAGTCATCTCGATGGCGAACGGTTCCTGCGACGAAAGTGGAAGTCAGACTTTAGACGGTAGCCACCACGGACGCGCTTGGGGTTCTCTAAACGACGCGGCGGTTGGATGCGATAACGACTTTCCGCGGGTTATCGGCGCGTCTCCTCAAAGATGCGCGGGAAGCAAAAATCGATGTACAGGAGCGACGCAGCGTGTCGGCCCGGAAGGAGGCGGGATTATTGGCGAGCACGAGCATTGCGAGGAGGATATTTTCACCCAATCGGTGAAATCGCCGGAGCAGCGATTGCTTCGTTGGCTTGACCGGCTCGAACCCGTATTTTCCGGCCAACGCAAGTAGTTGATTCCGCCGTTCGGTGGTGGCAAACGCCATCTCTGCTCTGATGAACAGAATATCATCCAGATCGGGCCGAGCGGAGAGGTGCCGCTCCAGTTCGCTCAGCGAGTTGTCCAGCGCGCAACTCATGTGGCGTGCCCAACTGAGCGTCGGCCCAGCGCTGGGAAATGGCGGAACATGTTCATTCCAAAGATGCAGGACGATGATGCGGGATCCGGTGGCTATGGGTGTTCCGTCTGCCAGTAAAAAGCCGTGCTCGCAGGTCGTCACTTGCATACGGAAAATGCAGGATTGCGAATTCGTGAATTCCGTGATTCCGTGCAGGGCGCGGAGCCGCTCATCGATAAGATTGACGACGCGCTTGATCATCTTGATCCACCAGCCGCGAGATTGATCCTGCAAAGGCCGGAGTGCCTGTGGCTCAGCCTGATCAATGGTTCCACTCGAGCCTCCCGCTTCGAGGCATTGTGTCCAAATCGAAGGGATACTCCGCGTATTGATAGGCGCGCGTCCATGGCCGCCTCACTTCTCCGCTCTCAAGCGGCTTGAACGACAGTACCTGCTCGATAGACAGCCAGCCGCGATCGAAAGCCCGTGCCATGCCGGCAAGAAAAACCCGCCAAATACGGAACCGTTTCTCGCCCGCCGCCTGGATAGCCTCGTTCTGGTGGGCTTCCAGCCTGCGGCTCCAGTGCTGCAGGGTGCGCGCATAGTGTGGCCGGAGATCTTCGGCGTCGGCGAATTCCAATCCAACGCGCGAAAGTTCGACGAGTACGCGGGCCAGATGGGGCACGGCTCCGCCGGGAAAGACGTATCTGTCGATGAACTCTCCGCCCGCCGGTCCGCGAGGTCGACCTTCCGGGTCGGTTGCCACGATGCCATGGTTCAGAAACGCGCCTCCCGCCGAGAGTGTGTCGGCGATGGTTGAGAAATAAGAGGACAGATTTTCCAGTCCAACGTGCTCATACATTCCGACCGAGACGATCTTGTCGTAGGGAGCATCATTTCTGAGCTCCCGGTAGTGCTGCAGGCGAATTTCAATCCGGTCGGCGACGGCGGAAGCTGCAACCAGCTCCTTTGCGTACGAGTATTGCCGTTCGCTGAGCGTAATCCCCACACCACGGATGCCGTAATGTGTCGCGGCCCATATCAGGAGGCTGCCCCAGCCGCATCCGACGTCGAGCAGGCGTTCGCCGGGCCTCAGCATGAGCTTGCGACAGAGATGATCCAGCTTCTGCCTTTGCGCAGTGTGGATGTCTTCCACGCCGGTTTTGAAATAGGCGCACGAGTAGATCATGCGTTCATCGAGCCACAAACGATAGAAGTCATTGCCGACGTCGTAGTGGTGTTGGACGTTGGCTGCGTCGAGGTCTGCTGAACGGCTACGCGGAATGAACCGTGCCAACTTTGCAACTCGCTGGAACATGGGTAGACGTCCGAAGCGCTCCGCAAGCGAGATGCCAATCGCGAGAACGTCGTCGATGTTTCCTTCCACCGAAATCGCCCCGTTGACGTAGGCATCACCCAGGCGCTGGAAGTCGCCTTTCAACAGCGCGCGAACCGGTTCATTGGAATGGAGGACCAGAGTGACGGTGGGAGCCGCGGCAAAGTCAAAATGATGCCCATCCCGAAAAACCAGGCGAAGCGGCAGCGGATCGCCTTCAAGTCGCTTTCGCAAATAGGCAAGAAGCTTGTCGCGCATGGAGATCCACGCCTACTGCCAATCCAAGTTCAATGTCTCGCCCACGTAACGCGCCGACACGGTGAGCTACGCATCAGAGCGTCGCCTGGTCGTCGCGCTGCCGCTGTTGCATCAATTCATTGTCTTCGATGGTGCCGCCGCGCAGAACGCGGAAGGTGCTGCCTCGCCATGTTACAGAGTTGTCCAGGAAGCTACCTGCGTAGACCGCAAATGAAATGATGTCATGAAGTATCAGCAGCCAGAGGCTTTGTCGTTGCAAGTCGAAGGCATATTCCACACTGGCGCTTAGAATCGTGCGCGACGAAAAAGCCGACAATATCAGAACGAGCGGATGAGCTGTTCCGGCGAGAGCGGCAAGCAACGACAGCATCAACGGGTGCATGAAGATCAGGCCAACATAGCCAACAGGATCGATCGCCCGTATCGTGCGTGCCGATCGCATGTGGTGGTCCCAAAAGGCGCGAAGGCTTCGTTCAAAACAGGCGTGACCGACCGACCACCGAGATATGACGACGTTCAATCCGTCCGCCCGGATCGCCTTACCGATGGCGTAATCATCGGCGAGCTCGTCCAAGAATGCGTTCAGGCCGCCAACGCGCTTCAGTGTCTCCTTTCGAAGCACGATCGCAGAGCCGAAGCAGGGACTGGCCGCCCCAAACGACAGGGCAGCAATGACGTTGGGAAGAAACTGGGAATTGATGTTGAGCGCCGACAGGCGGGCCCAAACCCCGCCGGCACCCACGCCATAATAGATGCAGGTCACCGCTCCCGCTCGGCGGCTCGTGAGCTCCGCAATGGCTCGCCTCAGGAATGCATCGTCGACGATGATGTCGCTATCGGACAGTACGACGACCTCGTGACGGGCTTTCGCTTCCATGTTGACCAGATTTGCTATTTTGCGATTTGTACCGCGAAAGCGTTCGTCGACGACGAGATCGACCTGTGTATCCGGGTTAAGCTTTTGCAGCAGGCGGACGGTGTGAACGGCGTGGTCGGCGGGGCTTTGTGTCCCGCACACGAGCTGCACCCGTTCCCGATAATCCTGGTTGCAAAAAGCGGCGAGGCGCGGATAGAGACCTGGTTCGCCGCCGTGCAGAGGCTTCAGGACAGTAACGCATGGCAGCGGCGGTTCAGGGACGGCAAGCTCAGAAGGGCGGCGGAAGCGCAGGACGAGAGCTGCCGCAACCAAATTATACAGGATACCGAGGGTGGCGCCGGTTGCGCAGAGTTCGGCCAGGACACGAATGTCGTCGGAAAGACTTAACATAATCAAAAACCTAGCCGCACTTCGAAATTGGCCCGTAGATATCACGCTGCGAATTGGTTGGACGAACCTGGGGCTACGCCGGAAGGGCGCCGTGAGAAGCCACGGTCCGTCGTGTTCAATGCGCTAATGCGGAGGCGAGCGGCACGTTCCTATCGCGACCAGCTCCAAGCACCTTGGCAAGGGCGGCGGCAGTAAAGACCGGAGTATCCGTACTGCATAGAAACGAATCCTCGGCTGGGCAATTTGTCTGATGACCATAGTTCGAAAAAGCGGGTTCGATTTCGCCGGCCCGTCTGGCCCTGTTCTGGAGTCAATAAGTGCCGGTCCCGATTTTGCTCAGAGGACCCACCATGGCGGCCGAAAGCCGTCAGGCGATAGTTTGCGTTGGACTTGCACTTGAGGCGAAAATCGCCGCCAGGCAATTCCGGAGAGAACGTGGTGCTTTGAATCTGACCGACTTCTCTGGCGAGGGCTGCGCCGCGGTTTCCGATTGCAGGGCTATCGTGAGCTTTGGCCTTGCGGGCGGATTGTCGCCGGAACTGCGCGCCGGCGATATTGTGATTGCTTCCTGTGTCGTAGGGCGCAACGGGAGCTTTGCAACGGATGACGTCTGGTCGGAGCGACTCCTGACGGCTATCCCGACTGCATTTTATGCTCCGATTCTCGGTGTCGAGTCTCCTTTGGGTGTCAGCGCGGAGCGGCGAGAGCTCGGTGTGCGAGCGGGCGCACTGGCTGTGGATATGGAATCCCACATCGTCGGCCAAGTGGCGTCCAGGAATCTGATGCGTTTTGTGGCTGTGCGCGTTGTGATCGACACAGTCGAGCGGGACATTCCACAAGCCGCCGTGGCATGCCTGTCGAACAATGGCGAAACCAGAATGTCGAGGCTTGGTTGCCTGTTGCTGGAGAGGCCCACGGATACATTAGACGTTCTTCGCCTTTGCGCAAATTGGCTGCTCGCGCGGGAGGCACTGGTGAATTGCTGCGAAGTGCTGAGCGCAAGCGTGCGTCAGATCGGGCTGTAGCCACTTCCTGCGGCATTCGAACCTGGCAGGGAGCACGTGCGGGGCGATTGGAACCATTCGCGTGGCGCGCGTTATCAGCAGTTGAAGATTATCCGGGCGTCGATACTGATGCTGGGAGAAGTCTAAGGCAGGCCGATCTCGTGAGAACTGACCGCCGGGCCACATGCCTGTGGCAAGGTCGAGGGGCGATCGGCGCAGAGTCAGAGGCATGTATGATGAGGCCGGCGGACGTTTTGATCACGGGCGCCAGCGGTTTTGTCGGATCAGCTGTGTTGCGCCAGTTGTACCGTGCTGGTTTCGCGGTACGAGCACTGGTTCGCCGGGACAGCGTTCGGAGCAATCTTGCGGCGACAGATCTGCAACTGGTCGAGGGAGATCTGAGAGATATCGCCTCCCTTGAAATGGCCTGCTCGGGTTGCCGTTACGTGTTTCATGTCGCCGCCGAATACAGGCTTTCATCCTGGGACAAAGCGCGCATTCTTGCCACGAACGTGACCGGGACGCGCAACCTGATGGAAAGCGCGTTGCGCGCTGGCGTCGAACGGATCGTCTATACAAGCAGTGTGGCGACCCTCGGCGTTCGGCACGATGGGACGCCTGCCGATGAAAGCAACAGCATTTCTCCGCAGCAGACGACCGGCCCATATAAGCGAAGCAAAGTCCTCGCGGAGCAGGTCGTTCTCGATATGATCAATCAGCGAGGTCTTCCCGCTGTCATCGTCAATCCCTCGACGCCAGTCGGACCGCGGGACATTCGACCGACGCCGACCGGCAAGATCATCATTGCGGCGGCCTCAGCGCGCTTGCCGGCCTATGTCAACACAGGACTTAACCTTGTCCATGTTGACGATGTCGGCCTTGGCCATCTTGCGGCCTTGCGGCGGGGCAGGATTGGCGAACGCTATATTCTGGGCGGACAGAACGTCTTGTTCTCGCAAATGCTGGCCGAGATTGCAGAACTGGTCGGGCGTACCGCTCCCCGTATTCGGATCCCCTGGCCATTCGCTCTTCCGTTGGCGGCCGTCGGCGAAGCTCGCGCGTACCTGACCGGAGAAGAGCCGCTTGCGACCTGGGCCGGCGTTCTGCTGTCAAGACACAAGATGTTTTTCAGCTCGGCAAAAGCCGAGCGGGAGCTTGGATTCACATCACGGCCGCATGCGGCTGCTCTTTGCGACGCGGTCGCCTGGTTCAGTGAGCACGGCTATTTGAGCGCATCCCGGGCGGTATCGCTATTTGGCACCGATCGCTCGGCATTTCAGTGAAGCTCGCCCCAAGCTCGTTTTGCAGTCGTTCGAAACCCGAAACGGCGGCAGCCCTGTGCCGTCGTTCTATTTTCCTTGCGCCGCACGTAGGGGCTCATCATAGAGGACCGCAAGGGTACTCCTTACGATCAGCGCCGCCGGCATTGCCAGAATGACGCCAATTACCCCGAACAGGGCGCCTCCAGCCAAAAAGCAGAAAATCACCAGAGCTGGATGCACGCGGCCCGCCACCCCGAGGACGATCGGGCCGAAGAATTGATCGATCGACAGACGCAAGGCGGCGAGATAGATCGCGTATTCGACAATTGCGGCCAGGCCAGAGTTGTGGTGGAGCGCAACCAGCGTGGCAATAGCCGCAGCAACAGCCGGTCCGACCATCGGGATCGCTTCCAATATCCCGGTTACCAGCGCAAGAAACAATGCGTGCGGGATTCCAAGGACCAAGCCGAGACCCACGTAGGCGAATATGGAGGCAAACGCAACGACGCCGAGGACGCCGATAAAATAGCGCCTCAAAACCGGATTGAGGTTGGAGAGAATGTGATCTTCTACAAGCGGGCGCTGTTGCGGTGGCACCAGCCACATAATCCCCCGTACGATGGCTGGACCGCTGACCATGAAGAAGAAGAGCAAGACCAGCGTCAAGACGAATCCGATTCCGCTAATCAGCACGGAACCGCCAATCACAGCCAGCACGCGTATGTTGCCAACCCACGCGCGAACAGCGCCGATGATTGTCCCGGTCAGGCGCGCGGCGTCGGTTTGCTCCCCGAGCAGGCTGACCTTTCCTCCACCAATGGCATTCTGGACGAGATCATGTACGGCGTCTTGAAAGTCGGTCACCGTACGTTTGATCTCCTGCACCAGCGGCGGCACTCCGAGCAATCCGACGCCGGCCAACACAGCCACGATCAGCAGAAAAACCACAATGGCGACAAGCAGGCGAGGCAGGTGAGCTGCTTTGCTGATCTTGTCGATCGCAGGAGCGCAGACATAAGCCAAGACTCCTGCGAGTACAAATGGTAGCAGCACCAGCTGCAACTCATAGATCATCAGAGCTGCGGTCGCCAGGACGAACAGGATCGTTGGGGTCGATATCCTGCCCACGTGCTCGTGGTCGCTCCGGTGACGGAGATCTTGCGGACGCTTGCTCACGGGTAGGTCCGCCCCTTCCAGACGATCCTCCCGCGCCAGCGTCGTCGCAGACTTTCGATCGCGAGGCATGCTCCGATCGCGTAGCCGAGCGGAAACAGCAGGCCGTACCAGAACGGGATGTCAAAATAGAGGGAACCTGCGATGTGCAGGCCGAAGGCTGCAGCCGTGCCGAGCCCTGCGGGGACGAGCGCGATACAGCTTGCCGTACTTCCTTGCGCGCAGGAGATTCCAGCCAGAGCAGGTAGCAATAGCGAAGCCAGCGATAGCACGACGACGGCGGGAATGGTCGCCAATGTCGCCGCCGGGCCGCCAAGCGTCTCGACGAGGTTCTTGGATAAGCCGCTCCAAAGGCTGCTCCATCCGACATACATCCGCGCCGACAGGAGTGACCTGCCATCCTGCAGCATCACGCGTCCGCCGCCTCGCTTGATCAGCAGCGCCAGGCCAACATCCTCGCAGATTACATCGTGCACCGCGGCGTGGCCCGCCGCCGAGTCGTAGGCCTCCTTGCGGATCAGCATGAACTGGCCGCTGGCGACGACCTTGTCGCTTTGCTGCGCCTGGACGGTCGCCAGGTCCTGGCTGAAAGCCATCAGGTAGAGCCCGCAAGGTATGATGAGCCGCTCAGCGAAACTTCCCAGCCGCTGCCGCGGCACCAGCGACAGCAGATCCAGTTCGCCCATTTGCGCCGCTGCCAATGCGCTCCTCACGAGATCCGGCGCAGCAACGACATCGGCATCGAGAAAACATATCCAGTCGCAGTCAGGAGGTGCATTGTTCGCTCCGAACCAGCAGGCATGGCACTTTCCGATCCAGTGCGGCGGCAGAGGAGGACTTCTGATGGCCTGTAGCTGCGGCCATTGCCGTGCAAGCGAGCTGGCAATCCGGAACGTGGCGTCGGTGGAGTGATCGTCAACAACGATAATGTTGAGCAGATCCGCAGGGTAGGTCTGTTGCAGCAAGGAGTTGAGGCAGCGCGTGATATTTGCGCTTTCATTTCGCGCGGGAATGATGACGCTGACGCGCGCCAAGGCCTCGATCGGCGCCGAACCGTTTGGCTGCGCAACGGGAAGCAGATCACGTTGGGCATAGGCGCGAAGGATCAGCCACATGACGAAGGCCAGCCAGGCAATTGACAACGCAAGTTCCATTCTTTTTACTCACTCGGCCTCAATTGGCCTGGCTCAAATAGGTTCCGTGTCGTTTTCACCGGGGAGGGTCGTCGGCTGTCCCAGACTCTCACGAATGTAGAGCTTCTTCACTGCAACGAAGGCGATCACGCTCATCGGTGCCGCAAAAACAATGGCGACACTTCCGAAGACGAGGCTGATCGCGACGATACTGAGCAAGAGCAGCGCGGGGGGCAGATGCACCATGCGGCGCTGGATGATCGGCGCGATGAGATTTCCCTCGGCCTGGTGAATGATGGCATAGGCAATGATGGTCCAGAGGGCCGGATAAAAGCCTTTGGTCATGGCGACGAGAATGGCGGGAATCGAAGCGACGATCGGGCCGAGATAAGGGACGAACTCGGCGATGCCGGCGATCGCACCGAGCGCGAGGGGCGAAGGCAATCCGATGAGCCAAACGGCGATGGTCGAAAACACCCCAATCAGCAGCATTGTGATGATCTGGCCCAGCAGCCAAAGTCTTAGTGCTCTCCCGATGTCGTCCATGGTCTCCTTCGCCACCAATCGCGACTGGCGCGGAAACAAATAGCTCGTGCCTTTGCGGTAGAGATCGGGTTGCGCGGCAAAGTAAATTCCGGCGAATATGACAATGACGAACGCGGCAATGAAGCGCACGCTGAGCTTCAGCACATTGCTGATCAGGCCGGGCAGGGATGGCAGTTCACCGCCCATATGCGACAACGCGAGCTGGCCCAATCTGGACTGGTGCAGCGTTCCGGCGATCGATGCCAAGGCGGTGTCGGTGCGCTTGAGCACGTCCTCGAGCTCCGAGTTCATCCGGGTGCCGAACAGGAAAGCAGATCCGCCGATTGCGACCAAAACAACAAGGCCTGCGATCACGAGCGCAATGCCGCGCGGCAGGCGGCACCATCGAATGAGCGGCTCACTGAGCAATTCCAGCAGCGCCGCAACTAACAGGGAGCCGACGAGGATGAGAAGAAAGTCGCGCAACTGCCAAGCCAGAAAGGCCAACGAGGCAAATACGACCAGGATGGCCGCTCGCTTGGGGAATTCGGAGGTCGCAGGGGTCACGAGATGATCGGCCAGCTGAGGGAATCCCGACGTTCAACTGACATAATGGCTCGGCTGTTCCTAATAGTTGCCTTGCCGGTTGCGGCGAGCTCTTTTGCCAGGCTCATGGCAGCGGCACTTAACTTGTCTGTAGTACGAATATCGCGGCGCAGTGGCAGGCGGCGGCGAGCAGCACGAAGCAATGCCAGATGGCGTTTTGAAATCGCAGCCGCTGCCAGATGTGGAAAGGAACGCCGGCCGTATAGAGCAACCCGCCAGTCAAAACGAGGCGAACGGTCAGGACTGGCGCGCCCGCGAGCAGCGTGTGGTAGAGCAGAAGGCCGCTCCAGCCCATGACAAGATAAATTGCGATCGAGAGGCGATCAAAACGACCGGGCAAAGCCAGCTTCAGGGAAACCCCGACCGCAGCAATGCTCCAGAGCCCGACGAGAAGAACCATCTCGAACGTACCGGCTCCGAGCTCTGTGATCAAAGGCGTATAAGTCGCCGCGATCAGAGCGTAAATGGCAGAATGGTCGAAACGGCGCAGGAGCCATTTGGCCGGGGAGATCGGCCAGAGATTGTAGGTCGCGGAAAGGACCAGCATCGTCTCGAGACAGATGCTGTAAACTCCCACCGAAACGGCGCCAGCGCCATGGACGTAGACGGTCGCCATCGCGACCAGAGCGGTTGCCGCAATCAATCCCGAAGTCACGCCAACTGCGTGAATCAGAATATCAGCGATCACTTCGGCTCGATCGTAGTTCCACTCGATAGCGCCGGCGCAGGCAGAGGAGCCGCGTTCGACCTCGTTCCTTGAATGGTATGCTGGACGCCGGAGCCACATGATTGCTCATCCTTCGCCCCGACAAGAGTCGAAACCGACGGTCAGCTCGGATGTTCCTCCACATTTGGCAAACGTCCGTCGCCTGCGAACACGCCAGTCCGGCGAACGACGAGTTGAAGACTTCGAAGGCTCAGGCTTCCGAAAATTGCTGAGCTGCCGGCTGACACAGATGCGTCATGCCATTGCGTGCGAGACGTCCTCATCGGCGTTTGCCGTCGCTCTCGTGCCCTTCCGTTATGAGCCTGGATCCATCGTCTACGTGTTTTTGAAAGGTACTTAGGAACCAAATATCCCAGAATAGATTTTCTCTGATGCGATTTGCTCGCTGCGTCTGAAATGAGGTGATCGGATATCAGCGAGGGGCCCGGGGGCTCTTGCAAGAGCGTGCTGATGGCTGTGTTCGGGCCACGAGCAAATTTGTTCATGACCGCGGCACTCCTTGTGGCGTTCTGCGGAGGGATCTTTATTCCACTAGGCATCTGGGTCGTTCCGCTGATGGGATACAACACTCAAGAGCGGTTCGCTCCGGTGCAGCCGGTCCCGTTCAGCCATAAACATCACGTCAGTGGACTGGGAATCGACTGCCGCTATTGCCATACGACCGTCGAGATATCCGCCAATGCCGGCATGCCGTCGACGGCTGTCTGTATGACCTGCCACTCTCAGGTCTGGACCAACGCCGCGATGCTCGCGCCGGACCGCCAAAGCCTGGCCAAGGATGTTCCAATCCGCTGGACGCGCGTCTACGGCCTGCCGGACTACGTCTATTTCGACCATAGCATTCACATCGCCAAAGGCGTCGGTTGCACGGAGTGTCATGGACCGATCGGCGACATGGCGATGACGTGGAAGGCGAGCACGCTGTACATGAGTTGGTGTCTGTCGTGCCATCGCGATCCGGCGCCCCACCTCCGCCCGAGTGATCAGGTCTTCAATCCGCATTGGCGTCGCTCGGAATCGACTCCATCCGGCCAGGTGCTCATGGCGCAGTATCACATCAAGACGCAGAATCTGTCCGATTGCGGGATCTGTCACCGATGACGCAATCAGCCCGCACATACTGGCGCACCCTGGAAGAGCTGGCTGAGACGCCGGAATTCGTGGCCGCGGTCGAACGGCAGGCGCCGCGTTTCCGCGACATCGTGCATGCATTCGATCGACGCAGGTTTCTGCAGCTCATGGCGGCGTCTGTGGCGCTGGGGGGATTGTCGGGCTGCGGTCCCGAGGCAGATCAGCGTCAACTGCTGCCATATGTCGAGCAACCGGAAAACATCGTGCCAGGACGCAACCGCTATTACGCCGGCGCAACGCTTCAGGATGGCTATGCGACCGGCGTCCTCGTGGCCCACCAGATGGCGCGGCCGATCAAGGTGGAAGGCAACCCGGATCATCCTGCAAGTCTCGGTGCCGCGAGCGCGACCATGCAGGCCAGCATTCTCGAACTTTACGACCCGCGCCGGGCGCAAACGTTGTTTGGAGACGGACGGATCGCCACCTGGCAAGGATTTGTGGGCGTCCTGCATGGGCGCCGCGAGCGCCTGATGGCGAGTAACGGGGAGGGCCTGCGCATTCTGACCGGAGCGGTGACTTCGCCGTCCCTGGCGGCGCAGCTTGCAAAACTGCAGCAACAATTTCCGGGGATGCGTTGGCATCAGTGGGAGCCGCTTCACCGCGACAACGAGGCCGCCTCCGCCCTGCGCAGCTTCGGGCAAAGTGCCGATCGGATCTTTGATTTGTCCAAGGCCGACAGGATCTTTGCGATCGAGAGCGACCTTATTTCCGCAACCCCGGGATGGCTTGCTTATGCGCAGCAGTTCGCCGCGGCCCGGCGGCCGGCCGAAACCGGCGGCACGATGAGCAGAGTCTATGCGATCGAGAGCACGCCGACGCTGATGGGCGCGAAAGCGGATCATCGGCTTGCCATGCGGCCCGATGAGATCATCAGCGCGTTGCGTCATCTCGCCGGACTGCTGGGAGCAGGTCCGCAGCAATGGGCGCAGGAGGAAACTGCGCAGGCAGCCTGGCTCAAGGCCGCAGCCGATGATCTCGCCGCGCATAAGGGCAGGGCTCTCCTGCATGCCGGACGCGCCCAGCCGGTGGAAGCGCACCTCCTGACCGACGCAATCAACATTGCCCTTGGTGCCGTCGGCCAAACCGTCAAGTTGATCGCTCCGGTCGAGGCGATGTCCGGGTCAAAGCTCCGCTCGATTTCCGAACTCGCAGAGGATATGGCAGCGGGCAAGGTGGATACGCTGCTCATTCTGGGCACTAACCCGGTTTACAGCGCGCCTGTCGATTTGGATTTTGTAGAACGACTCCGCCTTGTGCCGTTCTCCGCTTGCCTGGCGCTGTACGAGGATGAGACCTCCGCCGCCTGCAAGTGGCGGATCCCGGCAACCCACGATTACGAGGCCTGGAGCGACGCGCGCGCGTTCGACGGCACAATAACCATTCAACAGCCGCAGGCGCGCCCCTTGTATGGCGGTCATGCAGCACAGGAGATCCTCTCCGTTTTGCTCGGGGATCCGACGCCCGACCCCTATACGTTGCTTCGCAACTTCTGGCAGGAATATGCTCCGCAGGAGAAGCGGGAAGACTT
Organism: Pseudomonadota bacterium; assembly: GCA_018971625.1. GTDB lineage: Bacteria > Pseudomonadota > Alphaproteobacteria > Rhizobiales > Xanthobacteraceae > Bradyrhizobium. The sequence goes on from JAGXAJ010000023.1 coordinate 20,551, forward strand.
CGAGGATTTCTGGCACAAGGCGCTGCAGGTTGGAATCGTCGCCGACAGCGCGTCTGACATCGTGCAGGTTCAATCCAGGCCGGACGCCATCGCCGAACTGCCTTCCGGCGCCGCCCCGTCCAACGGGACTCTGCAGGCCTTGTTCCGGCCGGACGACGGAAATTGGGACGGGCGCTACGCCCACAATCCCTGGCTTCTGGAAATGCCGCGCCCGTTCACCCGATTGACCTGGGACAACGCGGCATTGATCGCGCCGAACACCGCGGAGCGGCTTGGTCTCAAGACCGAAGATGTCGTCGAGATCACGGTTGAAAAGACGAAGCTGAAAGCTCCGATCTTTTTACTGCCGGGCCAGGCGCCGGATTGCATCACCTTGCCGACGGGGTGGGGCCGCAGCGGGGGCGGGCTCGGCACCGGTTCCGGGTTCAACGCTTACGCGGCTCGTAACTCTGGCAGCCCGTGGATCGCGCAGATTGCCGCGATCAGAAAGACTGGCGAAACCTATCGGCTGGCGACCACGCAGGGCCAGGATCGCGTGCTCGGGCGTGATCTCATCCGCGAGGGCGATCTCGATCAATTCAACTCCCATCCCGACAAGCCGCTGACGCAGAAGAAAGCGGATTCGCTCTACGAGCCGTTTCAATATCCCGGCCGAGCCTGGGCCATGCAGATCGATCTGAACTCCTGTATCGGATGCCAGGCCTGCACAATCGCGTGTCAGGCGGAAAACAACGTACCGATCGTCGGAAAGGACCAGGTTCTCGCGGGCCGCGTGATGCACTGGCTGCGGGTCGATCGCTACTATTCGGGTCCGGCGGATGAGCCCGATATAGCTTTCGAGCCGATGCCCTGCATGCATTGTGAACAAGCGCCGTGTGAAGTGGTTTGCCCTGTCCATGCCACGGTGCATGATCACGAGGGCCTCAACCTGATGGTCTACAATCGTTGCGTCGGCACGCGCTTTTGTTCGAACAACTGCCCCTACAAAGTGCGCCGATTCAACTTCTACGCATTTGCTGCGCAGAACGAGCGGCGTCCCGAATCGTGGAACCCGGAAGTGACGGTTCGTGGCCGCGGGGTCATGGAAAAATGTACCTATTGCATTCAGCGAATCCGCACCACGCAGATCGACGCGGCGAAGGAGGATCGCGACATTTTTGACGGCGAGGTCATGACCGCGTGCCAGCAGAGCTGCCCGACCCAGGCAATCATATTCGGCGATCGTAACAACCGCGACAGCGCAGTCGCCAAGCGCAAGGCCTGGCCGATCGACTACGATTTGCTCGACGACCTGAACACGAAGCCGCGGACCACCTACAGCGCACTCGTCCGAAATCCCAATCCAGCGATCACGACCAATACGCGCCCGGGCAACAAGGCATCAAACCATGGCGATGACACTGACGAATGACGCGCGGGTCATTGCGCCCGAGGTCACGCTGACGACGCTGAGTGAGGATGTCAGTAGTCGCGTGCTGATGAAGCGTGCGCCGTTATGGTGGTGGTGCGGCTTCGGAATCTCACTTGCGCTCCTGATGGTGCTGATCATCCAGATGGCGGTGCTGTTCATCGTCGGCATAGGGGTCTGGGGAGTCGAGATACCGGTGGCGTGGGGATTTGCCATCGCGGAATATGTCTGGTGGATTGCGCTGGCCAGCGGTGGGACCATCGTATCCGCGTTGTTCTTCCTCACGCGATCGCCATGGCGTTCGGCCACCAACCGTATCGCTGAAAGCATGTTGCTGTCGGCCGCGCCTTGCGCCGGATTGATGCCAATCATGCATCTGGGGCGACCTGGCTTTTTTTATTGGCTGTTTCCCTATTCCAGCGTGATGGGCGTGTGGCCCCAGATGCGCAGCCCGCTGTTGTGGGATTTCGTCTGCCTGCTTTGCTATATCCTGATGTCGATCATGTACTACTACGCCGGAATCCTGCCGGATCTCGCAACCGTGCGTGACCTTGCAACGACAAGGTCGAAGAAGATTTTTTACGGCATTCTGGCACTGGGCTGGCGTGGCTCGGTCGCGGAGTGGCGGAACCAGCGCATCGTCTATGCGATCATGTCGGCCATCATGGCGCCGATGGTCGTCTCGGTCCACAGCGTCGTCGGCCTTGACTATGCCGGTGGACTGACACCCGGTTGGCACGACACGCAGTTCCCTCCTTATTTCTTCTTTGGAGCGATCGTTTCGGGCACCGCCGTCATCATAATGCTCACGATTCTCGTGCGCTGGGGTTACAGCCTTCAGAACGTGCTGACCGAATATCATTTCAACGCAATGGCAAAGGTGATGCTGGTCGGCAGCTTGATGCTTGCCTACGCTTACGTCTGGGAGGCTTTTGGCCCGCTCTACGGTAGCGATGTCGCGGCAAGGACCGAGTTCTTCCATCGGGCATTCGGGTTTACCGCACCCGTATTCTGGTCGGAAAAGATCCTGACCGTGGTCGTCCCGCAACTGCTGTGGTTGCCCGCCGTTCGCCGCAATCAGCTCCTGCTTGTCCTGATCTCCGCCGGCGTCGTCGTCGGCATGTGGCAGGAGCGGTTTGTTTTCACGACATCGAGCCTTGAGCACAATTACATCCCCTCGTACTGGGGACACTTTTTCCCGACGCTGTGGGACTGGGCAGCTCTTGCCGGAACCATAGGGCTCTTTCTCACGATGTTCTTTCTGTTCCTTCGATTTGCTCCCATCATTTCGCTCGCCGAGGTGCGCGAAGTCATCGAGGAAAGGAGAGCGGGATGACGAAACCGTTTGGCTTGCTGGCAGAGTTCGTCACTCCGGAGGCTGTCACAAACGCTGCGTCGCATCTGCGCCGGTCGGGCGTTCGCGCGTTCGAGGCTTACACTCCGTATCCGGTCGAGGGATTGAACCGGATCGTTCACCCGGACCCGAAGCCGTTTCTGCCGCTTCTGATGTTCGCTGCCGCGGTCCTCGGCGCCGGCCTGGGGTACTGGATCCAGTATTGGGACGAAGCCCTGAATTACCCACTCAATGTCGGCGGCCGCCCGTATAACAGCTGGCCGGCATTCACGGTCAGCGCCTTCGAAATTATGCTGCTGGTGACGGTCGCCGCCGGATTCGTCGGCATGCTCGCAGCGTCACGTCTGCCCCGGCTGTATCACCCGATCTTCGAAGCGGAGGCGTTTGAGCGCGCCTCGCGTGATCGTTTCGTTATCTGTATCGAGGCGACCGAGCCGGGCTTCGATCCGGCGGCATTTCGCAGCCTGTTCGAGCAACTCGGCGCCGAACGCATCGAGGAGGTTCGAGCGTGACCTGGCGATCGGGCCTGGCGATGGTGGGGCTGTCCGTCTCGCTGGCGGCTTGTGACAACATGGCCAACCAGCCGAAGCTCAATCCTTACGAGTTGCCCTATGGTTCTCAAACCGAGTGGCCGTTGAAGCCGGTGCCGCACACGGTAGCGCGCGATGAGCCGTTGAACGCGCCGTCCCCTCCGCCGGTCACGATGGCCCTGCTCGTACGCGGACAACAGCGTTTCAACATTTACTGTTCACCTTGTCATAGCCGTCTCGGCGACGGTAACGGCATGATTGTGCAACGCGGATTTCCGCATCCGCCATCGTATCTCAGCGAAACGCTGCGCCAGGCGCCCAATCAATTGTTCTACGACGTCATCACCCACGGTTACGGCGCGATGTATTCCTATGCGGATCGCGTCGAGCCGGCAGACCGGTGGGCGATCGTCGCCTATATCCGGGCGTTGCAGGCCAGCGCGAGCGCGTCGTTGTCCGACGTTCCCGCCGACAAGCGGGGCGGTCTGCAATGAATTCGGTCTGGTTCAGGATCGGCACGCTCGTGATATCCGCAATCGGAATTGCCGGTTGTATTCTCGGCGCGCGGACGGACTGGAGTGCCTTCGCGCAGGCTTGGTTGTGCAGCTATATTTTCTGGCTTGGCATCCCCCTCGCGGGCATCACCCTTGTGCTGGTGCACGATCTCAGCGGCGGCGACTGGATGGCCACGGGCCGTCCGGTCCTCGATGCAGCGATTGGAACCATGCCCCTCGCCAGTCTTGCCGGAATACCTGCCTTCGTCCGTCTCGCTTCATTGTACAGCTGGGTCAACCCGCCGCCCGACCTGCCGAACGTGTTCTATCTCAATCCGACTGCTTTCTTCATCCGGTACGGCGCGTATCTGGTACTCTGGAATTTGCTCGCGGCGTTTGCGTTGTGGGGACCACGCGAGGGAAGAGAGCCAATTCAATCCGGCCTGTCCTGGATCAGCGGCATCGGTCTCATCGTGTTGGCGTTTTCGGCGAGCTTCGCGGCGATCGACTGGATCCTCTCGCTCGAGCCTACATTCTGGTCTTCGATTTTCTCCTACGCGCAGGCGGCCAGCTGGTTCAACACGGGCTTTGCTACGGTGCTGCTCACCGTCGCGATGTGGGGATGGCCGTCCTACGAGCGCCGCCCGCACATGAGCGATCTTGCCCGAATCCTGCTCGCGATGACGATCTTCTGGGCCTACGTCGAGTTCATGCAGATCCTGATTATTTGGGAGGAGAATCTGAAAACCGAAATCCCCTGGTACCTGAAGCGGCTCGACCCGGCATGGCATCCGGCGATCTACCTTTCGGCCGGTCTCGGCTTCGTGGTGCCGTTTTTCGTTCTGCTGTGGGCGCCCGCCAAGCGCCGTCGCGGCGTCGTTGCGGCCGTGTGCGTGTCGATCCTGATCAGCCGCATCGCCCATACCTGGCTTTTGCTCATGCCGGAGTTCGCGAGACCAACACCGTTCTGGCTTGATGTGGCGGCTCTATTCGCCTTGGGTGGATTGATCATGCTGCTGTTTGGCTATGGCTTGCGCCGCGCGCGACGGTTTGAGCCGACCGGCTCGCCGCTTTGGACCGCCGATCATGGCTGATCGCTCGCATCGCGGGACACGACAGCGCGCGTGCTGGCGGACGTTCGCGATAGCCAGCGTCGCCATCGCATTCTACCTGGCGGTCGCACGAGGGCTTACGACTGAACGAGGCGTCAACATGGCAACTGAACCTGGGCCGGCGGATACGCACCTTCATCAAACCGAGCCACCGAAAATAGCTTTCGAGCCGACGGACTGGGACCTCGCACCTGTCGCCGCGGTCTATATCGCCACGCTGGTACTGCTCGTGATCTCCTGCCTGGTCCTGATCGTGGCGTATCCGAGCGCCTTACCCGATGTCAGTCGCGCGCTGCACATCAACCCGCCGGGTCCGCGTCTTCAGGTTAATTCGGAAGCTGACCTGCAGCGATTCCGGACTGAGGAGGAGCAGCAGCTTAACGGTTACTACTGGATCGATAAGCAGAAAGGGATCGTTCATATCCCGATTGATACGGCGATGCAAAACCTTGCACGGACGGGAATCGATGGCTTTCCGAAGGCTCAGCAATGAAACGGGCAACTTACGCTTTGATCTTTGCCTTGGTGGTCGCCGGCAGCCTGGCTACGGCTTTTATCGTTTCAGTCGTGCGGGGCGGTGCCAGGTCCGACGTCACTGACGTTGCGAATCTCTCATTTCGGCCGCACCCAGGCCGTCGATTGCCGGTCGACAAGACGCTGGTTGATGAAGCCGGCCGCACCATCCGGCTTGGCACCTACTTCACCAAGTCTCCGGTCATCCTTGTGCTCGAATATCTGCACTGCACATCGCTGTGTGGCGTAACCCTCGATAATCTGGTGGGCGACACGCTCAACCGCCTGCCATTCCAGCCCGGACGCGACTACCAGCTTGTTGCCATCAGCATCGATCCGCGTGACCAGCCACGCGATGCCGCCGCCGCTGCGGCAAAGTATGCCGCTCTTCTTGATCGTCCCGCTGGCCGGGCCGGCTTGCATTTTCTGACCGGCTCCCCGGCGGCCGTGCGCGACATCGCCGATACGATCGGTTTTCCATACCACTACGAGCCTCTGCTCGATGCCTATATTCACCCCGCCGGCTTCGTCGTCGCTGCTCCGGACGGAGTGATCAGCCGCTACATCGAGGGCGCTGCCGCTTCGCCGCGGGAGCTGATCGCGGCGTTCGCGGATGCTCAGCAAGACAAGTCACAGGGGCCGCTGACTCGCCTGCTGGTGCTGTGCCACATCCAGGGAACGCCGCTTGGGCGGTGGACTGTTCCCGTCGTGGCGACCTTCACAGTCGCGAATATCGCCGCCGCCTTGACCGTCCTTGCGATATTCGTGGCCATCCGACGCGGGCGCTACGGGTAAGCCATGTATCACTGGATACCATTCTGGCCCGATACGGCTGCCGTCAACGCGGTGGTGGTCAATAATCTTTATATCGCGGAGCTCGGCCTCAGCGGGCTCATCATGGTGACCGTCGTAGCCATGATGCTGACTTTCTGCATCCGTTACCGGAAAGCCGCTTCCAATTCACGGGCCGATCTCGAAACAAAGACCTGGCGCTTCGAGATCCTTTGGACCGTCGCAACGCTCGGGGCCTTCCTCATCCTGTTTGTCTGGGGTGCCCAGGTTTACATTTGGCTCTACAAGCCACCTCCGGCCGACGAGGAGGTTTATGTGGTCGGCAAGCAATGGATGTGGAAGGTCGAGCATCCAGGCGGCCAGCGCGAGATCGACGCGCTGCATGTGCCGGTCAACAAGGTCGTCAGGCTGGTGATGGCGTCGGAGGACGTAATCCATAGCTTCTTCGTTCCGGCATTCCGCATCAAGCATGACGTCGTTCCAGGCACACTGGAGACGCTGTGGTTCAAGGCGACCAAGACCGGCATCTTCAGGCTCGAATGCACGCAATATTGCGGGCTGCAGCATGCGACCATGCAGGGCGAAATCGTGGTCATGGAAGCGCCGGATTACGCGAACTGGCTGGACTCGCAGGGCGTGGAAGAATCCCTGGCCCAGCAGGGCGCCGAGCTGTTTCGCGCTCACGGCTGCAGTGGTTGCCACGGCAAGAACAGCACGATTATTCATGCGCCGTCGCTGACGGGGCTCTATGGGACGGTTGTACACCTGCAGGACGGGTCAATCCGTGTCGCCGACGAAGCCTACTTGCGGGACTGCATCCTCAACCCGCGCAGCTTCACCGTTGCCGGATATCCCCCCGTCATGCCGGACTTCTCGGGGCAACTCGGGGAGGGCGATCTCCTGAAACTGATCGCGTACATCAAGTCTCTCGGGGGCAAAAGGGAGGCCGGTCGATGAGCACGACCACATTCGACGACACGCCGCGGATCGAGCCAACTGCTCGGCCAAGTTACCTCACAGAAGAGAATACGGTCGCATCCTGGCTGTTCACGCGTGATCACAAGCGCATCGCGCTGCTGTTTTTCGCTTCCATCACCTTTTTCTTCTTTGTCGGTGGCGGCGCCGCCGCGCTGATCCGGATGAATCTCGCCACGCCGGAAGGCCTGCTGCAGCCGTCGCTCTACAACCGCATGTTCACGATGCACGGCATCATCATGGTCTGGTTCTTCCTGATCCCGTCGATACCGACCACGTTCGGCAATTTCTTCGTGCCGTTGATGATCGGAGCCCGCGACCTGGCGTTCCCGCGGGTCAATCTGCTGAGCTGGTATGTCTTCAATCTTTCCGGTCTGGTCGTGCTTTACGCCTTGATCATGGGAGCCGCTGATACCGGCTGGACGTTCTACACGCCGCTGTCCACGGTCTATGCGAATGGATACGTGTTCGCGGCGGCAATGGCGGTCTTCATCAACGGCTTTTCGTCGATCATGACGGCGCTCAATTTTATAGTCACCATTCACCGGTTGCGTGCGCCGGGGATGACCTGGATGCGTCTACCGCTTTTCGTGTGGGCGATCTATGCCGTCAGTGTCGTGATGCTGACGGCGACCCCTGTACTGGCGATGGATACCTTCCTGCTGGCAGTGGAACGCTTTATCGGCATCGGCCTGTTCGATCCCCGACATGGCGGCGACCCGCTGTTGTGGCAGCATATGTTCTGGTTCTACTCCCACCCCGCGGTCTACATCATGATCCTGCCCGCAATGGGCGTGGTCAGCGAAATCATCCCCTGCTACGCGCGGCGGCCGATATTTGGCTATGCCGGAATGACGATCGCGCTGATGGCGATCGCGATCCTGAGCTTTTTCGTCTGGGCGCACCACATGTTCGTGGCAGGAATCTCGATTTATGCCGGCGTGGCGTTTTCCCTGCTGACGTTCTTTGTCGCCGTGCCCTCGGCAATCAAGGTGTTCAATTGGACGGTGAGCTTGCACAAGGGCAGGATCACCTTCGATGCGCCGATGCTTTACGCGCTCGGGTTTGTCCTGTTGTTCACTTTGGGTGGCGTCACGGGGCTAATGCTGGCGACACTTGCGGTCGACGTCAGCGTCCATGGTACTTATTTCGTCATCGCTCACTTCCACTATATCATGGTCGGAGCCACGGTCAGCGCGTTCTTCGGCGCGCTGCATTATTGGTGGCCGAAGATGACTGGACGCCTGTATCCGGAAATGTGGGCCCGCTTTGCGGCGATCCTGACCTATGTCGGATTTAATCTGACCTTCTTTCCGCAATTTGTGCTCGGTTATCTCGGCATGCCCAGGCGCTCCTATACCTATCCTGCCGAATGGCAGATATGGAATGTGCTGTCGTCTGCTGGCGCCTCCATTCTCGCGGTGGCCTATCTGCTTCCGCTGCTTTATCTCGGTTGGTCGATCTTCCGGGAACGCAAAGCAGATGCAAATCCGTGGGCTGCCACCGGACTGGAGTGGACTACGCCGTCGCCCCCACCCACTCACAATTTTGAGCGGACGCCACGCGTCAGCCGGGGGCCCTATAACTACGATCCGGAGAACGATCGTTTCATCACGCAGGAGGGCACGCCGCATGCCCGTTGATGTGCGCCGGGTACCCGAGGTCCAATATGCCACGCTGGAGCAGCAGGGCGACACCGCTCAGCTCGGCATATGGGCCTTTCTGGTGAACGAGACCATCTTCTTCGGTGCTCTGATATTCACCTACTATCTCTATCGAATGACCTATCCGCGCGAATTCGCGGCGGCCGCAAAGGACGCCGTGTTGTGGTGTGGCAGCCTCAATTTTTTCATCTTGCTGACGAGCAGTCTGACCATCGTGCTTGCCATCAATGCTGCGGCACAGGACGAGCGCCCGAACAGAATGGTCCGGTGGCTGCTTGTCACTTTGATCCTCGGCGTGGCCTTCCTGGGTGTCAAAGGTTACGAGTATTATCTCGATTTTCAGGACAAGGTCGTTCCGATCGTCGACTTCGAAGTCAAGCCGGGGGAGGGATCAGCAGGCGAGTTGTTCTGGATTTTCTACTGGGTCGCAACGGGACTGCACGCCATACATCTCACCGTTGGGATCGGACTCGTGCTTTACATGCTGCTCTGGCCGATACGGCGCGGTGAAATAGGCCCCGCCTACTACGCGCCGCTCGAGGTGGTGGGTATTTACTGGAGCTTCGTCGATACCGTTTGGATCTTCCTCTTTCCCGCGATTTACCTGGTCGGGCGCTCATGACAATCGGTCCTGAAATCCACGCCACGCGCGCAAGGCCACTGCCGTTTGTAATCGCGTGGATCCTGCTGCTGCTGCTGGCAGGGGTGAGCGCGTGGACTGCCTTTCTCGGCCTTGGGATCTGGGCACCCGTGATACAATTCGGAATAGCCGCGATACAGACGGCGGTCTTGTTCGCCCTGTTCATGCGCCTCAAGGGAGCGCCGTCATTGAAATGGGTGTTCGCCATCACAGGGTTTTTCTGGTTGCTGTTCCTGTATGGCCTGAGCATGACGGACTATTCCAACCGGCAGAACTGGCCGCCAGCTCCCATTTCCGAGATAGGTCCTGGCTCCCATCAAGCGTCCCTGAATGGCTCATGAGTGCACGCCTTCGGCGGCGCCTTGGCAGGTAAGCGGGCACGCCGCACGGCCACTGAATGGGGCAGCAGCGGGGCTGCGAGATCTGAAGGCCGGAGCGACCTATCATCACTTCGGACGGGCGTCCTCATTATTCATCAAGGCTATGCCAGTCAAGGTCGCGCCAACGGCAAATGCCGTGATCAGCGCACCCGTGAAAAGCCAGACCGTGAAACTCCCTTTGCTTTCGAGCTGCATGGCGAAAGCCGGGTAGAGAACCAGCAAAAGCGCTCCCATTACCAAACCCATCCCCGCTCCCATACCCGTGTGCACCAGCACCTTCGAGGCGGGCACCTTCGGTCGAACTCTGGATGGCTTCTTTTCTTGCATCTGACTTCCAATCATATTTGGAGGTATCTTGCCCTCTCATGAGATTTAACGGACACCCTGAACGCACGTTCCAATCCGGAATGCAAAAGTTCCGACGCGGAGGAACGATCGGGAGCACCGGCCGTTCACGACGCAGTGAGCTCGACAGCGCCTCCGAGGGATCATGATTCCGGTCATCATAACGGCAGATGATTTCGGGCTGGCCGAGGAATTGAACGAGGCCGTGGAGATTGCGCATCGGTGTGGCGTTCTGAGCGCAGCGAGCCTGATGGTCGGCGGTCCGGCCGCCCGGGATGCTTTACGGCGTGCGCAACGGTTGCCCAGGCTGAGTGTGGGATTGCATCTGGTGCTGGCCGACGCGGAGCCAATGCTTTCGCGCGAGCGGATCCCTTGTCTGGTCGATTCCGCAGGGAGATTGCGCAAGGATATCGTGCAACTCGCCTTCGAATTGATGCGGTCACCAAGATGTCGGGCGCAGATGCGTGCCGAGATAGACGCCCAGTTCGTCTCTTTCGCGCGCAGTGGCCTGCGTCTGGATCACGTGAGCTTTCACAAGCACTATCATTTACATCCGGTCGTCGGGCGCGAGGTCGTTGCCGCTTGCCGGCGCTTTGGTTCGCCGCCCTTACGCGTCCCCGCGGAGCCGGGTTCGGTGATCCGGTTTGTCGAGCCGGGCTCGGCCCGCGCCGCCACATCCGCAGCGCTTGCGGCCTGGACGACGTTGCTGCGCGCGCAGGCGCATCATGCAGGACTGTTGGTTCCGAACGCCGTGTTCGGGCTGGCATGGAGCGGACAGTTCACGACGACCCGGTTGCGCCGGTTGCTGCGGCATCTACCGAGCGGGCTTGTCGAAATCTACACCCATCCAGCTACGGTTGATCGGTTCTCCGGCAGCGTGCCTGGGTACAGATATTCCGAGGAACTCGCAGCCCTCTGCGCACCGGAGGTGTTGGCGGAGGTGCGGCGAGCTCAGATCCAGCCAACCGGCTACTCCGGTCCTGGTCAGACGGCCTGCGCGTCCGCCATTATTTTCGACCCTGGAGCGGCGTGAGGCTCTACGGCTTGTTGATAGGGTGCTGAAGCTGTGTCTGGCCGGCCACGAAATTTGTGCCCGGCGCGCTCAACGCGACGATTCTCGCCCGGCTTAGGCGCTCTCCAGCGAATACCAAAATGCTTGACCGCTTCTTTCGAGCGATCGCAGGCCGCCACGTGCTGAACAAAAGCCGGACCGATCAGCCTGCATTGCCTCTCGTGGTCCGGCTTGAATTTGCTGACAGTGAACCACATCAAGTCGCGGCGATATAGGGTGGCTATGCCAAAGTCGCGCACGCGCCTTGATGTGTTTCAGCAAAGGTATGGCGAAGCCTACTTCTTTTTCTTCTTGCCGGTCTTCTTTTTTGCCTTCTTCGCTTTCTTGGCCATATCACCCTCCGTGATCCCATTGTTGAGTTCAATGCAGTCGACATCGACATGCATAAACATAAAGTACACCACATTTGTAAAATTGATACTGCGCGCTTCGAACAAGGTAAATGGCGGTCCAATTGCAGCGCGTTGCTGATAGCGCGATCTCTCACGCCGGCGTCGGCGCATTAGCTGGACGACGTTGTCTAGCCGAAAAACAGCAGCGCTACGTGGAGACACGGCCGGGCCTTTGCGAAGCGCGCCGTACTCCATCGAACGCACCGGCAGATCGGAAGGCGAATTGTTGAACGGCTGCGCTGGCGCGTCGTTGCTCTGCTTGCGCACAGTGAGTAGACGAGTCGGATGCCCATAATTGCAGGGGGAGAGTTGAAACTGCCGGGAAGAAAGCGCAAAGCGCCGCAGTTCAAAGCTGCGAACTCAATTCGCCTACCCCTGGTTAAGTTGCGAGATGTCGGCGATCCGTAGCTTCACGTTGCGGCTTCGTCCGTCACGTTGCACGGTCAAGGTGACCTCTTTGCCAATGCCGGCATTCTCGAAAGTCGAGGCCAATTCGTCCATGCTGTGAATGGGCTTGCCATTGACCTCGGTGATGACATCCCTGATCGTTCCGTCCGCGTCAACGCCTTGGATGCCTGCCGAAGCCGCCGGCGAATCCGGTACGGTTCGTACGATCACGACGCCGTCTATTCCGAGACTTGTGGCCTCTGCCTGCCTTGCGGCCACGATTCCGATCCCGGGAAGCGGTACGTGACCGTTGCGGATCAACTCGGTCGCGACGCGGTTGACGATATCCACGGGAATGGCGAAGCCGATACCGGCCGACGCGCCCGATCCCGAAACGATCGCGCTGTTTACGCCGATCAGTCGCCCGGCGCTGTCGAGCAGCGGGCCGCCCGAGTTTCCCGGGTTGATGGGGGCATCGGTCTGGATCATGCCCTTGATCTCATGGGCGGTATCGGTCGGCAGCCGGCGGCCGAGCGCACTGATGATTCCATGGGTTAGAGTCTGGTCCAGCCCATAGGGATTGCCAATCGCGAACGTGCTCTGGCCGACCTGCAGGTCCGCGGACCGGCCGACCGTGATGGGATGCAAGGCGGAACTTGGCCGTTCCAACTGGAGAAGCGCAAGGTCGTAATTTGGCGCGGTCCCGACCACACGGCCCGCGACAAACTCGCCGGAGGTGAGGCGAATCCCGATCTGGGCCGTGCCAGTAATGACATGGTTGTTCGTGATGACATGGCCGGCCGAGTCCCAGATGATGCCGGAGCCCGACTGCACCAGGCTTTGTTGTCCGCCGGAAAACAGCGAGGCCGTCGGGGCGCCGCGTGCGAAGACGTGCACCACGGATGGGGATGCCTTCTTGAAAAGGTCGATGGTTGTCTGTTCATTTGCGCCTAGGTTGCCGCGGGCCGTCACGGTCCGCGGTGTGGAGGCGGAAAACCACCAACCCATCAGGTAGGGATCCAAAACCCAGATGGTTGTCAGCAGGAGAAGCCAGCCGATGGCAAAACGCCGGAAACGAACGGAAACGCTGTTCCCCGCTTTCCGATCGGGCGGTCTTCCGTTTCCAGGCCCTGGCATTGCCGTCGGATTGGAGAGCTCTTCATTGCGCCAATCAGTCATTTCGTTCGTTCTCGGCAAGCGCTAATCAGCTTGATGACGTCGACGGTTGCGGCATTCCTAAATGGAGTTGGTGTTGTTAACTTGAGCAAATGCGCATGGCCTCACGAGGCTCCACGAGCCCTGGGGCGTTGCAAACGTTTCCAGACAAGCCGGACGATCATCCGGCCGAGGCCCGACCAGCATGTCACCCCCTTTGTGGCGATCCTCGCGGCAAGAGCGCGCTGGCCGGTCTTCCCCAGCCGGGACTATGCAACGCTGATCCGAACGTATGTTTCGTGCGGCCAGCGTTGCGCAATCCGAACCTGAAGCTGCACAGATTTCTGATGCTCTTTGACATTATTTCTTCGACGTCAAGGCTTCGGCCGCCTGCAAGTGTTTCTGCAACACAGGGACGGTCTGTTTGGCGAAATCAGCCAGGTCAGAAGTGGAGTTTGCTTCCTTTTGATACTTGCTGACATCCTTCTGGTGGTCACGGACCATATCCCCGGCGAAGCTTGCGTCGAACTTGCCGGCGGGAAGGTTGCTGAGTTTGCGATACGCGCGCTCCTGCATCGCATTCGGCTCGGACGGCTTCTTGAGACCGTTCTTGTCTGCGATTTGCTGCGCCTTTTGCAGGTTTTCGGAGTGATCCTCCTCGAGCATCTTGCCGAACTGCTTTACGCGATCTCCTTGCCCCTTTTCCTGCGCCAGCTTGCCCATCTGGATCTCCGCAAGGTCGCCCTGGATCGCTTCGGTCATAAATTGCTGATCTTTGTTTCCGCCGCGAGGGGCCGCGGAAGCTGACGACCAGGCAGATACTGTGGAGAGCGCAAAAGCCGCGGCACCGATGACCAGAGGCCAACGATGCGATTTCTGAGTCGACATGGTATAGCTCCAACAGGTTAGCACGAATCGCCCCGCACGCTCGGCTCAATCCATGCTGCCTTTGTTGGTTCCTATTCCATAGGCAGCCCGCAGGCCATCGTCGACCGCGAGTTCGATTGAATGAAGCAAGACGAACTGGACCAACGCACGCGAAAGCCACAGGCTCAGGCGACTGGACGTCGATGCTGACGCGTGACGCGCTCGGAAAATTCCAGCCAGCAGGCCGTTGAAATGCACGGTTTGAAATCCGCACGGCAAGTCCGCCTTAAGGCCGTGCGGCAGGACCGCGCCTCCAAGCCATAATGTTCGGGGATCAGCGACTGCGTTAATCAATGTCGTTGTCGGATTTTCGGCGCGCGCCACGCAATGGTGGGAAGGGACAGCCAATCTTCCGAGCGCGTTGGCCGACGCTATGGTTCTTTCGTTTCAGGGCGGCGCCGGCCCGGACCTTGGATGCGCCTTCCGCTACGAGAGATCGTAGGCGATCGTCTTCTTCAGGGGTCCATCGCCGGGATTTATTCAGCACGTCTAAGGTCCGAAAATCATGGCGCCGAATGTGAAGACAGCGGAGCCGATCCAGATCATCACGTCATCACGGCGGCACGCTTTGCCGCGATGCAGGGCGCTGGTTTCATGACCCTATAACCCAGGACGGACCTCGTTTGTTCCGACCATGAGATCGGCCCCGGCCAGCAGGAGACCGTCGGGCGGCTCAAGCTAATCCGCGCCGGCGTGACGGGCAGACATAAATAGCCAGCTACGCCGCCTCGAAGCCGGCGCATCCTCGCATGTCGCGGTCGCGCCGCTTCGGCATTCCACCAGGCTCGGTGCCAGGATAGAAGCCGCGGTCCATCCCCATCCCCACAGGAAGCGGCGCGCCACTGCGGTGTCCGATCATCCGGCGCCTGGACCTCTCCATGGAAGAGGTGCCAGCAGTCCTCGCGTTGCCCCCTGCTGAGGCAAGGTCGGGCAGTACGACAATAGCCCGCTGCCAGATCGAGACGGCATACGCGCCCTGCCGGTGGGAGGATGCACGGCGCCATCAGCCAGCGGGTCTTCAGAAAGATAGTAAGGCAAGCACTTTGAAGGCGAAAAACCGCGGATTTCACGGGCGTCGCGCATTTTCAACCAGTCTCCAGCCTCCGAAATTGGCAACCGGTGACAACTATCGCCGGGAGAGGGGCTGAATTTAAGGACCCGACGTTCCCTTTTTGCGTTGTCATGATGGGCCGAGGACGTCATGGAAACCGTCGAAGCATATCTGGTTAGAAAGAGCGAAGAACTCGGTCTACTGAACGGCTTTCTCGCCAATCCCTTGACGATTCGTCATCCCAGGTCGGCGGCCGAGGTGATCGAACAAAAGTTTCATCTCGCCGCAGCACTTAAGGCCGAACATCAGCTCCACGATTGGGCGACGACAGAAACGGCCTGGACGCATTCGTCCCGGCCGCGCTCGGGGCCGTTCGAGTTTAAATACGATTACCAGCGCGCTGATCTGGAGGTACGAGGGCCGTCCTTTTATTCGTCGGAAAATGGTGCGCTTGGCGAAACGATTTACACAGCTTCGGGAATGGCCGCCATTTCTGCGGTGCTCATGGCTTCGGCGCTTGTTCTTTCCAAAGCAGATATTTTCATCGGACCTAATTCGTATGGCGAGACCATTGAGCTGATAGATAGCCATGCCAAGCATCTAAGGAGGGTAGAGCTCGACGGACTGACCAATAAAATCGCGCTCCCTCGGAATTCGCGCAGCCGAATTCTACTGCTTGACTCCTGTACATCCGCAGTCGGGTTCGAGGCTGCGCTTCAAGTCGCTCAGCCGCATATCGATCTAATAATTTTTGACACAACCTGTTTCGCCGGCGGTTCCAGACGGATAGGCCGTGTTTTGCGCTGGGCCAGAAAGGCAATGATTTCGGTCGTAATGGTTCGCAGCCACAACAAGCTTGACTCGCTGGGCGTGGAATACGGCCGGCTCGGATCGGCAGTGTTTATAGAAAACGCGAGCCGGCGTGATGCCACCAAGCAGCAATTGCTGCAAAGGTTTCTCGTAGAGACGCGCAACGCGGTTCGTCTGTTTGGCGGCGCAGCGCTCCCGGCGCATTTTCCGCCCTATGTGGGTGGCACTGGCTATCGCCGTCTGACGGATCAGCGCGTCGCGCGAATGCTGCAAAATAGCATACGGACAAAACATCATTTCTCAACATGCCTGGCCGGTCTGACGAACGAATTACATTTCACTCACGGTCTCTACGTGACCTTGGCGCCGGCAAGAAGGCTGGATGAAAATCAGACGCGGGAGCTAACCGCGGAGTTGTGCGACGATCTGAGCCGCGCGTATTTACCGGTGCGCCACGCAGGCAGTTTCGGCTTCGATTTTGGGGCGGCGGAGTGGTGTCGGGACAGGACTCGAGACCGTTACGTCGTCCGGCTTGCGATTCCGGATCTTCCCGGCTCTCTATGGGATGAGGTGACAAGGGCCGTCGCGGATTGGTGGATGGCGCACGAGCGAAGCGGGATGCGGAGCTCTCCTGATTCGACAAGCGCTTCAAAGGCAATCTCCCGATCTAAACTGGTCTCGCATGAGTAAATAGACCTGAGGGCAGGGATGGGTCCGCTTGCCGCGGGAAAATTGAGATATGGTGTTGGCATCACGTCTTTCGAAATACGCGACGCAACCTCCATAGGAAAACGCTGACGACCAGCCAAACAAGAGATGCCAGCGCCAGCGCGCTGAAGGACAAACCCTTCGCCGCGAACCACATCACCATGGCAAAGGCGCAAAGGCCGATGCTACCCCAGCCGGCGCCGGATGCGTCGAGAGCCGCCGCTTGCTTGCCGCGGCATGCACCACGCAATCCCTTTTTTCGTTTGCGCTGCCGCTCGTGTTTCTCGATCAGCGTCGCGCTGGCGCAAAAGGCGAGAAACAATCCGCCGGTGGCCGGCCCAAAAGCATTCGCAGCGATACCGGCGCCGACGGTCGCCAGGCCGCCGAGACCGAACCGGATGGCATATTCGCTCCATTTGCCTTGCCGCAGGGCGGAGACCTTCACGCGCACGGTCATCTACCCGAGCAGCATCTGTTTAAGTCCGATCGCCGCGACCAGCCATATCGCTATCGCGGCTCCCGTTGCCGCCAGCGCACTGCAGCGCACGCGCATCAGCAACTGGCATAGCTCTTGAAGGCGCTTTCGCGCAGGATCGTAACTCGGGCGCGGGACTTTGAGGTCCACCGCGGATGGCGCTCATAAACGTCGCGACACGTGAATGCCTGCTCAGAGGACGATGGGTGCCTGGTTGGAACCCGGCTCTGCAGGCCGCGTTACTTTTCCGATCATGCTCAGCCTTTTGAAATCAAAACGCCGTGTACCGCATTTTCCGATCACGGTCCGTCCGACGGAGGGTGACATCGCGATCGCTCGGACCATCGCGCGTAACACAAGCCCGCAGACCGAAGATGTGGCTGAGTTTCTTACCTGGGGCGCCGACGAGCATGTTCTGTGTGCGCTCGCCGCCGTCTGGTGGATATGGACGCGTTCCAAATCTCCGGACGCACGTCTGGCCAGCGATCATGTATTACTGACCACGGTTGCGGTCACCGCATTACCGCATCTCCTCAAGACGATGTTTAACCAGGAACGGCCAGATCGCCTCACGTTCCGTGGCCACGTGCGGGGCGTTCCAGTTTCCGGCAAGCGCCTCGATGCCTTTCCAAGCGGGCATGCAATCCATGTGGGCGCGCTTGCATCCGCAGCGACGCAGTTGCCGCCGGCCAAACGCAATCTGGTGTGGAGCGCGGGGGCGGCTATCGTCGCCACCCGCATCGTGCTGCTTGCGCACTGGATGACGGATGTCCTGGCAGGCCTTGCCGTGGGGGCGACGGTCGAGCGGCTCCTGCGCCTGGCGACTGGTTTCGGCCGCCGCCGGCGGGTCGGATAGCGCCATGGGCCGAGCGCTTGCTCCGCCTGGCGCCGATGCCGTGCATCTTTGCGTCGATATGCAAAAGCTTTTCGCGCCCGGCGCGCCGTGGGCAACGCCCTGGATGGAACGTGTTCTGCCGCAGATTGTGGGTATCGTCGCGCATGCACCGCCGCGAACTGTCTTCACCCGCTTTATCCCGCCACTGACCGCCGAAGATATGCCCGGCAGCTGGAAAACCTATTATCGCAAGTGGGAATGCGTAACGCAGGCCGTGATTGATCCCGACATCTATCGGCTGATGCCCGCGCTTGAAAAGTACGCGCCGCCCGCAACTGTTATCGATCGTATGGGCTACTCGGCCTTCGGCAACCGCGCCCTAAAGGCTTACCTGCGGACACACCATGTCGACACGCTTATTGTTTCAGGCGGCGAGACCGACGTTTGTGTCCTGGCGTCCGTCCTGGACGCTGTCGATCTTGGCTATCGCGTCATCCTGGTTGAAGACGCATTGTGCAGCTCTTCCGATGAAAGTCACGCAAATCTCATGGACCTCTATATGAAGCGTTTCGACATTCAGATCGAAGTCACGCAAACGGCCCGCATTCTTGAGAGCTGGCGCGATCTATGAATGTGCCATGACAAAGAATGCCATGACAAAAGACCGATATAATCACTCGGCCGTGACCGTCTTCGTTTTTGCTGTCGTCGCTTACCCTGCCGATAGCATGGAAAAAGCACGAGAGTGCGTTGCCGTGCAAAAGAATATGAGATATATGTTTTAGTGTATGACTCCGCTCGTAAGCGGGTCACGTAGTGCCCTATCAGGCATCCTAGCCATAGCCAAGCGTTGGAGTATGCCTGGGAGCGGCATCAAGATGTCGAGTGGCGGGCCGTCACGCTTGCGCGCGTCAGCCTTGGATTGCTTTCGCTTCTGCATCGAGGTTGACGCGAAGCCCTGACGTACCGCTCACAAAGTAGGCCGGGTTGTAGTGACACTGTTCCACGCGTTTTGGTGTCCCACGACAAGGCAGGATTTGAGATTTGAAATGACGATGACCGCATCGGTCTTCGCGTTGACACGTAATTTGTTGGTCACCCAGTTTTCGCGGTCACCATCCTCAGGGACGCTGCCGCGGCTGGCCCTGACCGAGGCTGAGAGGCGCAAGGCAGAGCGCCGGGGTTTGCATCTGGGAGTTGATTCTTGAAATGAACAGGTGCTGAATAGCGCCGGTACGCCAACGGAGGACAGCCATGGCTAGAGGGAATCTCAATCACGACTATCATCTGGTCAAACCGAGTCCGTGGCCGATCGTCGGTTCGATCGCGGTTTTCTTCATGGTGGTCGGCGGCATCAGCTGGATGCACCATTCCTACGGCGCCGCGCCGATCGTGTTCGGCATCGGCGTGATCGGCGTGCTCTACACCATGGCAAACTGGTGGATGGACGTGGTTCAGGAGGCGCAATTTGAGGGCGACCACACCCCTGTGGTGCAGATCAGCCATCGCTACGGCATGATCCTGTTCATCGCTTCCGAGGTGATGTTCTTCGTCGCCTGGTTCTGGGCGTTCTTCAATTCCGCGCTGTTCCCGGCGGATGCGGTGCATGCAACGCGCGATGCGGTGTTCGGCTGTGGAGCCGGCACCCAGATGGGCGCATGCAGCGTGGCGGGCACTTGGCCGCCAAAGGGTATCGATGCCTTCGATCCCTGGCATCTGCCGCTGCTCAACACGCTGATCCTGCTGACCTCGGGCACCACGGTGACCTGGGCGCATAACGCGCTGCTCAACAACGACCGCAAGGGGCTGAAATATGGTCTGCTCCTCACCATCCTGCTCGGCGCCACCTTCACCGGCGTGCAGGCCTGGGAGTACAGCCACGCCGCATTCAACTTCTCCGGCAACGTCTTCGGCGCCACCTTCTTCATGGCGACCGGCTTCCACGGCTTCCACGTGATAATCGGCACCATCTTCCTGATCGTGTGCCTGATCCGCGCCAATGCCGGTCATTTCAGTCCGAACCAGCATCTCGGCTTCGAATTTGCCGCCTGGTACTGGCACTTCGTCGACGTGGTCTGGCTGTTCCTGTTCGTCTGCATCTACGTCTGGGGCACCGGCGGCGGCAGACTGGCGGGCGTCGAGTAATCGGTCGTCGCATGCGCAACGGCGGGACGGCCGGCGGCCGCCCGCAAACTTGCTATTCATGCAGCGAGGGAAGTTGCCGCAATGCCGGATCAGGTTCCGCGATGCAGCTTTTCCCCGTGTTCGGCCCGCTTGCGGCGATCCTGCCGCGGCAACACGAACAGGTGACTTCGCGTCGGCGTCGGACACTTGCTAAATGCACCAGACAAGTTCATCTTTTTCGATGTGCTCGTATTCCGGTAATACGATTCTGCTGTCGGCGGGGCCCCGATGCGATTGACGAACTTTTTCGATTATACGCTTCGCTTGCTGATGTACGCGGCCACCCACAGTGACCGGTTAATCACTGTAGAGGAGACTGCCGGCGTCTATGGCATCTCGCGCACCCATCTCATGAAAGTCGCGAATCAACTCACGCGCGAGGGCTATCTCAAAGCCGTGCGTGGCAGGTCGGGCGGGCTTACGCTTGCCAAACGGCCGAACCGGATCAAGCTCGGCGATGTTTTATGCGCGACCGAGCCGGATTTCGCGCTTGTGGAGTGCTTTTCGGCGAACAACCATTGTCCGATCTCGTCGCGTTGTCGCCTGCGAGCGCCGTTGAAGGAAGCGCTGGCCGCGTTCACAGCGACTCTTGATCGTTATACGCTCGCCGATCTTATCCTCAGTCCGAAAGACTTCAGGATACCGCCGGCCGCATGAGCAGCCCCGTGCTCCGGCATTGCCGTAGGATGTATCGACAACAGCAATAGCATGACGGCTTGGCTCAACGTTTGATTGAGCGGCCGTGCAGAGCGCTGTTTCGGGTTTGAAACCGTATCGGAAGCCGCGCTGTCCGCCGCGCATCGTTTTCTTCGTCTGATACAGCTGCGCGAGGGCGCTCTGGGTTGAGGCGATGGTGGCGCCTCGCGCTCAAAATCAAGCATCTCGTCCTATGGACAGGTCGGTGAATAAATCCAGCAGATGCCCAGCGTCACGCGGAAAGCGCATTCGATCAGCCGGTGTCATCGCGGGTCGCTTCGGCGCCATGCTTCGTCTCGGAGCAGCTCGAAAAGCCATCGCGAACTAAAATAACGACGGCAATGCGGGGAATCAGGCACTGTTGTCGGCACGTCACTCTTGCACATGAATTTTGCTTTCACCGGATTTTTGGTCTGTACAAACATACATTTGAAGTGCATGTTTAAGCCGCGTTGCACGAGAGTTCAGAAAACGTGATCAATTTCGCGGCGTTGGGCATGAGGGAAGCATCGATCGATCAAAAGCATCATTCTCAAAAGAATCATTCCAGAAGCATAAAGCCGTATATCGCCTCCTCCGTCGCAGGAACTGCGGTCGGTATAGCCGCCGCGATATGGCTGACGCATTTGTCGCCGCTCACCACGCACCATGTAACTGTGCCGCTGAATAGCGCGGCCACTACGCCGCCGGTGCCACTCGAAGGTCTATTCGATTTGCCGAAGCTGATGACGGCGCAGGATCCGGGTCAACGCTGGGCGATCGTGGGTGGTGCATTGCTGCAGGCAGGTCTGACACGTCTCAGTATTCCCGTGCTCGGGCGGGCGATTGAGAATGACCCGAACAATAGCGTGCTGCATGTCGCATTGGGGGAAGCGCTCACGCTGACGGATGGCGGTCTGATTTCAGACCGAGCCAAGGCGGAATTCGAGTTTGCGCTCAGGGCCGACCCCAACGATCTGGTCGCGCGATTCTATATGGGGCATTGGCTGCTGCAGAACGGCAAGCCAAAGCCGGCATTGGTCAAATGGGTGGGCTTGATGCGGACGGTGGGAAGCGATCGCACTTGGTATGCCCGGCTATGGACGGCGATGCCGGTAGCGGCGCAGGAGGTCGGCGTCAGCCAACTTGCGCTGCAGGCTCTCTGCACCGCGGCGATGTAGCTATGCTGCATGATGATGAGCTTCGTGATCAATTGCGGCGCTGTATAAAATACGCAGGTACAATTCACAGTCGTGGTGGTTTTTATTTTTGGCGCTAAAAGATGAATTTTAGATGTTGCTTTATTGCTCCGAACATGACACGAAGCGGCTGCTGTCAGTTTGCGGATGGGGGGTTGCATTTCATGATTACGGGGACTGTGCAATACGACCGGCGTCCACCACGCAATCGGACACCTGACGGATAAGCAGGCCCTTCTTCCTGATCGCGCGCGAAAGCGATTTACCCAAAAACATCGATATAGAATGCATATTATGTCCATGATCCTGGAATGCTGTGCGCTGCGCGCACGTCTCGTGAAATTCGTCTTTGCCGCAAGTGCCGCATTGTGCGTCTTGAGCCCGTCCATGGCGCCGGCGGAGACCCGTCATTTCTCAATGACTGTCGAGGATACGATCCTCAAGCTGGTCGACAAACAGACCTTTCACACCTTTTCCTTCAACGGCCAGACTCCCGGTCCGCTGATCCATGTGCAGGAGGGCGATGACGTCGAGGTCGAGATCGAAAATCAGACGACGTTGCCGCACACGGTTCACTGGCACGGCATGTTTCAACGCGGCAGCTGGAAGAACGACGGCGTTCCCGATACGACCCAGCCGGCAATTCCGCCGGGCGAGACCTTCACCTATCGCTTCAAGGCCGAGCCGTCTGGCACCATGTGGTACCACTGTCATGTCAACGTCAACGAGCATGTCGCGATGCGCGGTATGTGGGGTCCTTTGATCGTCGATCCCAAGGATCCGCCGCCGGTCGAAAAGGAAGTCACAAAAGACTACATCATGATGTTCTCCAGCTGGGCTTCCGCCTGGGCAAAGAAACCCGGCTATGGCGGCATCCCCGGTGACGTGCAGGATTTCTTCACCATCAACGGCAAGGCCTTTCCCGACACCCAGCCGTTGCGGATCAAGAAGGGCGATGTCGTCCGCATTCGCCTGATCGGCGCCGGCGATGAAATGCATTCCATCCACATCCACGGCCATGACTTCGAGGTCTACGCCAAGGATGGCCGGCCTCTCGCCAATCCCTACCTCGCCGATACGATCCTGTTCGGACCAGGTGAGCGCTACGACCTGATTCTGCGCGCCGACAATCCCGGCATCTGGATGGTGCACGATCACATCGACAAGCACACGGTGAATGGCACTTCGACCATGGGCGGCATGATGACCACCATCGAGTACGAGGAAATCCCGGTGAAGGACCAGGCTTTCTACAAATGGAAAAACAAGAAGTTCGAACCCGATTTTTATTACGAGGAGTCGATGAAAAAACCGTTCGGCATGTACGAGAGCCAGGCCCTGAAAGGCACTCCCGCGCCCTAATTTCAGAAAGGAAAGCAGACATGAAAGGGCTTTTACTCGCCGTCGCGGGCTTGACCGCGGCATTTCTGAGCAGCGCAAGCGCGGCCGACAAACTGGATCCAAGTTGTTCCGGTTGTCACGCGCTGGTCAAGCCGACCGATACTTCGCTGGATCGGCTGCTGACGCGCAAAGGTCCCGACCTCTGGTTTGCCGGTAGCGAGTTCAACAAGGATTGGCTGGTTTCCTGGTTGCAGGACCCCAAACCGATACATCCTGCCGGTTACCCGTATTTCAAGACGATCAAGAAAGGGGAGAAGAATGATGTGCCAGATCCCTCGAAGATCACGCCACACCCGAAGCTGAACAAGGCGGATGCCGAAGCCGCTGCGGAGGCGTTGATGAACTTGAAAGCCCCCGCCGATCTCGTTCCAGCAGGTGCCTTCAAGGGCGATATGAAGGGCGCACGCATGGGTGCGCTCGCGTTCGTCAAGTTTCGCGGCTGTGTCGCATGTCATCAAGGTGAAAATGGCCAAGGTGGTCTTTCCGGACCGGAATTGACCGACGCCGGAACGCGACTGCAGCCTGATTTCATCGCCGCCTACATCACCGATCCGCAGCGTTTCGATCCGCATATCTGGATGCCGACGTCGAACTTGAAAGATCTGGATATCCAGCGACTGACCGCGTTTCTGGTGCAATTGGGTCAAGGAGACAAGTGATGAAGATGCAGATGGTTGCGGCGTTCGCCGGTCTGGTCCTGCTGCTCACGGCATCGACAAGCCACGCCGAGCAGTCGATTGAGCAGGTCTACGGAGTCTATTGCGTGCAGTGTCACGGCCTCAACCGCAACGGTACGGGCATCAACGTGCCCAGCCTTTCCGTGAAGCCGCGCGATCACACCGATGCCAAGAGCATGGGCGATTCCTCTGATGAAGAACTGACCAAAGCCATCACGGAAGGTGGTTTGGCCGTCAACAAGTCGGTGCTGATGCCGACCTGGGGTCACGTACTGTCGGAAGAGCAGATCAAGGGCTTGGTCAAGTATCTGAGGCAGGTCTGCAAATGCGGCACCTGAATGCAAACCACGAAGCGAGGTCGATTGTGAAGCGGAAATCTATTTTAATGACTACTGCACGTTTGAAGAATAGCGCCATGGTGGCGGGTGTCGCGTCGGTCCTGATTCTGGCCGGTGCCGCGATGACTGCGGCGCAAGCCAAGACCGTCAAGGTCGAATTAACGGCCAAAGAGGTCACCGTACCGTCCGATAACGAGGGCCACACGGTACTCGCCTGGACCTACAACGGTCAGGTCCCCGGGCCGCTGATCCGAGCCACCGAGGGCGACACCATCGAATTCACTTTGAAGAACGATGCCGCCAACAAGAAATCGCATTCGATCGACATGCATTCCGCGCGAACGGACGTTCTGACGAATTTTGCGTCAATCAAACCCGGCGAGACCAAGACTTTCTCGTATGTTCCGGACCATGCCGGCCTGTTCTTCTATCATTGCGGCTCTGATCCGATGATCCAGCACATTTCCCGCGGCATGATCGGAGCGGTCATCGTCGATCCGAAGGATCCCAATGCGATGCCCAAGGCGGACCGCGAATATGTCCTGATCGAGCATCAGATGTTCGACAATCCTGAAGACGTCGATAGCATGATGGCCAATAAGTGGAAGCACGACGCCTTCAACGCCGTTCCGTTCCAGTACGATCCGGTGCATGATGAACACGCGACACAGACCCTTGAGGCGAAACCCGGTGAGCGCGTGCGCATCTATCTGGTCAATGCTGGTCCCAACGAGTTTTCTGGATTTCATCCGATCGCTGGCATTTGGGACAGGGTTTATCCCTCTGGCAACCCGAAGAACGTGATGGTGGGGATGCAGAATTACACCTTGGCGCCGGGTGACGCCGCGACGTTCGACCTCATCTCGCCGACGGAAGGCGCCAATGCGTTGGTGAACCATTCCATGCGTGCCGCACTTTCCGGCGCGATCGCGATCATCATGTTTAGTAACAAGGCCGATCCCTCGATGGGGCATGGAGACAAGATTCTGGTACGCTGACGCTAAAGCGTTTTCGGGCGAAGCATGCCCTCGGACTTGACCCGTGGGTGGATCCCGGTTCGCATGACGAAAACGCGTCAAAACAAGAATGTCAAAACAAGAATCTAGAGTTCCGTTCCGATTCCATCGGAACGGAAAAGTCTAGACCTCGACATGGAGCGTCGTCGGCGCTCCACGCCGAATGCGACCCATGTTACGGAAGACGTCGTTTCATTAGCGGGCGACGGCGCTGGCGCTGCCGGTAAATTTGCCTGGCAAAACGTCGCGGATCGCTTGCGGGCGGCTTTCTCAGGCGACGCTGCATGCCTGCAACCAAAACTCGCGAGCCGGCCCGACGTTGCGATAACGAGCCGGGCCGTCAGCGTCATCCAGAGCGTTTTCGAGCGAAGCGGACACCGGTTCGCGCAAAGAAAACGCGTCAAACAAGAATCTGGAGCCCCGTTTCGATTCCATCGGAACGGAAAAGCCCTAGGAATTGAACTGTGGCGCCTCGGGGTGAATTACATTGCCTCGTTCATCGAGCCAGCCGCCCTTCATTCCCGTCGTGAAGATGCTGATTGCGAGATAACGGGCCGCGACCGGATTAAGCACGAATGCGATGTCGCTGCCGTCCTGCGCGCGCAGGCGGCAAGCCATTCCGGCGTTGAGGGGAGTCGGGGCGAAAGCCTCGATCTGGGGAAGGTCGTGCCACTCCGCTGCGGTGACGGCCTTGGGTCGATCGTCCAGGGCGCAGTCCCAGGCGGCGATATCTCCAGCGTTGAAAACCATAGCGGCCATTGCTGAGTCTCCATCGGCGTCTTTTGCCGATCAAACGCTATCGCAAGCCCGCGCGCAAGAAGGACTAATGGTCGCTCCGGGTTCGTACGGCCTTGACCTCAAGGTCATAGGTTCAATCCTGCCGCAGCAACAAGCTTTTTGGAGTCAAATCATTTCATTGGGCGGCACTCCTAAGATGATCGCTTCCCGTCCGGGTCTCCCAATTCATTCCGTTTTGGAGCCAGATGTTCTCAACAGCTTCCGAATATCCCACGCGGCAGTCCGATCGAGTTTAATCCTCGTAGTAGAATACATGAAAGAAAACAACCTGTATTTGTGATGGGAGCCGCTAGGTATTCTGTGGGCCGGGCAGCTGAAGCTGCCTTTTCCAACCCAGTTTTGGTGCCATGATGATTCGCTCGGTGGAATGGCCAGGGAAATCGCGGTCGGGTTTACCAAATGGGCGGCGATAGGGATCGTAACGCAGCTAGCGGTGCAACTGTCTTTGCTTCAGGTCCTTGGCTTCGCGCGTCTGTCGGGCGGCGAGGGCCCTGACTGGAAGCCGGGAATCGCGTCTGTGGGATCTATCGCGTGCATCGCCTACGTCGCCGCGGGGTATCGAGCGGCGCGCTTGCCGCGCGAGGCGCTGCGCGGCCTGTCGCGCGATCCGGCTCCATCGCAACACGAGCTGCCAAGCCGCAAATGACATCAGCCAGTTCTTGACCGCCGAATATTTGCCGTAGGCCCAGGCGAATGCCGGGATGGACAGCAGCTTGTCGCGGCTGACGCTGAACAGCCGTTCGATGAACACGAGCTTGAGGATTTCCGCGCTCGCCAGCACCGATAGGCCGAGCTTCGCGTGGCCGCTGCTGACCAGATAGGCGGCGACCGGCTTGGCCGGTTCGAGAACGATCAGCGGCGCGATGAACAGCAGCAGCGTCGGATACGGCCGCAAGGAAAGGATCCAGCGGTGAATGCGCGCAAACGCCCAATGCCCGGCGATCCACCTCGCCAGCGGGATCGCCACGGTCGCAAATATCGCGTCCAGCAGAAAATAGGGAATTGCGATCGCAAGAACGATGAGATTTGTCAGGCGTTTCGAGAGGCGTTTCACGTCATCACCCGGCTTGCTGCTTCGCCGTCACCTGCTGGCGTTTTTCCTATCTGTTAGAAAACACGAGACGCCGCGAAGTTCGGTTCCCCAAAGCAAAAATTCCCGTTTGCGAGCGGAACGATTTGCAGAATCGGCTTAAGTGGTGATCCAGATCACGCAAGACGCCCGCTTGTCTGGATGCGGCCGAACTCTGATAGTGTCCCTGAGACGGTTTGCCGATCGGAGCTCAACCCGGAGTTTCCAATGTCTTTGTGGACCTGCGAGCAATGCGGCGCCCAGTTTGCCGATAGTCCGGCGCCGCCGCCATCGTGCCCGATCTGCGAGGACGAGCGGCAATACGTCAACTGGAACGGGCAAACCTGGCTCACCTCCGCGCAGGTGGCGCAGCGCTGCAGACTGACGTGGCGGGAGGACCTTGGCGTTCCCGGCATCGGCCTCGAGCCTTCATTCGCGATTGGCCAGCGCGCGCTGTTGCTGCGCGAGGCGGACGGCTGCGTGATGTGGGATTGCGTTCCGCTCGCGACGCCCGAGGCGATCGATTACGTCAGGTCGCTCGGCGGCCTGAAGGCCATCGCGATCTCGCATCCGCATTATTATGGCGCGGTGGCCGATTGGAGCGAGGCGTTCGGCGGCGCCCCGGTCTATCTGCATGGCGATGATCGTAGTTGGGTGACGCGGCCGTATCCCTCGATCGTGCCGTGGACTGGCGAGAGTTGTCGGCTTTCGGACGACATCCTGATCCTGCACACCGGCGGCCATTTTGCCGGCGGCACGGTGCTGCATTGGCGCGCGGCGGCCGAAGGGCGCGGAGCATTGTTCACCGGCGATATCGCAATGGTGGCGATGGATCGGCGCTCGCTGAGTTTCATGTACTCCTATCCGAATTACATCCCGCTCAACGCATCCGCCGTTCGCCGCATCGCTGAGGTCATCGAGCCGATCGCCTTCGACCGCATCTACGGCGCCTGGTGGGGTCGCAACATCGCCAGCGGCGCCAAGGCGGCCTTCGGCGCCTCGGTGCAGCGCTACCTTGGGGCAATTTCATAAACGATCGCACGACAGCCTCTGCCGACCTTGCCGTCGTTGAAGATCGGCAGCACCTTCAGTTTGGCCCTCATGAACGCCACGTCGCGTTCGCCTGCGGGGTGGACTCCCGGTTGTCGACACGGATAAGCTGTATATCAGCGTTCGGTCCACCCAGGAGAGGTTATGCTCCCCTTCGACGAGGAACAGCAGTCGTTCAACAGGAGTCCACTCGACGAAGAGACCCTGCTGAGCGGCCAGTTCTGGGCCGAACTTCGTGTCTTTCTTGCCGTGGCCAAGACCAAATCGTTCAACCGGGCCGCGGAGATGACCAACACGAGCCAGCCGACGGTAAGCCGGCAAGTCAGGCGGCTCCAGGACGTGGTGGGCTCTCAGCTTTTCATCTCGACTCCACGCGGGGTCAAGCTGACCCAAAAGGGAGAAGCGCTCGCACGGGCCCTATCGCGACTTGATTACACGCTTCATTCCATCACCAGCGATTTGAAAGCCGAGGGCCGCGAAGAAGGCATCGTGCGCGTCAGCATCACAAGCGGGCTAAATGCGCTCTTTGCCGCGCCGGCGCTACTGCCGTTTTCCGCGCAGTATCCGGGAATCCAGTTGCATTTAAAAAGCCCGCTCAACCTCATAAACTTGCGGGAAAATCAGACAGACATGATGATCGGATTTGGCCCGAGCGTCTCTCCGGATATCCAGTTCAGGAAATTGGGTCAGCTTCACTTCATTCCGGTCGTCGCAAAAGACTACATCCGCAACCGCGGGCTACCGACTGTCAATAATCTGGAACAGCATCTTTTCATCCAGTCCGAATATTATTTAGCGAGAACCGGGCTGTGGGATAGCTGGCAGCAGACCGCATCGCGCGGGCGCATCGCACACCATTGCGACGACTCCTTTGCATACGGCATGCTTGTGAAGGCAGGGCACGGCATTGGGCTACTTGGCAGCTATACGCTCGTTGAGCCCTGTTTTGTGCCATTGGAAATCGGTTTGAGAATCTCGGTCCCGCTTTTCCTGCTTGCGCTCACCGAGCGCTTGAACGCCCGGCCTGTCCGTCTCGTGTTCGATTGGCTCGCCAATATCTTTGGCGGCGACAATCCGTGGTTCGGCGACGATTTCAAATTGAACAATGCGCGATCCAGACCCAATCCCGGAGAGATTGTGCTTCGGCACTATCACCGCGAGGCATCGAATTTGCGCGTCACCTTGCCGGCGGCTTCGCTGATATCAACAAGCGAGCGGCGGCCTTCCTCCATGAAGACGGCGGAGCGCTTGTTGAAGCTCTCGGCGAGTTCGTGGATCGTTCTTACTTTTTGATAGAGTTCGCCGTCCTTGCCCTTGCTGAGGTCCGGCAGCAGATTGTCGATCTTGGTGATGGTGGTGTCGAAGCCCGCGAACGCAGTATCGGCCTTGTCCAGCACGCGGTCGATCTCGTCGCCCTTGCCCGCCAGGGTCGCGGTGTAGGTCTCGAAACTCAGTAGCGCGTCCTCTATGCCTTCGCGGTTATCGACCAGCATGTGATCGACATTGTGCAGGGTGTCGCGGATCGACTGCGCTTCGCTCAGGTCCGCCGTCAGCGTCGGGACGCCGTCCTCGTCGAGCGGCACCGGCGGCGCTGCATCCGAGCCGCCGACCAACGAGATGGCCATCACGCCGGTCAGCCCCTGCTGTTCGAGGCCCACGACCGTGTCCTTGCGGATCGGCGCGCTGTTTTCCAGCGTAACCAGAGCTACGATCTTGCGCGGACCGTCGAGCTTGATCGATGTCACCTCGCCAACCCGGACGCCGTCGAAATTGACATTGCCGCCCTTGGCCAGGCCGGTAGCGGAGCCTTCGAACACGATGCGAAGCGGGCCACGCTGCTGCAGCGCGTGGATCGTTTGGAAGCCGAGAAGGCCCACGAATCCAATTGCAACCGCGGACAGGGTCACGGTGCCGATCATGAGATTGGTTGCCCGCGCCATCAGTCTCGAGCCGGCTCGTGAAGCGCTGGATTGAGGAGGCCGCTGCAAACTACCATCGGCGGAGTGTACCGGTAAAGGCCACCGGACGAAAGACCGACTAGCGACCGTCGGCAAGCGGGGTTTGCGCTGCTTGACAGCACCGGATGCCGGGACCACCGTCAAGTAAAAAGCAGCGTGTAGGATCCATGCGGATCGTAGATTTAGTCGGATTCTTCTTCTATTTCCCGGCGTATCTCATCTAGCCGCTTACCTTGATATGTCCATTCCCAAGGTCCAGAGACGACGTCCCACTCATAACCTAAAGCGTTTACCGCTCGTAAGGCCGCTTTGCTAATAGATAGCATCTCGCCGAGATACTCCACGTGATTATTTTCGTCCAAAGTCTTACAGGTGATGGAGGAATCCTTTTCTAACTGCAGTTCGGTCCCTGGCTTCATACCGATCATCGAGAACTTGAACCGACCCCTGCGTTTCGCGGCCTCGACCTCTGCCTTCACTTCAGAAGCCGTTTCGGTAGTTTCTGGCAGATTTTCGAAGATTTCCTGTCCAGTCTTGATCTCTTTTTTTGCTCCAATAAGCAGCGCAGCCTTTACACGCTCGGGTGCAATTCGAAAAAACTCCCGGCTCTTGCTGATCCGGTGATCGCCGAATGCATCGTGTATGTGCTTCTCGACAAACTTGCAGTCCTCAACCTCACAAGCATAAAAAACCTCGAAGGGGAGAGGTACGCCAGTTTGAAAAAAGCCGCGTACCCGTGTCGCCAAGTCACCTTGGGTGCAACCAATCTTCACAACACCTGGCATGGCCTCATTGGTTAGTCCATAAACAATCTCAGCCACTTCCTGCACTCAATTCAAGGTCCGTCGGAGCCTTAGGTTCACGCAATCGTCCATTCTTCCGCGCTGGCGCCGGCGAGTGAGCGGACGCGGCTTTCGTCGGCGGCGAGTTCTGCGGCGGTACCGGAATAGACGATCACGCCGTCATCCAGCACATAGGCGTTGTCGGCGATCTCCAGGCTCATTCGCGCATTCTGCTCGACCAGCAGCACCGAGATGCCTTCGGCCTTCATCTGCTGCACGATGCGAAACACCTCGCGCACGATCAGCGGCGCCAGGCCCTGCGACGGCTCGTCGAGGATCAACAGCCGCGGATTGAGCAACAATGCGCGCCCGATCGACAGCATTTCCTGTTCGCCGCCGGACAATTGCCGGCCGCGGTTCATCCTGCGCTCCTCGAGGCGCGGGAAAAGTTTGTAGATCCGCGCGATATCCCAAGGGCCGTCGCGCTCCAGCGGCACCTTGAGGTTTTCCTCGACGCTGAGATTGGCGAAGATGCGCCGGCCTTCCGGCACGAAGCCGACGCCTTTTGCAGCGATCCGGAACGTCGGCCAGCGCGTGGTGTCCTCGCCGAACACCGTGATCTTGCCTTCGCGCGCCGGCGTCAGCCCGATCAGGCTGCGCAGCGTCGTGCTTTTGCCGGCGCCGTTGCGTCCGAGCAGGGCGGTGATCTTGCCTTCCTCGACTTCAAGGCTGACGCCATGGAGGATGTGGCTTTTGCCGTAGTAGGTATGGAGGCCTGTGGCCGTCAGGGCTGCGGTCATGCGGCGTTACCCAGATAGGCGGCCTGAACAGTCTCGTTGGCGGCGATTTCCTTCGGCGTGCCCTGCGCCAGCATCCGGCCCTGGTCCAATACGCAGATGCGATCGGCGAGATGGAACACCACGCGCATGTCGTGCTCGATCAGCACGATCGTGTAGTTGCTGTCGCGGTGCAGCCGGCGAATCAACTGGGTGATCTGGTAAGTCTCCTGGTCACCCATGCCGGCGGTCGGCTCGTCGAGCAGCAAGAGGTGCGGCTGCAGCGCCAGCGCCATCGCGATTTCGGAGGCGCGCTGATCGTCGTGCGAAAGCTCGCCGACCAGCCGGTCGGCCTTGGCTTCCAGCGACACCAGCTTGAGCGTCGCCTCGACGCGCTGGTGGATTTGCGCGGCCTCGATGCGGTTGATCCAGGGCCGCAGCCGGTAGCCGGCGGCGACTTCGGCCGCGGTGCGGACATTCTCGAAAACGGTCAGTTCAGGAAAGATTTCAGTGATCTGGAACGTTCGCGCCATGCCGCGGATGACGCGCTGATGGGTTGCGAGCTTGGTGATGTCCTGGCCGTCGAATTTGATGGTGCCGGAGGTCGGCGGAAAAAATCCGCTGATCAGGTTGAAGAACGTCGTCTTGCCGGCGCCGTTCGGCCCGATGATCGCGCACATCTCGCCTTTCGCCACCTGCAGCGAAACATCACGC
>JAGXAJ010000097.1 GCA_018971625.1 Pseudomonadota bacterium
TCAAGCAGATCCGCGACATCGACATCGAGTTGGTCGCCAATGGAAACGATCCCTGAAAATCCGACGGCTCTCTCCGCACCCCAATCCACCATCGCGGCTGCGATGGCACCGGATTGCGAAATCAGCGCCAGCGAACCAGGCATCGGCTGACGACTCGCGAAGCTGGCATTCAATGCGACACTGGGAAACATCACTCCAAGGCAATTCGGCCCGACAATGCGCATTCTGTGAATACGCGCCGCTTTCTCGACGGCCCCTGCGATCGAATCAGGACCGTGGCCGAGTCCGGACGAGATGATCGCCGCGCCAGGCACGCCGCGCTCACCGGCTTCCTCGATGATCTCAGGTATCGCCGGGGCTGGCGCGGTAACGACGATCAAATCCGGGACAAAAGGCAGCGACTTCAAATCGGGACACGTCTTCGTTCCGTCGATGGTCTCATAGTTGGGATTGACCACCGCAATCTCGCCGGTAAATCCACCTTTCTGGATATTTTGGAGTATCAAAGCCCCGATCGAAGACGGACGCCGGCTGCCGCCCACGATGGCGACGCGCCGTGGCGCAAAGATCCGTTCGAGACCAAAGCTGGACATTACGCCGCCTGGAAGGGAATGATCGGAGGATATTGCCGCAAAGCGGTCCGCTCCATCGCCCGCATGACGTCTTCGCGCGCAATCATGCCAACGAGGTTGCGCCAGCGATCGATGACCGGCAGGCTTTTCACCCGATGCCTGGCCATGAGCTCAAGAACCCGTTGCAAGCTGGTTTCGCCGTCCACGGTAATGGCATCACGGGTCATTATTTCTTCCACCCTCGTGGCCATACCCTCCGTATAGTGCGGCAAGATGTGATCCTGCGAGAGCGAGAACACGTTCAACGCATCGAGCTTCGATACTATCCCGACAAGCGCATCATCACGAACCACCGGATAGGCGTCGAAATCATCGACCGCAAACAGGCGATAGAGATCGCCGACCGTCGTCTCCGGTGCGACACTTCGCACGTTGCGAGTCATGTTGGACTCGACGCGTTCCTGAAGGAATTCGTACATCATCAACCTCCCCGAGGACGCGGCACCAAGCTGATTGTTTTTAAGCCAGCCGAAGGGCAGGAATATTGACCAAAATCAAACGGCAACGAAATTAAAGCGTCCATAATTCGATCAGGAATTTCGGGATGATGGCGACATGTATGCCATGGTTCTTTCCGCGCGCGGCGCGGCGCTGACGTTCCAGGAACGGCCGGACCCGATCCCCGGGCCGGGCAGGGTTCGCATTAGGGTGAGTGCCTGCGGCGTGTGCAGAACCGACCTGCACGTTGTAGACGGCGAGCTTCCCGATATTTGCTATCCAATCATTCCCGGGCACGAGGTCGTCGGCCGCATCGAAACACTTGGAGCCGGCGTCCACGACCTGAAACCCGGAATGCGGGTCGGCGTGCCCTGGCTCGGCTACACCTGCGGCGAATGCTTCTATTGCCGATCGGACAAGGAGAACCTCTGCGATCACCCCGAATTCACTGGCTATACGTGTGACGGTGGCTTTGCCAGCCATCTTGTCGCCGACGCCAGATACTGCTTTCCGCTCGGTGAACAAGGCGACGACGTAGCACTTTCGCCGCTGCTTTGCGCCGGTTTGATCGGTTGGCGATCCCTGGTAATGGCCGGCGACGGCAAGGCTCTCGGGATCTACGGATTTGGTGCAGCCGGCCACATCATAGCGCAGGTAGCCCGCGCGCAGGGCCGAACAATTTATGCCTTTACGCGCGATAGCGACAAAGAAGCGCAACAGCTTGCGCTCTCGCTCGGCGCCGACTGGGCTGGCGCCTCGGAAGACATTCCGCCAGCCGAACTCGACGCGGCGATCATTTATGCGCCGGTCGGCCCTCTAGTCCCGCTTGCCCTGCGCGCAGTCCGCAAAGGCGGGCGGGTGGTGTGTGCGGGCATCCATATGTCCGATATTCCGGCGTTTCCCTACCATATTCTCTGGGGCGAACGTCAGATCGTCTCCGTCGCCAATCTGACGCGAAAGGACGGCTTCGATTTCTTCAAGGCCATTGGCACGATGAATATCCAGACACGCACGACCGTCTTCCCGCTGAAGCAGGCCAACGAGGCACTGGCTCAACTGCGGGAAGGAAAGCTTGTCGGCGCCGCGGTGCTGCGTCCGTGACGATGGCGCCGCAGCAAAACGCCCCGGCACCAGATCAAAAAGACGTGCTCGCTTTTCTTGACAGCAGGATTCATGATGCAACACGTGTCGATACACACGCGTCGATCGTGTTCCTCGAGCAGCATCGAGTCCTGAAGATCAAGCGTGCAGTCCGGCTCCCCTTCCTGGACTACTCGACCCTCGACAAGCGTAAGCGAGCCTGCGAGGAAGAACTCTCCATCAACCGGCGCTACGCGCCACAGATTTACCGTCGTGTGGTTCCGATCACGCGCGGCGCAGAGGGATTTCATATTGGCGGCGATGGCCCAGTCGTCGAATGGGCGGTCGAAATGGCCCGCTTCGACGAGAATCGAACACTGGACCATCTGGCCCGAGCCGGCGGCATTGCACCAGAGCTCGCCGAGGAAGTCGCAGATATTCTCTATGCTGCCCATCAGTCGGCCGAGGTTTCAGACGGGGCGGCGTGGCTGGCATCGATGGCAGCCATCATCGATCGCAACAGCGACAGGTTTCGCGTGCAGGCATCGGTCCCATCTGACGCGACGGAACACTTGCACAAGGTAAGCCATGGGCAACTCGCTGGCGCGCGCAGCTTGTTGCACGACCGAGCATTGGCGGGTCTGGTGCGGCGTTGCCATGGCGATGCACACCTGGGCAACATTGCTCTGATCGACCGCAAGCCCGTACTGTTCGATGCGATCGAATTCGATCCTGTGATCGCAACCACCGACGTGCTTTATGATCTGGCGTTTCCGATTATGGATCTGGTGCATTTCGGCCTGAATGCTGCGGCGAATCGGCTGCTGAATAGATATCTGCAGAGAAGTTGGCGGGAAAATGGGAGCGCGCTCCGACTGCTACCCCTATTCCTGTCGATACGCGCCGCAATCCGCTCACATGTGCTCTTCACGAAGAATCAGCAATCGCCGGCTGACAATGGCGTCGCCGAGGAGGCCAAGTCCTACTTCGATCTTGCGCTCACGTTTTTGAGACCAGCCCGGCCGTCACTTATCGCCATTGGCGGGAAATCGGGCACAGGGAAAAGCGTGTTGGCTCGGGACTTCGCGGCGTTGGTCGGAACGCCCCCCGGTGCGGTCATCTTGCGATCCGACGTTATTCGCAAGGAGTTATTCGGCGTTGATCCCCTGGTGCAGCTTCCGGCCGGGGCCTACATACCCCGCGTCACCGAGCGTATCTACGACACGTTGAATGATCGCGCACGGCAGATCATTGCGCAGGGATTTTCCGTGATTGTCGATGCTGCCTTCTTGCAAGAAGAGAAACGAGACAAGCTCTCGACGGAGGCCAAAGGAATTGAGGCTGACTTTCGTGCGGTTTTTCTCGATGCCGATCTCGATATTCGCCTCTCCAGAGTAGGAGCACGTAAACGGGACGCATCCGATGCCTCGAGCGAAGTCGCCAGCCAACAGGAAGATTACGACATCGGACAGGTCGGCTGGACTCGCGTCAATGCTTCGGGATCACCCCAAGAGACATTCGACCGAAGCAAGGCCTTCCTGCTGCAGTGAGCTTACGGCTTGCTGCCCGCTTGCGGGAAAGGTTTCGGCACGTACGCTCGCAAACCGTAAAAACAGAATTGGCCATCCCAAAGTACGTTGAAAATTGCAGCGACTTTTGTCGGAGCAGGTCAACCGACATCTCACTGCTCGAGGACATAAGATCCAGGTGCGTCGCCCAGCGACGCGCCATTTTGCTCGGTACCCATCGGCGGCGGCGGTACGATCGGTTGACCGGAATGCAAAGCGAGAAACCGGATCCACTCGGTCCACCATGAACCTTCTTGCGAAGGTGCACGCTTGATCCACTCGTCCGGACCGATATAGGAATCGGTCGCTTTCTTCGTGAGCACCTGATAGCTATGCCCATCCTCCGCCGGCGGCGCGACAATGCCAGCGTTGTGTCCGCCATTGGTCAGCACATAGGTGATGTCCGCATTGGCCAGGAAATGAATCTTGTAGGTCGACTTCCAGGGCGCGACATGGTCGCGCTGCGTTCCGACGACAAACATCGGCTTATGCAGGTCAGAGAGGGCGACCGGCTTGCCATCAACCTGATAACGGCCTTCAGCGAGGTCGTTGTTGAGGAACAGCCGGCGCAAATAATCAGAATGCATGCGAAAAGGCATGCGGGTAGCATCTGCATTCCATGACATCAAGTCGCTGGGGGCGGCCCTCTCTCCGATCAGGTAGTCCCGAACAACCCGCGACCAAAGTAGATCGTTGGCCCGCAACATCCGAAAGGCGCCAGCCATCTGTGCGGTTCCAAGAAAGCCGCGACGCCGCATCAGATCCTCCAAGAACGCGACCTGACTCTCGTTGATAAATAGCGTTAGCTCGCCAGCTTCGGTGAAATCCGTCTGAGCGGCGAGCAATGTTACTGAACGCAAGCAATCTGATCGATCGCGGCCCGATCGAGCAGCGGCGATCGACAACAGAGTGCCTCCTAAGCAATACCCTGTGGCATGGATCCCCCTTCCTGGCATGATCTCGTTGATGGCCGCGACCGCCGCATCCACACCACGCTCGCGATAGTCCTCAAGGCTGTAGTTCCGGTAATCGGACGTTGGATTCTTCCAGGAAATCATGAACACGGTGAAACCATTTTCCACCAGGAATCGCACCAGTGAGTTGTGCCGTGAAAGGTCGAGTATGTAATATTTCATGATCCAGGCCGGCACGATCAGTACCGGTTCCGGACGGACTGTCCGCGTGGCGGACGTATATTGGATGAGTTCGATCAGTTCATTGCGGTATACGACCTTGCCGGGCGTGACGGCGACATCTTTGCCGACCACGAATTTCTGATCGCTTCTTAGCCTTCCGCCCGCGAGCAGAGCCTGCCAATCCTCAATCCAGTTGTGCAGGCCATAGACAAAATTGCCGCCACCCGTCTCCATGATCTTGCGCAGCACTTCTGGATTGCTGGCAGGGAAATTCGTGGGTGCCACGGTATCGAGACATTGACGAAGCACGAAGTCAGCAATCGCGGCATTTGAGTGCGCCAGTCCGTGAATATCGGTCGTGGTGGAGTGCCACCATTGTTCCACAAGGAGAAAGGCTTGCGCCAAAAGATTGTAAGACGGCATGTCCCAATCCGGGCTCGTGAAGCGACGATCGTTCTCCGACGGCTTGATCAAGGACCAGGGCCGGAACACCGCGCGCCTTGGTGCCAACGCGTCAACAAATTCAGCCGCGCTCTGCAACGCCTGGCCGGCCAGAGCAGCTCGCTTTCCTGGTGATGCCCAAAGATGCAACTGCCAGTCGGCAGCAGCCAATGCCAGCGCCGCCGGTGAGAGTCCGCCCGTAAGGGGCGCCAACGCGGCATGGAAGGAGCTATCGACCGCACCGACGGCGTCGGTCGGATCGCATACCGACGTGGGCGCCGCAACGTCCGTCGTCGGTTCGTCAACGGGATCCGTCGGAGAGTTGGTGATTTTTGGTTTCGCGCTGATCAATGCTGAAGGCGTCATGAGCAAGCTCCTCGTCGTAGCTTACTGCATGACGCAACGTGAGAATTGCGCTGAATCAATTGCCGGTCGTGCTAACCCTAGAGCATTCGGTGAGTTGCTACGCCAGGAAGATACTCGTCTTATCCTGGGTTGACCAAGATCAATGATCCGCGGCTCGAACAAGCAGATAAATCAACTCTCGTCCCACTGAGGCCGTCGTCCCCGGCGGCCTTCTCTTTGTCCGTTCTGATCTCTTTCGACACGCAAGCCATCGAGACAAGGACCAATTCTTTTAAACGGCACGGCAGGCTTGAGCTGCATCAACGTGCTGATCCCGTCCCATTCTATCCTTTATTTCGCTCTTTCGTGCAAGGAAGGGTGAGAGCGCCCGCGATGATTCAAGATTCTCATGAGACGGTGGCATTGCCCGCAGAGTTCTGGCAACTACCAAAGGACGTTCTCCTTTATAAACTTGGCTCCGATGCAAACGGGCTTTCGCAAAGCGAGGCAGAAAGACGCCTTGCGATTTTCGGTTCAAACCGGGTTGAAGCATCCAAGAGCCGGTCGATCCTCCAAAAGATCGGACGCCGTGTCCTGAATCCCTTGGTTGCCATGCTGTTGGTGGCCGCGGCGGCATCCGGACTAGGCGGGGATGTTGGCAGCTTTGCAATCATCGTCGCCGTCCTGGCTCTGTCTCTGACCCTCGACATCGTTCAGGAACACCGCGCCGAACTCACAGCCGAGGCTTTGCGCGATTCGGTCGCCATCGAGGCCGACGTTGTACGCGGAGGCGTCGACAGCTCAATCCCCGTCAAAGCGCTCGTCCCCGGCGATATCGTAAAGCTCCGCACTGGTGACCTCGTACCGGCCGACGGCATTGTCCTTGAATCCCGGGAATTGCAGGTCAATGAAGCCTTGATGACGGGTGAGCCGTTTCCCGCATTCAAAACCGACGCCGCCTGCACCGCGAAGTCGCCAGCCGAAGCCACGAATGCCCTGTTCGCTGGTACAAGCACGGTCGGTGGAAGCGGCAAGATGCTGATCGTGGAGACCGGAAGTCGCACCCGCTTCGGCACGATTGCCGCGGCGCTCGCGGCGAACGCGCCGCCGACCGCCCTTGAATTGGGTGTCCGGCGGCTTGGATTGTTGATTCTTCGGCTTACGTTGTTTCTCACCTTGTTTGTGCTGATGGCGCATCTCGTGGCGCAACGTCCTCCGATGGAATCGTTCCTATTTGCTGTAGCACTCGCCGTTGGCCTGACGCCCGAGCTCCTGCCGATGGTGATGACCGTGACGCTTGCTCGGGGAGCATTGCGCATGGCGGCACGAAGGGTCATCGTCAAGCGACTATCCGCAATTCACGATCTCGGCGGGATGGATACACTTTGCGTCGACAAGACCGGTACGCTGACGGAGGCCAGGATCACGCTGGCGGCGCATGTTGATCCCAAAGGCCGCGATAGTGATCGTGTTCTCGCTCTAGCGCACCTCAACAGCTCTTTTCAGGCGGGCTTTAGAAGCGCCTTGGATGAAGCGATACTCGCGGCGAACCATGATGGCACCGATAGCTGGGTGCGACTCTCGGAAGTACCTTTTGACTTCGAACGACGTTGCCTGTCGGTGTTAGCCGCGCGCAATGGCGAGCCCGTCCTGATTTCAAAAGGGGCGCCGGAAGCCATTCTCGCGCGCTGCGCCGCCGTTGAAATTGATGGGTTAGCTCATGCGCTCGATGAAGACTGGCAACAAAAGCTGACAGCCATACAGGATCGATATGCGCACGACGGCTTCCGCCTCCTAGCAGTTGCAACTAAGTCGATGCCCTTGACTCAGAAGACGGTTGTGATCGACGACGAAGCGGGTCTCACGCTGATTGGCTTCTGCGTCTTTGCGGATCCGCCGAAACAGGACGCGGCCGAGGCCATCACAAGCCTCACATCGCTAGGTGTCAGGGTCAAAATTCTCTCGGGAGACCATGCTGCGGTAGTATCCCATGTCGCGGGTGCGGTCGGGCTGCGGTCGAATCGCATCTTGACGGGTGTCGAAATCTCGGAGCTCACAGATGCGGCGCTTGCGGCACAAGTCGATGACATCGACCTCTTTGCCCGGATTGATCCCGACCAGAAGCGGCGGATTATTGCAGCCCTCCGGCATCGGAACCGCGTGGTGGGATTCATGGGAGACGGCGTCAACGATGCGCCGGCCATCCATACGGCGCATGTCGGCATATCCGTTACTGGAGCGACCGAGGTCGCACGCGCCGCCGCCGACATGATCCTGCTGGCCGCCGATCTTTCAGTATTGGCGGCCGGCGTGCGCGAGGGGCGTCGAACATTTGCGAATATCTTGAAATATGTCCGCATGGGAACCAGCTCGAACTTCGGCAATATGCTCTCGATGGCCCTGGCCTCGATTGTGCTGCCCTTCCTGCCGTTGTTACCCCTGCAAATTCTTCTGAACAATCTGCTCTACGATCTTTCGGAAGTGGGCATCCCTTTCGACGAAGTTGATCAAGAGGACGTCGAGCGGCCTGAGGCCTGGGACATGCGGACTATTCTTCGCTTCACCATTCTCATGGGTACGATCTCATCCCTGTTTGACGCCATCACCTTTCTGGTTCTTCTTAAGGTCTTCCACGCGGACGCGGCACTGTTTCAGACGGGCTGGTTTGTCGAATCGATCGCCACCCAGATCCTGGTTATTTTCCTGATCCGCTCGCGCCGGTTGCCGTGGCGTGCGAACCGACCGCACGCTACACTCATAGCGAGTTCGCTGGGCGCCCTCGGCGTCGGGGTGGTGCTTGCGCTCGGTCCGTGGGGTCGATTGTTCGGCTTTACGACTCTCTCCATGACATTGATGGTGACCATTCTCGCCATCACCGCGACATATCTCGCAGCGGCAGAAGCTGCCAAGCGCGTCGCGCTTCTAAGTCCGCCGAACTGACCATGAAAGTTCAGAGCACGATATGCCCGACGTGCGGACGTCAGATGGAACGGGTGAAGCCCCCAAGTGGCAACGGTCTATCGATGTTTCGACGGCGATCATCCGGATCCACTCAAGTCAACAAATATCCGACAACGGCCCGCGCGAACGTTGACATGCATCAAACCGAAGAATGATGCGGGATGCTTTCATTATATACCTGCTTCCTACCGAGAATTGAGGGAGACTACTCCGATGTACAAGAGCTTGCTGGTCCACATCCCGACCGAACGCTCCGCACGCCCTGCGGTCGATGGTTCAGTTTCACTTGCGATGCTCTGTGGCGCCCATCTCGAAGCCGTCGCCACTGGATTTGAATCGGTCAATGTACCGTTCTTGGCGGAGGGCGGTGCGGCCGTCGCGTCGTTTGTCCAGCTTGATTACGAACGGGCGATGGAACGAGCCCAAGTCGCGCTTTCGGTGTTCGAAACCGAAGCTAATGGTGCTGAACTCAGCTACAACAGCCATGCGCTGGCCGGGACTTTTGGGGAGGTCGTGGCGACGGTTGCAGCCATGGCTCGCCTCCACGATTTGATGGTGGTCTCGCAGGGAGAGACGGATGGGGATGTCCGCGACAACCGGCTGCTGCAGGAGCTTTTGCTACAGACGGGCGGCCCTCTCCTGGTCTTTCCCTATACCTTTCGAGGCGCATTCAAGGCGACCCGTATCGGAATCTGCTGGGATGGAAGCCGCCTCGCCGCCCGGGCCCTGCATGATGCCATGCCGCTCCTTCACCAAGCCGATACCTTGATGACCATCACGCTGAATGCCTCGGAGCTACCAGCGGAGGCTTCACCGGCCGAATTGCCGAAATATCTGGCGCGCCACGGCCTCTCCGCGAGTACCATATCACTGAAAGCCGACCGGGCCGAAGTTCAGTCGAGCATCCTGGCAATCGCGGCTGACGAAAGCCTCGATCTCTTGGTCATGGGCGGATATGGCCATGCCCGGATGCAAGAGACCGTATTCGGTGGCGTAACGCGGGAAATGTTCCGGAGCATGACGATCCCGGTTCTGATGTCGCACTAGACACGAGCAATCCGATGATGTTTCCGATCTCTCCCTTCACTATGCGCGGCGCTTTTCTTGTTGCTGGCTTGCTTGCCAGTACCGCGCCGGCCGCCGCCGAAAATCCTCAGCAGGGAAAGCGCCTCGCGCTGACATATTGCGCGGGATGTCACTCTATCGACAAAGTGAGTCCGAGCCCGCTCAAGATCGCACCGCCGTTCCGCACCCTGCACGAACATTATCCGGTGGAACAGCTGCAGGAAGCATTGGCGGAAGGCATCATTACTGGCCATCCGACCATGCCGCAATTCAGCTTCGATGGCGATCAGGTTGGCGACTTCATTGCTTTCCTGAAGACGCTCGAATGAAAGTCGCGACAATTGAGGAAGGTCAAAGCGAGAGCCGCGAAATCGCCTAGTGTGGTGTCTGTAACCAATGGAGGCATATTGTGCGCGCCCATCAGATCATGACCAAGGACTGCATCACCGTTACGCCACACACGACGATCGAGAAAGCAGCGAAAATCATGCTGCAAACCCATATCAGCGGCCTGCCTGTTTTGGACGACGCTGGCATGCTCGTTGGCATTGTCTCGGAAAGCGACTTCCTGCGGCGCAGTGAAATCGGCACGGGCCGCAAACGCTCCGCGTGGCTGCAATTCTTCCTGGGCCCCGGAAAGGTGGCGGCGGAGTTTGTCCACGAACGCGGCCGCAGGGTCGAGGACGTCATGACCGTAGGCCCAATCACGGTCGACGAGGAAACGCCGCTCGAGGAGTTGGTACGTCTGATGGAGAAGAATGATATCAAACGGCTTCCTGTGATGAGCGGCAAAACACTAAAGGGCATCGTCACACGTTCGAACCTGCTGCAGGCCGTTGCCAGCATGGCACACGAGATTCCCGACCCGACCGCAGATGATGACCATATCCGCGATCGCATCGTCTGGACGGTGAACCAGACCGACTGGCGGCCGATTGGCTTCGAGGTGACAGTGCGCAAGGGCGTTGTGCATCTGCACGGCATCATCACCACTGATAAAGCCCGCCAGGCCACGATTGTAGCGGCTGAGAACACTGCCGGCGTCAAAGAGGTGCACGACCATCTCTGTTTCGTCGACACCTATTCCGGTTTCTACGTGGAATCGCCGGAGGATGTGAAAGTTGCAAGCTGAGGAGCGTGGATCAGCTCCACGCCAAAGCGCTGCCGGACAATCCCTACGATGGGCCACACGCTCCGGTGCCGTCATCGATGCCACCGAAGTGCTCACCGGCTGCGTGATCGAGCGGGCCTATGTCGACAAGGGCTACCGAGGCCACGACGCACAAAATCCCCGCTGCTTCTTCATCTCCGGCCAGAAGCGCGGGGTATTCGGCGTCATCAAGCACGAGTTGAAGCGCCGCTCGGCCATCGAGCCCGTCATCGGTCATATGAAGGCCGACGGCCATCTCGGTCGCTGCTACCTCAAGGGTCGCCATGGTGATGCCGCCAACGTCGTCCTCTCCGCTGTCGGCTACAACTTCCGCCGCATTCCTCGCCTGGCTAAAAACTCTGCTGCACGCCATTCTCAGCGGTCTGTGAAGAGCTCTCGCAATAACTTCATTCGTCAAAGCCGCTTGTTAACGGACGCTTATTGGGAGCTATCAGTTTGTGAAGTTACCATGATGCGGCAATTTCGCCAGTTGCGACGGCGTGCTCGAGCGCGAGGCAACTGACGAATAGACGTTAGAACGGAACAAGACGGGCCGAACCGATCGGCTCGATCTATCTTACCTCGTGATATCGCCTGTTGCCCCAAGGACTTTGCCGTCTCGATCGACGAGATGAATGCCAGCGCAGGCCAGGCACGAAACGGTTTGATATTGCGTGCCTGCATCTTGATGTCGGGTGCCTTCGGCTCCGGCTGGCT
Source organism: Pseudomonadota bacterium (assembly GCA_018971625.1). Lineage (GTDB taxonomy): Bacteria > Pseudomonadota > Alphaproteobacteria > Rhizobiales > Xanthobacteraceae > Bradyrhizobium. The sequence goes on from JAGXAJ010000097.1 coordinate 11,534, forward strand.
GCTCGACAAGCAGCGCCTGAACCTTGTTGCCCGTCCGCGGGCAATTAAACAGGACGGGACGCCAGTGCTGTCGGTCAGCCATTCGTCGCTCCACGGGACAACGGTCGCAGCGCGCTATCCATTGAGCCGCTTCAAAGCGGCCTTATTGCGGAACACGATGCGCCGTGAGCTTTCCAATGAAATCTTTCCGGACTGCGCCAATTGAGTGAAAGTCCGCGACACCGTCTCGATCGTGAGTCCGAGATAGTCGGCGATATCCTGACGTGACATCGGCAGTTCAATGGTCCCAGCACACGAATTGCGGCCAGCCATCTCAAGCAGGAAACCCGCAACGCGCTCTTCGGCACTCTTGATCAGTACAAGCGAATGCTCCTGCACACGCTGCAGTTCGCGCACCGTCAGCGTCCATAACTGCTTGGCTAGATCTCTCTCGTGTTCGGCGCGAGCCATCACGGCACTGCGCTTGATGACAAGAACTTGGGCATCGCAAATCGTTTCCACCGAGGCGAGATGAACGTCGCCAGGTTCGACCCCGAAAACATCGCCAGATAAGTAAAACGCACCAATCTGACGCCGGCCGTCGTCCAACATGCGGTAGGAGCGCACCGCCCCAGAGACGACCTGATAAAGATACTCGGCCGGCTCGTCTTCGCCGTAAATTTCGATGTTGCGCGCAAAGCGCATTGGAGCACCCATCAGGCCCAAAGGGCCGTTGGGAAGCAGCCCCGTCCGAACTGCTGCGGATGGATGTGTATGGATCGAGGACTTGACGGCTACGGCGGTGGTCAACATAGCGGAACTCCGGTTTCGATCGCTGATACCAGAAGTTTGCCCATTTCCTCAGATTTCGAAATTCGGGTCGTTCCCCTAAGTATAAACCCGTAGTTACGTAAATTACGGATGCGGCGGGGGAATAGCTTGATGTGGCCTCAAGGCGGCTCGCCAAGTTCTGCAAAAGTGAGCGGCACCTTCGACGGCGTTCGAGCCTGCCGCATATCGTTCGGCGAGATTAGCAATTCGTATCGTTTTGCCGCTCCATGACGCAGTAAACGCGCGGGGTCGCCTATTGCGATTTCGGCGGCCAATTAACTTGGCCTGTACGATGGCCAAGACGGCCGCCAACGATGCCCGCGATATCAGCCCCGACTTATCTGTCAGTAGGTTGAGGTAACGAGACACTTTGATGAAAAGATCGTCGTCATCGCCGGCTTTTAGTGCAGCAATCAGTTAGATCACTCCTCATCACTCACTTCGCTGCCGGCGTCATCGCATCGAGCCGATAGTTGGCGTGGCAGGCGACGCAGGCCGATAATTGCGTGCTGAGACTCGCAAGCAGTTGCTCGCGACTGGCGCCCGAATCGGCTGCGGCGGCAATCTCATCGAAGCGCTTATGGACGCCGAGTCCGAGCTGTTTAAATTCGAGCGGCAGCCTCGCCATCAGCGCCGGACTGGCGTCGGCGGCCGCCGCCATTCCGCTCGTGCGAGCCGCCTGTGCAACCTGCTTCATGTCGCCGACCTTCAGCCCATCAACGACAACCTGCACGGTCTTGAGCATGCCCCGCATTTCGGTGAGCACCAGATTGCGTTCATCCGATGCCAACAGAACAGCCGTACGCCCGTCGGGCGTCACGTGCGTCTGACCGCGAACGAAGAAGAATACGGCCACGGCAATGGTAACAAACCAAAGCGCGATGGCCGCGACAGATAGGACACGTGGAGTCATGATATCACTCTCCTTGTTGCCACGAGTAGCAGTTGTAGCCGCCGAGGTTTCAGCTTCCTAGGTAGTGGTGACGATTTAACTATCTGAGCCATATTGCGATGGCAGCGAGTTTGACGAAGCCCATGAAGTTGACGAGGAGTTTGTCGTATCGGGTTGCGACGCGCCTGAACTGCTTGAGCTTGTTGAAGAAGCGCTCGATACGGTT
>JAGXAJ010000024.1 GCA_018971625.1 Pseudomonadota bacterium
ATGGTGCCCAGGAAAGGACTCGAACCTTCACGGCCGTGAAGCCACTGGCACCTGAAGCCAGCGCGTCTACCAATTCCGCCACCTGGGCCCGGGCGGGTTAGTACGGATCGGTCGCGTGCTTGTCAAATTGGCAACGCGGCCGCCAAATATGCTACAGCGCAGGACATGGCGGTGCGGCACGGAAGCGTTACGCAGCCGGCAAATCTCTCGACTTTGGTTGGCAGGAACAGTCCCGGGAATAACTCCATGGCATCGAATCAGGACACACTGGTCACGGTTTTCGGCGGATCGGGCTTTCTGGGCCGAAGCGTGGTCCGGGCACTGGCCAAGCGCGACTTCCGGATCCGGGTCGCGGTGCGGCGACCCGAACTCGCCGGACATCTGCAGCCGCTCGGCAGGGTCGGCCAGATCCACGCCGTGCAGGCCAATCTGCGCTATCCCGCCTCCGTCGAGGCTGCGATGCGGGATTCCCATGTCGCGATCAACCTGGTCGGAATCCTGGCCGAGGGCGGGGCGCAGACTTTTGACGCGGTCCAGGGCAAGGGAGCGGCAACGGTAGCGCAGGCCGCCAACGCGGTAGGCGCCCGGATGGTGCATATCTCAGCGCTCGGCGCCGACGAGAATTCGCGCTCGCGCTATGCGCGCGCCAAGGCAGCCGGCGAAAAAGCGGTGCTGACGGCGACGCCCTCGGCGGTCATCATGCGGCCGTCGGTGGTGTTCGGTCCCGCGGATCAATTCAGCAACCGGTTTGCGGCGCTGGCCCGGATGTCGCCGGCGCTGCCGCTGATCGGCGGTGGCAAGACGAAGATGCAGCCGGTCTATGTCGGCGATGTCGCGACGGCGGTGGCCGATGCCGTCGGCGGCAAGGCGAAGCCGGGAGCAACTTACGAACTCGGCGGGCCGGAGGTGCTGACCATGCGCAAGATCATGGAGATCATTCTCGCCGTCACCGGACGCCAGCGCATGCTGGTGTCGCTGCCGTTCGGCCTGGCGAAATTCAAGGCGATGTTCCTGCAATTCGCGCCGGGCGCCCTGAAGCTGACGCCAGATCAAGTGGAGCTGTTGCGCACGGATAATGTGGTGTCTGATGCCGCCAAAGCCGCTGGCCTGACGCTGGAAGGCCTCGGGATCACGCCGGATTCCCTGGAGGCCGTCGCGCCGCAATATCTCTGGCGCTTCCGCGCCGCCGGACAATTCCAGAAGAAGAGCGCGTGAGTGGACTCTGACACTCCGCGATCGCAGCGACGTTCTTAGCGTCCCAGCGCCAAAGCGACGAGGCCGAGCGTGCCGACGACGACGCGCCACCATGCGAAAAGCTTAAAACCGTTGCGCGTAACGTAGGCCAGGAACGTCTTCACAACGATAATCGCGGTGACAAACGAGACCACGAAGCCGATCGCAACAATACCGATGTGATCGGCGTTCATCTCGGCGCGGTTCTTGTAGAAATCATAGGCGAACGCCCCAACCATGGTCGGTATTGCGAGAAAGAATGAAAACTCCGCCGCGGCGCGCTTGTCAGCGCCGAGCAGCATGGCCGCGACGATGCTCGCGCCGGACCGCGACACGCCGGGAATCATCGCAAGGCACTGCGCGATGCCGATCCACAGATAGGTCAGCAGCGGAAATTTCGTCGCGTCATGCTCATGCGGTTTGTGATCGAGCTCATCGACCCACAGCAGGATCGCGCCGCCGACGATCAGCGAGAAACAGATTACCCACATGTTGCCGAAAAGGAATTCCTTGATGTATTTGCCCGCGATCAGGCCAATGACCACGGCGGGCAGGAACGCCACCAGCACGCCAATGACGAAGCGGCGGTCATCCGCATTGGTGAACATGCCGAGCGCGACCTGCCACAATTTGGAGAAATAGATGGCAAGAATGGCTAGAATCGCGCCGAGCTGAATCAATACCGTGAAGCTGTTCCAGAAACTGCCCTCTCCGAGGTGGAAGAATCGCTCCGCCAGCAACAGATGGCCCGTCGAGGACACCGGCAGGAATTCTGTGACGCCCTCGATAATGCCAAGAATCACCGCTCTCAATGCGTCAGACATGATGGTTTTGCCCGTTACAATCAGCCGAAAAGGCCGCGCTCTTCTCGCTTATTCGCTTCGCTGCCGCAATCGCAAAAAGCGCGAAAACACAGGTTGCTCCGGTCCGCCGCCTGGATAGTTTGGCGCGCCATCGGGCTCACGCACAGCCCGGCGGTGGTTATGATTTCTTAAGCACCATAAAATTATCAAGGGCTCATGTTCACGCTGTTCCATCATCCGTTCTGCCCGCATTCGCGCTTCGTCCGTTTGGCGCTCGGCGAATACGGCCTCGATCTGCGGCTGGCGGAAGAGCGGCCCTGGGAGCGGCGCGAGGCGTTCCTGGTGCTCAATCCCGCCGGCACCACGCCGCTGTTGGTCAAGGAAGGCGTACCCGCGGTTCCCGGCGCCGGTATCATCGCCGAATATCTCGACGAGACTTACGGCGCGGCGATGGACAATCGCCGGCTGCTGCCGACAACGTCGGCCGAACGCATCGAAGTGCGCCGCCTGATGGCGTGGTTCAACGAGAAGTTTTTCGAGGAAGCCTCCAATCCGCTGGTCACCGAGCGCATCTACAAACGCTTCATGAGCGAGGAGAATGGCGGGGGACCGCCGGCAGCGGATGTGATCCGCGCGGCCAAGGCGAATGTACGCTATCATCTGGCCTATATCGGCTGGCTGGCGCAGACGCGGAATTACCTCGCCGGCGACAAGCTGACCTATGCGGACCTCGCCGCCGCGGCACATCTTTCGGCGATCGATTATCTGGGCGACGTGCCGTGGATCGAGGACGAAGCGGCAAAGACGTGGTATGCGCGGGTAAAATCCCGCCCGTCATTCCGTCCGCTGTTGAGCGAATGGCTGGCCGGCGTGCCGGCCTCGCGGACCTATGTGGATCTCGACTTCTGATTCGAGTGTCCGCGTCGCGAAGCGACATCTATGCAGCAAATGCCCGCTCCCTTTCCCGTGCAGAGGCGGCGTATGGACTATCGTTCAGCAAAAGCCTCTCGCTCTTCGCGCTTCGCGTGCCTATCTCTCTTTATGGAAGAGGTGAGGGCAGCTTCACGCCATGACTTCACGATTGAAACAGGCGCTCGCCGACCAAGCCCTCGCGCTCGGGTTCGATTGCGTCGGCGTCACCGACCCCGATGCGATCGTACAGGTAGCGCAGCACTTCCGTGAGTTTATCGACCAGGGCGCGCATGGCGACATGGATTGGCTTGCCGCGCAGCCGGAGCGCCGTATGGATCCGCACGTGCTGTGGTCCGGCGTGCGCTCAGTGATCATGCTTGGCGTCAATTACGGGCCTGATGAAAATCCGCTCGATGTTCTCGAGCAGCGCGCGCGCGGTGCGATCTCGGTCTATGCGCAGGGCGATGATTATCACGACGTGATCAAGAAGCGGCTGAAAGCGCTGGCGCGCTGGCTCGCCGCGCGATCCGGCGCCGAGGTCAAGGTGTTCGTCGACACTGCGGCCGTGATGGAAAAGCCGCTCGGCCAGGCGGCGGGACTGGGCTGGCAAGGCAAGCACACCAATCTCGTGTCGCGCGAATTCGGTTCGTGGCTGTTTCTCGGCGCGATCTATACCGAAGCCGACCTGCCGCGCGACAGCGCCGAGACTGATCATTGCGGCTCCTGCCGCGCTTGCCTCGACATCTGCCCGACCGCGGCGTTCCCAGCACCCTACCAGCTCGATGCGCGCCGCTGCATCTCCTATCTGACGATCGAGAACAAGGGACCCATTCCGCGCCAATTCCGCACGGCTATCGGCAACCGTATCTATGGCTGCGACGATTGCCTCGCCGCCTGCCCCTGGAACAAGTTCGCGCAACAGGGCCGCGAGGCCAAACTCGCCGCGCGCGACCAGTTGCGCGCGGCTTCGCTCGCTGAACTGGCCCGGCTCGACGATGCGGCGTTTCGCGCGCTGTTTGCAAAATCGCCGGTCAAACGCATCGGCCGCAACCGCTTCCTCCGCAATGTGCTGACCGCGATCGGCAACGCCGGTGACGCGAGGCTTGCGCATGAGGCGCGCCGGCTGCTCGACGATGAAAGCCCGCTGGTGCGGGGCGCCGCGGTGTGGGCGTTATCGCAACTATTGCCGCAGGAGGAGTTTGAGGCGCTGGCAGCTGATGCATTGGTCGCAGAAGCCGATGACAGCGTGCGCCAGGAGTGGCACGGCAACTAATTGCTGCAGTCATGCCCGAAGGCGGGCATCCAGTATTCCGACGGAGGCAAATAGGCCGAGACCTCGCCGCATACTGGATCGTCCGCCGAAGCCTGTCATCAGGCGCGCATTCGCGCGACCCGGTGGCGGACGATGACGTCGAGAGAAGGAAGGAACAAGAAGCTATCCCATCTCGGCAACCGCCGCGATGATCCGTGCGATATCCTGCGGCCGCGACAGCCGGTGATCACCGTCCTGGACCATGGTCAGCACCACATCGTCGGCGGGTAGCCGGTGTGCCAGTGCGAAAGCATGCCGCCACGGCACGTCCTGATCCTGTGCGCCTTGCAATATCCGCACCGGGCATCCGACATCGATGGCGCTGCCGAGCAGCAAATGGTTGCGGCCCTCCTCGATCAGCGCACGCGTGATCGGATATGGATCGCCATAGGCCGACGGCCGCAGCCACACGCCTTTGGTCTCGATCTCCCGGCGGACCTCGGGTGAAAAATCTTTCCACATCAGCTCTTCGGTGAAATCTGGCGCGGGCGCTATCAGCACCAGCCCAGCCAACGGCGTCGGGTTGGCCGTCCGTCGCGCCAGTTCGCGCGCCAGCAACAGCGCCATCCAGCCACCCATCGATGAGCCGATCACGACCTGCGGACCGTGACAGAATCGATCGAATACCGCGACACTCTCTTCGATCCAGCGGCCGATGGTGCCATCGACGAACGCGCCGCCGGATTCGCCGTGACCGGAATAATCGAACCGAACGCAGGCGCGTTCATGCGCCGTAGCCCACTCGTCGAGCGCCAGCGCCTTGGTGCCCCTCATGTCCGAATTGAAGCCGCCGAGCCAGAACAGGCCAGGTCCATTATCAAGTCCGCCGCCGCCTTCGCGGGCGCGAACCGCGATGCGGCGGCCGCCGCTGCCCTCGCCAACCTCGATGAAGGCCGGTTCCGCGTCGCCTACCGCTGGTTGGTTCATCAATCCTTCACTCCGGTACGTCCGGCCGCTGTTTGATGCAGGTCGTCGCGCCCGTCAACGGATGGGCATTGCGGATGGCGTTGCGGCTTGCGGAGCGCAGCCACAGGCTCTATGTGCGCAACACTGAACATTTCCCTCCTGCCGGCGTTGTCCGGCGTGACCAAAATGTCTCGCATTTGATCGTTTTCTGGCCAAAGGATGTGAGTTTGCTTGCCCCTTGAGCCTTATTCCTTCAAAATATCGCCTTCGTTCACAACCTTGGAGAACTACCCATTCGTCGTCCCAACAGGGCCCCGCCCGCCGCAACCAAAGACGGGCCGCGCACCAATGATGATATCCGCAACGCCCAGATCCAACTTATCGATCAGAACGGCGTAAACCACGGTACCGTCGAGACCGTGGTCGCCATCAAGATGGCGCTCGAAGTCGGCATGGATCTCGTGGAGATTTCGCCGAACACCAATCCTCCCGTCTGCAAGATCATGGACTACGGGAAGTTCAAATATTCGGCGCAGAAGAAGGCCGCCGAAGCCCGCAAGAAGCAGAAGATCGTCGAGATCAAGGAGATCAAGCTCCGGCCGATGATCGACGATCACGACTATGACGTGAAGATGCGGGCGATGCAGCGCTTCTTCGAGGAAGGCGACAAGGTCAAGATTACCTTGCGTTACCGCGGCCGCGAAATGGCGCACCAGGAAATCGGCACCAAGCTGCTCGACAAGGTCAAGGCCGACGTCGCCGAATTTGCCAAGGTCGAGCAGGACGCGCGCTTCGAAGGCCGTCAGGTCGTGATGGTTCTGGCGCCGCGCTGATACGGCGCGCGCCGTCTTCGTGGTCCCAGCCTGCGCCGGGACTTTGCGTTCAGCGCGAAGGCGCAAAAGAGATCAGGTCCGTGTCGCCTGCCAGATGCCGCTGCAGCGATCACCGGTAATGATGCCGCTCCAGCGGCCCGATCCTGAATTGCCGACCAGCCGCCCGCTGCCGCTGGCATGCGACGCGCCGACCCGGATGTTAACCGATACCACGCCGGCGCGGCTGATGCCGCCGGTGACCTTGCCGCCCCCCGCCGACGAAACGCGCGTACCCACCACCGAGAAGGGGACGCTGTTGGTCGAACTGCAATTGCCGGCCTGGGTCGCGAAGATCACGTTCCAGGTGCCATCATAGGCTCCCGGCCGAACCATTTTGGCATCGGCAGCGCCCGGCATGGTGATCGCCGCAAAAACGGCAGCGATGACAACCGTTCGCAAGGCGCGCGTCGCGGTGGAATCGGCGGGATGGGCAATCGATCGGGCTGAATGGGTCATTTTTCCCTCCCTGGGCTACGCCGTTTGGCGGCGTCGACGGGTATGTCGAACGATCCGGTTCCACGGTTCAGCGTTGCCAAGCGGTCCAAGCTCTGTCATAAGCCCGACCTTCATCGCCCGGCTGATCAAGGGCTGCCGTGGCGATGCCCGTGCCGACTGTTTCATTTCGGAAATAGCACAGCACTTTCAACGCTCTAACGAGCATTTTAGCCGGCCGAGCGCCTTCTGCGGGCGTTGTCGTGTTGCGGCAACAGGAGAGCCAAATGCCCAAGCTGAAGACCAAATCGGGCGCCAAAAAGCGCTTCAAGGTGACTGCTACCGGCAAGGTCGTGCATGCCCAGCGCGGCAAGCGCCACGGCATGATCAAGCGGACGAAGAAGCAGATCCGCCAGCTGCGCGGAACGCGCGTGCTGTTCAAGACCGACGGCGACAACGTCAAGAAGTACTTCCTGCCGAACGCCTGACCGCGTTTTCATTCGAGCCGGGCCGCGTCCGCGCGGCGATCCCCGTCACCTTTTAGAGATCAAGGAGATCCGTCATGTCTCGCGTCAAACGCGGTGTGACCTCTCACGCCAAGCACAAGAAAGTCTACAAGGCCGCCAAGGGCTTTTACGGCCGTCGCAAGAACACCATCCGCACTGCCAAGGCCGCGGTCGACAAGGCCGGGCAATACGCCTTCCGCGATCGCAAGCGCAAGAAGCGCACCTTCCGCGCGCTGTGGATCCAGCGTCTCAACGCGGCGGTGCGTCCGTTCGGCATGACCTACAGCGTCTTCATCAACGGCCTTTCCAAGTCAGGCATCACCGTGGATCGCAAGGTGCTGTCGGACCTCGCCATTAACGAACCGGCGGCGTTCCAGGCGATTGCCGAAAAGGCCAAGGCCGCGCTCGCGGCGTAAGCTATCACTGCCTCTGCAAGATTTTTGAGGTCGTCGTGGCCGGGCTTGTCCCGGCCATCCACGTCTTATCTTGCGGCGGCACTGCAAGACGTGGATGCCCGGCACAAAGGCGGGCATGACGAACCAGGGCCAACTGAGTAAAACGTCCCGGCCAAAGGATGTTGCCCATGACCGATCTCGTTCAACTCGAATCTGAAATCCTCGACCAGATCGCCGCGGCCGGCGACGAGGCCGCGCTTGAGGCCGTGCGCGTCGCCGCGCTGGGCAAGAAAGGCTCGATCTCGGCGCTGCTGTCGACGCTCGGCAAGATGTCTCCCGAGGAACGCAAGACGCAAGGCGCGGCGATCAATCTTGCCAAGGACAAGGTCACGCAGGCGCTGACCGCGCGACGCGACATACTGAAGTCTGCCGCTCTCGATGCGCGTCTTGCCTCCGAGACCATCGACGTCACGCTGCCGCTGCGCGAAACCCCGGTCGAACAGGGCCGCATCCATCCGCTCAGCCAGGTTATGGACGAGCTGACCACGATCTTCGCCGATATGGGATTCGCGGTTGCCGAAGGTCCTGACATCGAAACCGACGACTACAACTTCACCAAGCTGAATTTTCCGGAAGGCCATCCGGCCCGCGAGATGCACGACACCTTCTTCTTCAATCCGAAGGAAGACGGGTCGCGCATGCTGTTGCGCACCCACACCTCGCCGGTGCAGGTGCGCACCATGCTGACGCAGAAGCCGCCGATCCGGATTATCTGCCCGGGCCGCACCTACCGCATCGATTCGGATGCGACCCACACGCCGCAGTTTCACCAGGTCGAAGGCCTCGTGATCGACAAGGGCTCGCATCTCGGCCACCTGAAATGGATCCTGCACGAGTTCTGCAAGGCGTTCTTCGAGGTCGATCACATCAACATGCGATTCCGGCCATCGTTTTTCCCGTTCACCGAGCCGTCGCTTGAGGTCGACATTCAGTGCCGGCGCGACAAGGGCGAGATCCGCTTCGGCGAGGGCGAGGACTGGCTGGAGATTCTCGGCTGCGGCATGGTGCATCCGAACGTGCTGCGCGCCTGCGATATCGATCCCGATGTCTATCAGGGCTTCGCCTGGGGCATGGGCATCGACCGCATCGCGATGTTGAAATACGGCATGTCGGATCTGCGGCAGTTGTTCGAAAGCGACGTACGCTGGCTCAGCCATTACGGCTTCCGGCCGCTGGATGTCCCGACCCTTGCGGGAGGGTTGAGTTCGTGAGTTCGAGCTCTATCCGGCACGGCCAGCCCCCTCTCCCGCTTGCGGGGGAGGGTTGGGGTGGGGACATCCACGTTTCGGAGATCATCATGGATCACCCAAAAAGGCTGACGTGGAAAGTGGCTTCCAAGCTGCGCGCCAATGCGCGTGCACTGAGAAAGAATTCGACCGACGCCGAGCGCACCCTCTGGTCGGAATTGCGCGATCATCGTTTGGGTGGAGTCGGTTTCAGGCGTCAGGTCCCGATTGAAGGCTACATTGCCGACTTCCTGTGCCACGCAGCTAAACTGGTGATCGAACTGGACGGCGGACAACACTACGCCGACGATCAGGAACGAGCGGATGCCAAACGTTCGGCCTCGATCGAAGCCAGGGGCTTTCGCGTGCTTCGCTTCAGCAATCACGATGTGATGGCCAATCGCGCCGGTGTGCTCGAAACAATTGTCTCGGCAATTGAAGCAAGCGCCCCCACCCCAACCCTCCCCCGCAAGCGGGAGAGGGGGCGCGATGTGCCTGCTCGGAAGCAATCATCATGAAATTCACCCTCTCCTGGCTGAAGGAACATCTCGACACCGACGAGCCGCTGGAAAAGCTCGCCGACAAGCTCACCATGATCGGGCTCGAGGTCGAGCATATCGAGGACAAGGCCAAGGCGCTGGCGGCGTTCTCGATCGCGCGCGTGATTTCGGCCGAACAGCACCCCAACGCCGACCGCCTGCGTGTCTGCATGGTGGATACTGGCAACGGTGCAGCCCCCGTGCAGGTGGTCTGCGGCGCGCCGAATGCGCGGGCGGGGCTCATCAGCGTATTCTCGCCGCCCGGCACCTTCATTCCCGGCAAGAACATCACGCTAGGCGTCGGCACCATCCGCGGCGTCGAAAGCCGCGGCATGCTGTGTTCGGCAGCCGAATTGCAGATTTCGGAAGATCACGACGGCATCATGGAATTGCCAACCGATGCGCCGATCGGCGCCGGCTATGCGCAGTGGGCCCGCCTCGGCGATCCCGTGATCGAGATCAACCTGACCCCGAACCGGCAGGACTGCACCGGCGTGCACGGCATCGCGCGCGACCTTTCCGCTGCCGACATGGGCAAGTTCAGGGATCCCGGCATCAAACCGATCAAGGGTGAATTCCCCTGCCCGGTGAAGGTCACCGTGGAGGATCCGGCGCTGTGCCCCGGCTTTGCGCTGCGGCTGGTGCGCGGCGTCAAGAACGGCCCGTCGCCGGCCTGGCTGCGGGAGCGGCTGACCTCGATCGGCCTGCGCCCGATCAATGCGCTGGTCGACATCACCAACTTCATGGCCTACGACCGCGCCCGGCCGCTGCATGTGTTCGATGCTGCGAAAGTGAAAGGCAATCTGACCGTGCGGCACGCGCGCGATGGCGAGAAATTGCTGGCGCTCGACGGCCGCACCTATACCCTTGATTCCAGCGTTTGCGTGATCGCTGCCGATCACGGCGTCGAATCGCTCGCCGGCATCATGGGCGGCGAGGCCTCTGGCTGCGACGAGAACACCACTGACGTGCTGATCGAATCAGCGCTGTGGAACGAGATCAACATCGCGCAAACGGGCCGCAAGCTCGGCATCAATTCTGATGCACGGTATCGCTTCGAGCGCGGCGTCGATCCGGCCTTCATGGTGCCCGGACTTGAAATGGCGACCCGGCTGGTGATGGAATTGTGCGGCGGCTCGCCGTCGGAGAGCGTGGTCGTCGGCAAGCAATTCGGCGAGGACCGCGTGATCGACTTTCCGCTCACAGAGGTGAAACGTCTCGCCGGCATCGACCCGCCGATCTCCGAGATGAAGCGCATCCTCACCCATCTGGGTTTCATGATGGCCGGCCAGGGCCCTGTGGTGAAGATCGCGGTACCCTCCTGGCGCACCGACGTGCAAGGCAAGGCCGATATCGTCGAGGAGATCGTGCGCATCGTCGGCGTCGACAAGGTGCCGATGACGCCATTCGAACGTGGCGACGAACCGCGCAAGCCGATCCTGAGCGCGATCCAGTTACGCACCCGCCGCGCCAAGCGCGCGCTTGCCGCGCGCGGCATGGTCGAAACGGTGACCTGGTCGTTCATCGCAAAGCCAGCCGCCGAACTGTTCGGCGGCGGCCAGGCCGAGCTCGCGCTCGCCAATCCCATTGCCTCCGATCTATCGGATATGCGACCTAGCCTGCTGCCGGGTCTTGTCGCCGCGACACAGGCCAACAACGACCGCGGCTTTGCCGACGTGGCGCTATTCGAGGTCGGACAGATCTTCAGCGGCGACCGTCCGCAGGACCAGTTCATCGCGGCAGCCGGCATTCGCCACGGCTTTGCTTCGGGCAAGGGCATCGGACGGCACTGGTCGGGCACGGCTGCGGCCGATGCGTTCGACGCTAAGGCCGATGCTTTCGCCGTGCTGGCCGCGGCTGGTGCGCCGATGCAGGCGCTGCAGATCGTGCCGGGCGGCGTGAGTTGGCTGCATCCCGGACGTTCCGGCACCATCCAGATCGGCCCGCAGAACGTCCTCGGATATTTCGGTGAACTACATCCGCGCGCGGCCGAAGCGCTCGACGCCGACGGTCCGCTGATCGCGTTCGAAGTGATCCTCGATCGCATCCCCGATGCCAAGCAGAAACCTACCCGCGCCAAGCCGGTGCTGGAACTGTCGGCCTTCCAGCCGGTCTCGCGCGACTTTGCCTTCATCATCGATCGCGGCGTGCGCGCCGGCGACATCGTTCGCGCGGCGCAAGGCGTGGACAAGAAGCTGATCACGTCGGTCACGGTGTTTGATGTCTATGAAGGCAAGGGCATCGATGACGGCAAGAAGTCGATCGCGATTGCGGTGACGATCCAGCCGCGCGAGAAGACCCTCACCGATCAGGAGATCGACGCGGTCGCGGCGAAGATCGTGGCGGAAGTGACCAGGAAGACCGGCGGCAGCTTGCGTGCATGATGCCGGCCGCAGTCATCGGATTGCCCGCGCTTCACGGCATGCTCCGCTGATTTTGTCGCGCCTGCCCGGGAGAACGCCGTCGCCAAGGACGTGATGCAACTGACGCTGCCCGTGTAAATTCTCGATCTCAATCGATCGGCGACCACATCGGTCTGGCGACACGCGGCGGCGCGGCGCGGCGATGATGCTTCGCGACCGGCGCGGGCGCAGGTTCGGTGTCCCGGAGCGCGCCGATTTTCCGCAACGCCGCGTCGGCGGCACGCTCGCCGCTTTCCCAGGCGCCATCGACAGTGCCCCACAGGGTTTCGTGCGTCGCCTCCCCGGCGAGGAACATGCAGCCGATCGGCTCGGTCAGGATTTTTCGCGACGGCTGCCCGCCCGGCGCTGCCGCCGACATCGCACCCAGCGCAAACGGCGCGGCATTCCAGCGCGTCGCGCCGGTCTTCTTCATGGCCGAAGCGACATCGCTACCGAACAGTTTGGTCAGCCATTCCACCGCGAACGCCGCCATCGCCGCCTCTCCCTGCGCCGACAGGTCGCGGCCGAACGAGCCCGCGACATCGACCATGCATAGCGAGGAACCGCCGACATTGGCGAACAGCATGGCGGTCCGCGTCGAATTGCTTTGCTCGATGACGACATCGTCACGCGCCAACCCCACCGGATTGCCCGGCAGTTGCAGCGCAATGCGATCGTAACTGCCGAGACTCAATTTCGACGCCGCATCGAGCTGGCGCTTGGGGATATCGGGCGTGAATTTGATATTGCCCGAAACCAGCACGTTGCTCGATATCGTGATGATGGCGGCGCGCGCGGCGATCCTGCCCGACGGCGTGTCCACCATGACGTCGCGGCCGTTCCAGGCGATGTGGTTTGCCGGCGTCGAGAGCGCCAGCGGCAAATTGGCGCCGAGCCTCGTCATCAGCGTGCCCAGGCCCTGGCGGCAGCCGATCGCATCGGTGCGATCCTGCGCGTGCGCCTTGTCTATCGCGGAAATGTCCTTCAAATCCTTGCCGGTGGCATTGGCGCCGAGCACGAACTCCACCGTCGCAGCCCAGTTGCCGAGATCTTTCGGCAGCACGGCGGCGCACGGCACATCGGCCTTGCCGTGCGAGGCATCGTCGATGGCGCGGTTGGCGCGGACGAGAACTGCGAGAAATTCCTCGGTTTCGCCGGCCCGCGCGTTGCGACGGCCGACGCGAATCTTCTGACCCAGGGGCGCCACGGAAACGTCAAGCCCGGCATTGCGCGCGAGCTTGACCATCGGGTTGGTGTCGGGATTGTACAGCCAGCGCGCGCCACGATCGAACGGCGTGTCGAAGGTCGCGCTGTCGGTAACGCAACGGCCGCCGCTCTGGGTCGACGCCTCGATCACGATCACCTTGCGATTCGCCGCCATGATCCGCCGCGCTGCGGCGATTCCCGCGGCGCCGGCGCCGATCACGACAATGTCGGCCTCGCGTGGCAACGGCGTTCCCCACGCAGGACCGCCGAGCGCCGGCATCGCCGCAAAGCCCGCAGACGCCGACAGAAAATCGCGGCGCGTCAATGTCATGTCATGGTTTCCGAAATTTTTGAAAAGACAAAAGCTCCCGATCCGGCGGTTCAAGATTTCGGGCCTCGTCGGCCGCTCCGACGAAGCTTACTTGGCAAAAACCGCATGGAATCAGTGGTTTCCGGCGTCTCCCGGGATCCGAAGCAGGGGAACTCCGGGTCGCGTAAGGGTAGAGCTTGCCGCATCCCGATACAGGCGGCAACCATCTTGGTGAATCAATCATGATTGATCCGGGTCAAGCATGAACCAAATGGCAACGGCTTTGGGCCATGCTAGGGAAGGGAAAAGCGGCCGAAAGGCCGTTCGGGGATGAACATGGGCCTGATGCTCGACATTATCGGCAAATGGATCTCGAACTACCTGCAAAAGGAAGTGCCGGGTTACGAGCCATTCACGCCAAGCGATCCGGAACATCTGCGCAGCATCATCGAACAAGGCGACGTGTTGCTGGTCGAAGGCAACAACCGCGTCTCCGGCATCATCAAATACCTCACGCAATCGACCTGGTCGCATGCCGCGCTTTTCGTCGGTCCGATCGACGGCGCCGTCGAGCCGGACGGCGAGCCGCACGTGCTGATCGAGGCCAATATCGGCGAAGGCGTGACCTCGTCGCCGCTGTCGAAATATTTTCCCTATCATACCCGGCTCTGCCGGCCCGTCGGCCTGACCTACGAAGACCGCTACACGGTGTGCCGCTACGCGATCAACCGGATCGGCTTCGGCTACGACACCAAGAACATCGTCGACCTGATGCGCTATCTGATTCCGCTGCCAATACCGCAGCGCTGGCGACGGCGCATGATCGCGTTCGGATCCGGCGATCCGACCAAGATCATCTGCTCGGCCCTGATTGCCCAGGCGTTCGACGCCGTTCGCTATCCGATCCTGCCCAAGATCACCCGCGCCGCCAGCCGCACGGCCCGGCGCGAAATCCTGCATATCCGGGATTCCTCGCTGTACATGCCGCGCGATTTTGACATCTCGCCCTATTTCGAAATCGTCAAACCCACCATCGTGCAAGGTTTCGACTACACGGCCCTGCACTGGGCCGACAAGCAAAAGCCGCTCCCGGAGGTAGCCGGCGAATCCGACGTGTTTCCGGAAACAATCCACTCGCCGCCGCTTGCTCCTGAAACGATTGACCAGAAAGCGCCGCATCCGGCTGCGGAAGTAACCGTGACGGTCGAGACGACGCTGGTCGAGCGCGTCATCGTCACCGAACATTTGCCGGGCCGCGGCAAGGATGAGTTTGCCGACTGAGCGCTGCTGTCGTCTCGACGAACGGAAGATGCACTCGCGTCGCGCCAGTCGAGGTCGTCTGCTGCGAAGTTAAACCGGTCCTTGCGCAGACGCCTTATCCTTATCCCTTTTGAGATCTGAGATCGCGGGCGACGCTCTCCACCGGCGTCCCCTTTCGCCGTTTTCGCCGTCGTGCGACAGATCGATATCGAGCTTCCTCGCAATCTCGCCCAGCGCCTTGAGAATGCTGGTGGCTTCCTTTTCGGCCAGAAGATTGATCTGAAGGTCGAGTTGATTTCGCCGTTCGGACTGAAGAGCCATGGCCTTTTGGCGGATCAGCACGAATGACGTCGGAGGCACCGCTTCGAGGGCGAGCAGGGCCGACAGCAGAGGAACGGGAGAGGGATCGAATCGGGCTGCGGCGGAAGCATTCCACCAATCCAGAATATGACGAAAGCAACTTGCGAGATCACGAAATAGACGGTTCCGACGAGCCCATCCTATTTTGTGAGAGCCCTGTGGAGCGACGATAATCGTCGTTCGTCCTCTTCTTCCAGCTTGATGATCGACTCGATATTCCTGGAAACCGTTTGCCGTCTGCTATCGGGCCGTAGTCGCTCATGCTGCTATTCAGACACCAGGTCGGCAGCACGTGTTGCCTTCCTGCCGGCGCTCTTAACGGTTTCGTCGGCGACCTTCTCCGCTTCGGCGCGAAGCTCGCATTTGGTACGAATTTCATCAAGCTCTTGGTCGGTCAGATGTTCGATGCCGACAAACGAATTGTGTGCCGCGCTCACCCGGATGAGTTCGTCGAGCTTGACCTGGATGGCGGCGCTATCGCGGTTTTGCGAATTCTGGATCAGAAAGACCATCAGGAAGGTGATGATCGTGGTGCCGGTGTTGATCACCAACTGCCATGTGTCGGAGTAATGGAACACGGGACCGCTTACCGCCCAGACAAGCACGACGGCGGCGGCAATCATGAACGTCAGCGCGCGTCCGGCAGCTTGGGACGTCCGATTGGCTATATCGCCAAACAGCTTTCCGATACCTCCACTTTTATGAATGGGCTCGGTCTTGCCGCCCTGTCGCTCTCGCGTTGTTGTCCGCATCTGAACCCGCTCGCCGGATGTGGCCATGATCACCTAAGCAAACATGGATGGAACTGCAAAGTTCCGCCACCTGAAACCCAATGGCGCCGTTCAGATTGAGAGCGCGCGCGCCAAGGCTCGCCAAGACTCGATGTGAAGTCGCCAACATTCGCGCCATTCCGCCAATCGGGCGATATGTTCGCGATCCGGAGCGGTCGACTGCATCAAGGCCAACGCGCTGGGTCCCGAACTTCAACTATCTGAACGCCGGGAACGTTTGGCCGCGGCTGGCTTTGTTTCTTGCCAAGCAAGGAAGGAGAATGCCATGACTAACACACCGAGTTCCGCCAACCTCATCGAAAGCGATAAGGAATCGGGGAAAGCCGTCTATGGCGCCGAGAACAAGAAAATAGGTTCGATCGAGAAGGTCATGGTTGACAAGACCAGCGGGGAAATTGCCTACGCCGTGCTGGGCTTCGGCGGCTTTCTCGGCATCGGCAGCGATCATTACCCCGTGCCCTGGAAGGTGCTCAGATACGATAGCGAACTGGGCGGATACCGTTCCGACATAAGCGAGAACCGACTGAAAGGTGCCCCGAAGCACGGCTCGGAATACTATGACTGGTCGGCCCACCGCGCAAAGCTCGATGACTACTATAACGATGAGGTGGTGAAACAATAAATGCTGTTGCGGGCGCGCCGCCTGCTCGTGCGGGTACGCCTGGTAAGCAAGCGGCGCGCCTTTATCTTTACATCTTTATCTTTGTTACGCATCAAACCCGCGGCAGAAGTTCAACTAAAAGGGAAAAGTGAACCTGATTACGCATGCTGATCTGAGAGTATGAGCAGGCAACGGATTCCCTATTGGCGCGTGCCCGAGCCGCCGCTTCGGAGGCAAAACCGCTGATCTAAACCAATTGGGATTGGCAGAATCGCGCCGAGACCACCGCGCGCCGCCTGTATCTTGGGCCATCTTCAAGGCCGTCAATCATCGCACTAAATTTCATCGCACTAAAGAAGACAGGTCGCCCTCATCGCCCTGTGGGTCATCTCGACGCAAATGCGCGGCAAACCAGCCACGGGGCCGCCGCTGGGAAAGCGACGCCAAAATGGCTGATAACCCGCGCTCTTGCCGAAGGCAGATGGCATCGCTACCTCTGCCGCATCTGTTGCAAGGATCTGACCGTCATGCTGGACGCCGCCGTCAAGGCGCTATCGCAAATCCTGTCGCCGCCGATGCGCTCGATCCTGTGGCGATCGATTGGGCTCGCGCTGGTGCTGATCGTGGTGCTGGCGATCGGCTTGCAGCGGCTGTTGAGCTGGCTCGCCGGCGATGGCGAACGCTGGGCCGAAGCAATGCTGGGCCCCGGTTTCCATACCCCGCTCAATGCACTGGCCTGGATCATCTCCATCGCCGCCGGTTTCGGCGTGGTGTTGGGTGCGGTGTTTTTGATGCCCGCGATCACCTCGCTGGTGGCGAGCGTGTTCGTCGACGAGGTCGCCGACCATGTCGAGCGCGAGCATTATCCGACGGAACGGCCGGGAGTAGCACTGCCGCTTGGTCTCGCGATAACGGAAGGCACCAAGACCGCGCTGCTCACGGTGCTGGTCTATCTGATCGCACTGCCGTTCGTGTTCATCGCCGGTGTCGGCTTCATCGCCTTTTTCATCGCCACCGCCTGGCTGTTGGGACGGGAGTATTTCGAGCTCGCCGCGATGCGATTTCGCCCCCCGGCCGAGGCGAAGGCGATGCGCAAGCATAATGCCGGGATCATCTTCACCGCCGGCTTGGTGATCGCGGCGTTCGTGTCGATCCCGATTGTCAATCTGGCCACCCCGCTGTTCGGCATGGCCTTCATGGTCCACATGCACAAGCGGCTATCCGGTCCGTGGCGGGAACTGATCGAGCCGCGCAAGGCGGGCGTGACGGCGGGTTAAGGGTCTCTCCACCCCCCTTGACTTTATCGTGAGAGCGGCCCACTTGGCAGCGTCTCGAAGGATGGTCACGCGGAACATCTTGTGGTTCGAGACGCGCACAGACGCGCTCCTCGCCATAAAGGCACCCTCCACATCGCATGCCTGATCTACACCGTCTTTTCCGGCCAGCGGCAGAGATCGTTGATCAGGCACACTTCGCAGCGGGGCGAACGCGCAAGACACGTGTAGCGGCCATGCAGGATCAGCCAATGATGCGCGTGCAGCATGAACTCTGACGGGATCACCCGTTCGAGGCCCAGTTCGACGTCCAGCGGCGTCTTGCCGGGCGCCAGCCCGGTGCGGTTGCCGACCCGAAACACATGAGTGTCGACCGCCATGGTGTGCTCGCTGAATGCCATGTTGAGCACCACGTTGGCGGTCTTGCGCCCGGCGCCGGGCAGCGATTCGATCCCGGCGCGGGTGCGCGGCACCTCGCCGTCGAAATCCGCAATCAGCTTCTGCGATAGCGCGATGACGTTTTTGGCCTTGGTACGATAGAGGCCGATGGTCTTGATGTAGTCGCGCAACCGTTCCTCGCCGAGCGCCAGCATCTTTTGCGGGGTGTCGGCCACCGCGAACAGCGCGCGTGTCGCCTTGTTGACGCCGGCGTCGGTCGCCTGGGCCGAGAGCACAACGGCGACCAACAGGGTATAGGGATTGAGATGTTCGAGCTCGCCCTTTGGTTCCGGATTGGCTTTGCGAAAGCGGCTGAAGGCCTCGTAGACCTCGGCCGCCGTCCACGGCCTTGCGGCTTCGGATTGGCTTTTTGCCGGTAATTTTTTTGCCGTCCGCGCCGGCCTGGAAGCAGATTTGAACGCAGATTTGAGAACCGGTTTCCCGGCAGTCGCTGTCTTGGATTCCGCTTTCTGCGATGATTTTACGGCCGGATGCTTTCGGGAATACGACTTTCGGGCCGAACCCCCCTTCGATGACATCTTTTTGACGGAAGGTTTGGTGCTTTTGTTCATCTTGCGGATATACTACAGTATGAGTGCAGGCAATGACCTCGATCCGGTGCCACCGGAGCCCGAATTATTCTCGGCGGTGCTGACGCCGCATCGCTCGTTGAGCAATGCTCAATTTACGGTGCTGATGGCGGTTGTCAGCGTCCTCAGTTTCGCTGCCGGTCTGGTATTCTGGCACATGGGCGCGTGGCCGGTATTCGGCTTTTTTGGTCTTGACGTGCTTCTGGTCTATTGGGCGTTCAAGATCAATTTCCGCCGTGCAAAGGCGATCGAGCAGATTTCGGTGACGCCGTCGGAACTCAGGGTACGGCGGGTCAGCCACCGTGGTCATGTGGTCGAGTGGGTCCTCAATCCGCTCTGGGTGCAACTCGACCAGAAAACCCATGCCGAATTCGGCATCGAACGGCTTTATCTGGTCTCCAGGGGCCGCCGCGTCTCGATCGCGAGCTTCCTGGGACCTGACGAAAAAGCTAGCTTTGCCAAAGCCTTACAGGCTGCACTGCACGCCGCCAGGCGCGGACCGATCTATAATCCGATTACATGAAGGCTGTCAGGAATCGGGTGGTTTGGCAGCCGCCCGGATTCTACATCAGAAACCATGATGAGCCTTGCAATCAATGACCAACGACTGACCAAACCCGGGCCGCAGAACGCCGCGCTGCGCGACTATGATTCGGTGCGCCGCGCAATCGCCTTCATATCGGAACACTGGCGCGCGCAGCCGACCATCGAATCGATGGCGGATGCCGCGGGCGTGACACCCGACGAACTGCACCATCTGTTTCGCCGCTGGGCGGGGCTAACTCCGAAAGCCTTCATGCAGGCGCTGACGCTCGATCACGCCAAGGGCCTGTTGCGCGATTCCGCCAGCGTGCTCGATGCCGCGCTCGACTCAGGGCTCTCTGGCCCCGGACGATTGCACGACCTGTTCGTCACCCATGAGGCGATGTCGCCGGGCGAATGGAAGAACGGCGGCGCCGGCATGACCTTGCGCTACGGCTTGCATCCCTCGCCGTTCGGCACCGCCATCGTGATTGCGAGCGGCCGGGGCCTTGCGGGTCTTGCCTTTGCCGATCCCGGCGAGGAGCAGACTTCGTTCGCCGACATGAAGCGGCGCTGGCCGAATGCGACCTATCTCGAGGACCATGAAACGACGGCCGGACTGGCGCAGCGGATTTTCGACACGCGGATGTGGCGTGCGGACCAGCCGTTGCGAGTGGTGCTGATCGGCACCGACTTCGAAGTCCGGGTCTGGGAAACGCTGCTGAAGATTCCGATGGGACGCGCGGTGTGCTATCAGGATATCGCCACCTCGATCAGCAAGCCCAAGGCTTCACGCGCCGTCGGCGCCGCGATCGGGCGCAACCCGGTGTCGTTCGTGGTGCCGTGCCATCGCGCGCTCGGCAAGAGCGGTGCGCTTACCGGCTATCACTGGGGCATCACCCGCAAGCAGGCGATGCTCGGCTGGGAAGCCGGCCAGGTCGGATTTCACTGAAGTCTGTGCGTTCAATTGAAGCTGTTTTGGCTCCGACTCGCACGAGCAAGGCCAAGCCGCGTTCTCCCGCGTGGAGAGGATTGGATGAGGGCGCATGCGCTATTCGGCAGGCTTTAGCCTCGCCCGGATTGCTTTGCAGTTCGGCTTTCTTACGCGAGAACTGCAGTCAGGATGGACTGGGCTAAGCGGCCAGATCCTGTTTCGAGGCGATGGTGGCATCCGCGTTGAGCCGGTAGAGGATCGGCACGCCGGTTGCGAGTTCGCGTTTGATAATCTGCTCAGGCGACAATTTCTCCAGCACCATGATCAGCGCGCGCAGCGAATTGCCATGGGCGACGACCAGCGTGCGCTCGCCGCGCAAGACGCAGGGCAGGATCTCCTGGACGTAATAGGGCAGGGCGCGTGCCAGCGTATCCTTCAGGCTTTCACCGCCGGGGGGCTGCACGTCGTAGGAACGTCGCCAGATCAGCACCTGCTCCTCGCCCCATTTCTTGCGGGCGTCGTTCTTGTTCAGCCCGGAGAGGTCGCCATAATCGCGCTCGTTGAGCGCGAGGTTGCACGTAACCGGCAGTCCGGTCTGCCCGATCTCCACCAGCATCAAGTCGAGCGTGTGCTGGGCGCGGACCAGCACCGACGTAAAGGCGATATCGAACGACAGATCCTGCGCCTTCAACTTGCGGCCGGCCTCCTTTGCTTCCTCGATGCCCTTCTCGGTGAGATCGGGGTCTTTCCAGCCGGTGAACAGATTTTTCAGATTCCACTCGCTCTCGCCATGGCGCACGAGCACAAGAAGACGATCGCTCATTGCAGTGATTCCGTTTCGTTCGGTTTCCGCCGAGTTTCAGATATCGCCGAGGCCCAGCACGTCGGCCATCGTATAGAAGCCGGGCTGTTTGCCACGGGCCCATAACGCCGCCTTCAGCGCGCCATGGGCGAACAGCACCCGATCCTCGGCATGATGCGACAGCGTGATCCGCTCCGACGGACCGGCGAAGATCACGCTGTGATCGCCGGCGGCCGTGCCGCCGCGCAAGGATGCAAAGCCGATATCTCCGGAGCGCCGCGCGCCGGTGAGACCATCGCGGCCGCGGGCCGAATGTTTGTCAAGCGCGATCTGACGGCCGGCGGCCGCCGCCTCGCCCAACATCAGCGCGGTCCCCGAGGGCGCGTCGATCTTGCCCTTGTGATGCATTTCCAGGATTTCGATGTCGAAATTCTCATCGAGCGATTGCGCCACGCGCTTGACCAGCGCCGCCAAGAGATTGATACCGAGACTCATATTGCCCGATTTCACCACGATGGCGCGCGAGGTGACGCTTTTGATCACGGCATCGTCCGATGCCGACAGGCCGGTGGTGCCGATGACGTGGACCAGCCCGCGCTGTGCCGCGATCGCGACATTGGCGATGGTGGCGGCCGGCACCGTAAAATCCAGAATGCCGTCGGCATTGGCCGACATCGACCAGAGATCAGCGGAAAGCTGCACGCCATTGGCGGGAAGCCCTGCCAGCATGCCGGCATCCTTGCCGAGGAGTTCGGAGCCAGGCGCTTCCAGCGCACCTGCCAGTACCGCGCCCGGCGTTTCCGATATCACACGCGTCAGCGCCCGGCCCATTCGGCCGCCGGCTCCCGCAACGATCAAACGCATGTCGGCCATGGCTTATCCTTATCCGCCCTATTAGCCGGGACGGCCGGTTCCGGCAACCGGCGGGGCTTGCATCAATAGCTTGCGGGACGGCGGCCTCGACGATGGCTATCTTGAAGGGCAGGGCGTTGGATCAGGGCTGCGGCCCATCATAGCCCTCCACCACGATCAACTCGGCGATCGAATGCGGCGTCCGGCGCTTGATGTTTTCCTGATATTCCGGCGAGCGGTAGCAGGCCAGCGCAGTGTCATAATCGGCGAATTCGATCACCACGTTGCGTGAGCGGCTCTGGCCCTCGACGCCGGTGAACTTGCCGCCGCGCACCACGTAGCGGCCGCCGAATTTCTTGAAGATCGAGGCGTTGGCCGTGGCATAGGCCTTGTAGCCTTCCTCGTTGTGAACATCGAGGCGTGCGATCCAGTAGCCTTTTGCCATTGTTTTTCTTCCTTTTGTTGTCAGGTCGGTTGCTGGTCCAGTGCCTGTGCGATCTCCGCCACGATCGCGTCCGCGGCGGCCTTGGGATCGTTGGCTCCCGTCACGGGCCGGCCGACCACGAGATAATCGGCGCCGGCGGCGATCGCGTGCGCCGGCGTCATGATGCGCTTCTGATCATCGGTCGATGAGCCGGCGGGCCGGATACCGGGCGTCACCAGATGCATCTTGTCGCCGACGACCTTGCGCAGCGTGGCGGCCTCCTCCGGCGAGCAGACCAGACCATCCATGCCAAGCGCCTGCGCCCGTCGGGCGCGCGCCTCGACCAGATCGGTGACGCCGAGGCGATAGCCCGCGTCGTGCAGGTCGCCATCGTCATAGGAGGTGAGCACGGTGACGGCGAGGAGCTTCAGGTCCGATCCCGCGCGACCTTCGACCGCAGCCTTCATGGTTTGCGGGTAGGCATGCACGGTGAGGAACGTCGCGCCCGATTTGGCAACGCTCTCGACTCCGCGCGCCACGGTATTGCCGATGTCATGCAGCTTGAGATCGGCGAACACTTTTTTGCCGGCGCCGGCCAGCCGGCCGATCATCGGCAGACCGCCGGCATAAGCGAGTTGATAGCCGATCTTGTAGAAGGTCACGCTGTCGCCAAGCCGGGCGACCATCGCTTCTGCGGATGCCACGTCGGGTAGATCCAGCGGCACGATCAGCCGGTCGCGGGGGGCGATTTCTGCTGGCTGCATTTCACCTCACATCGTGCGCTGGGAGAATTCGATCAACTGCCGAACCAGCGCCTTCAGCGCCTCGATATCGGCCGCAAGTTTCAGTCGATCCATATCGTCATAGGCCTCATTTGCGAACGACAGCGCAAGCTGGTTCGGGATGACCGGCGCCTGGCAGGCTGTCAGTATCAGCCGCAGCGCCATCAGCGCCCGGACGCCGCCAAGCCGGCCGGCGGAGGCGGACGCGATCGCAAAGGGGCGCTCGCGAAATACCTGCCGTCGGGTTTCGTGCGGATCCTGCACGCGGCTGACCCAGTCGATCGCGTTCTTGAGCAGCGAGGGAATCGATGCATTGTATTCCGGTGTCACGATCAGCACGCCCTGATGGGACGACATCATGCGCTTGAGATTGATCGCGGATTTCGGCACGCCGGATTTCGCCTGCAGGTCGCCGTCATAGATCGGCAGCGGGAAATCAGTCAGCGAGATCCGCGTGACATCGACGCCGGCCTGCGCGAATTCGGCGGCGATCGTTGCAGCAAGCTTGGCGTTAAGCGAGCCAGTGCGCAGCGAGCCGGGGATCACCAGGATTTTCAGCGCAGACATGATTTAGATCGTTCAGGGCACGAACCGCGGCGCGGCGCGCGGCGGGGTCTCAGCGCCTGCGATACACCCAGACACGGGCCGGCGGAAGATTCATCCAGATCCGCTCGGAAGCCTCGGTGGATACGCCCGGCAGCGACCTCGGAATCGGCGGCACCACCGAATAGGTGAACTGCACGAACGGCGCCCCCGGCGCCAGCGCCAGGAAGGCATCGCGGATCAGTTTCAGGCGCGTCATCATCGGCTTGGTTACCAGCGGCAGGCCGGAGACGATGGCGGACGCTCGAACGCTTAAGACATCCCACAATGAGTCGCGCAAGGTATAGGCATCGCCCTGCACGACCTTGGCATGGGGGTAGCGATCGCGCAGCAGCGCGCAGAAGCCCGGATCATATTCGACAAGCACTAGGCGTTTCTGCTCGATGCCGTGCTCGATCAGCGCATTGGTGATCGCGCCGGTGCCGGGCCCGAGTTCAACCACGGGCGCCGAGGAATCGACATCGACATATTGCGCCATGGTGCGCGCCAACAGGCGCCCCGACGGCATTACTGCGCCCATATGCAGCGGTTTCTCAATCCATGATCGGAGAAAGCGAACCTCGTCATCGAGACGGAGAGGCTTCTTCAACGCACGCACGGACGATTGCAAAGGCATTGTCACTACCAAAAGGGGGGACCGCGATCGGGCGGCAGTGTCAGAATATCGTCATAAAGAGGTATAGATAGCCGCTGGAACGGTCAAGCCGAATGGCGCCGGCGTGGCCCTTCTGCGTGTCTGCGATCTAGCCATAAGGCCATGCGTTGGTTGAATTTTTGAGCATCTCGAACCCCGACCGAGCCACTGAGCAGCCATCTCAGCTGGTCGCGCGGTTGCCGAAGAAATCCTTGACCTTGGTGAAGAAACCCGCAGCCTCGGGCTGAGTTGCACCGGACGATAATTTTTCGAACTCGGCGAGCAACTCCTGCTGCTTCTTGGTCAGATTTTGCGGCGTTTCGACCATCACCTGGACATACATGTCTCCGGTCTGACGTGAACGAAGAATGGGCATGCCCTTTGACGCGATGCGAAAGCGGCGACCCGATTGGGTTCCGCTGGGGATTTTCACCTTGGTCTTGCCCTTGTCGATGGTCGGCACATCGAACTCGCCGCCAAGCGCTGCAGCCACCATCGAGATCGGCACGCGGCAATGCAGGTCGGCGCCGTCGCGCTGGAAAAACTGATGCGATGCCAGCGACAGGAAAATGTAGAGATCGCCCGGAGGTCCGCCGCGAACGCCGGCTTCGCCTTCCCCGGCAAGCCGGATGCGGGTGCCGTCTTCGACGCCTTGCGGGATGTTGATCGAAAGTGTCCGCTCCCGCGTCACCCGTCCCTGGCCCGAGCACGAGGGACACGCGTCCTCGATCATCTGGCCGCGGCCCTGGCACCCAGGGCAGGTTCGCTCCAGCGTAAAGAAACCCTGAGCCTGTCGCACCCGACCCTGCCCGCCGCACATTGAACAGATCTTCGGCTTGGTACCCGCCTTGGCGCCCGTACCCGAACAGGATTCGCAGGTGACGGAGACCGGAATCTCGATCTGGGCGGCCTTGCCGAGATAGGCCTCTTCCAGCGAGATTTCCATGTTGTAGCGCAGGTCGGCACCGCGTTCGCGGCCGCCGCCGCGCCCGCGCTGCCCGGCCATGCCGAACAGGTCTTCGAAAATATCGGAGAATGACGAGGCGAAGCCGGCGCCGAAACCCGGACCGCCGCCGCCCGCACCCTGTTCAAAGGCCGCATGGCCGAACCGGTCATAGGCGGCGCGCTTGTCGCCGTCCTTCAGGACTTCATAGGCTTCGTTGATTTCCTTGAACTTGAGTTCGCTGGTGGCATCACCCGGATTGCGGTCCGGATGCCATTTCATCGCGAGCTTGCGGAACGCCGCCTTGAGCTTGGAATCGTCCGCGGTCCGATCGACCTCCAGGGTCTCGTAATAGCAGCGCTTGGTGGACATCCGTCAGATCCGTCCGAAGTTCGTCGTCATTCCAAAAACCCAGATCCTGCCAAATACCAAGTCTTGTCGCTTAACGAAAAATGACCCCCTCCCATCGAGACGCTACGCACGCGCTCTTTGGAATGGGGGCCATGATCGTTACCCGCCTTAAGCGGATTTCTTGTTGTTCTTGTCGTCGTCGACCTCGGTGAATTCCGCGTCGACCACGTCATCCTTGGCCGCATCCTTGGCCGCATCGCTCTCGGCCTGCTGCTTGTACATTGCCTCGCCGAGCTTCATCGAAACCTGCGCCAGCGTATTGGTCTTGGCCTTGATGGCCTCGGCATCGTCGCCCTTCAGCGCTTCCTTCAGATCGCTGACGGCGTCTTCGATAGCGCGGCGTTCCGCCTCCTCGACCTTCGAGCCATGCTCGGTTAGCGCCTTTTCGGTGGAATGGACCAGCGCGTCGGCATGGTTCTTGGCGTCGACGGCCTCACGGCGCTTCTTGTCCTCGGCAGCGTTCGCTTCGGCATCCTTGACCATTTTCTCGATATCGGCTTCGGACAGGCCGCCGGATGCCTGGATCCGGATCTGCTGTTCCTTGCCGGTCGCCTTGTCCTTGGCCGAGACGTTGACGATGCCGTTGGCATCGATGTCGAAGGTCACCTCGATCTGCGGCATGCCGCGCGGGGCAGGGGGAATGCCCATCAAGTCGAACTGACCCAGTACCTTGTTGTCAGCCGCCATTTCACGCTCGCCCTGGAAGACGCGGATGGTGACAGCGTTCTGGTTGTCCTCGGCGGTCGAGAATACCTGGCTCTTCTTGGTCGGGATCGTGGTATTGCGATCGATGATGCGGGTGAACACGCCGCCCAGCGTTTCGATGCCGAGCGAAAGCGGGGTCACGTCGAGCAGCAGTACGTCCTTGACGTCGCCTTGCAGCACGCCGGCCTGGATCGCGGCACCGATAGCGACGACTTCATCCGGGTTGACGCCCTTGTGCGGCTCCTTGCCGAACAACTGCTTCACCACCTCCTGAACCTTCGGCATGCGGGTCATGCCGCCGACCAGCACCACTTCGCCGACTTCAGCGGCGGTGAGACCGGCATCCTTCAGCGCCTTGCGGCACGGTTCAATGGTTTTCTGGACGAGATCGTCGACCAGCGCCTCGAACTTGGAGCGGGTCAGCTTCATCGTCAGATGCTTCGGACCGGTCTGGTCGGCCGTGATGAAGGGCAGGTTGATTTCGGTCTGCGTGGTCGACGACAATTCGATCTTGGCCTTTTCAGCCGCCTCTTTCAGCCGCTGCAACGCCAGCTTGTCGTTGCGCAGGTTGATGCCCTGCTCCTTCTGGAACTCATCGGCCAGATAGTTGACCAGCCGCATGTCGAAATCTTCGCCGCCGAGGAAGGTGTCGCCATTGGTCGACTTCACCTCGAACACGCCGTCGCCGATTTCCAGAATCGAGACGTCGAAGGTGCCGCCGCCGAGGTCGTACACCGCAATGGTGCCGGCCTTCGACTTGTCGAGGCCATAGGCCAGCGCAGCCGCGGTCGGCTCGTTGATGATGCGCAGCACTTCAAGGCCGGCGATCTTGCCGGCATCCTTGGTGGCCTGACGTTGCGCGTCGTTGAAATAGGCGGGAACGGTGATAACGGCCTGCTCGACCTTCTGGCCGAGATGGGCTTCCGCGGTCTCTTTCATCTTCTGCAGAATGAAGGCCGAGACCTGCGAGGGTGAATAGGTCTTGCCATCCGCCTCGACCCAGGCATCGCCGTTGGACGCCTTGACGATCTTGTAGGGGACAAGCTTCTTGTCCTTCTCGACCATCGGATCGTCGTAGCGACGGCCGACGAGACGCTTGACTGCAAAGAAAGTCCGCTCGGGATTGGTTACCGCCTGACGCTTGGCCGGCTGGCCGACGAGGCGCTCGCCATCATCGCTGAAGGCGACGATCGACGGGGTCGTCCGCATGCCCTCCGCGTTCTCGATGACTTTCGACGTTTTGCCATCCATTACGGCGACGCACGAATTCGTGGTGCCGAGATCGATCCCGATGACCTTTCCCATGGTCTTCATATCCTTCTTTTTGCGGCAGGTTGGCTGGGCCCTGACGGCGCACCTAACCGAACCCCCAAACGATCAAATACTCGCGATATTGCGACGGTGAGCCTCATATAGGAGGGGGGGCAGGGCCTGCAAGGACCGAACGCAATCTTGAGGCCCTAAAACCATCCGGTGCAGTTGGTGTCCACGGAGCGAGGGTCTATAGGTCAGGAGCACCAGCGGGATCCCGTGGCGTAATGTGGATGAAGGGTTGGCGGAGCGAGGAAGCGCAACCTCGCCCCGACCACCGCTAGGCGTCAGTTGGCGTCTCTTGGCCTGTTGCTCAGGCGGCAAAGCAGCTAAAACGCACACAAGCCGGAGACCCCGTCGACAAGTCTTGCCGACAAACCTTGCTGAGGCGTCTTGGCAACAGCCCTGTCGACCCGGGTTTGGCCGACCATTGAACAGCCTCAATGCCAACCGAGTAGATTTTTCATGAAGTCCATTCGATTTGTGTCCGCCGTCGCCCTGCTCGTCGTCAGCCTGTGCCCGGCCCTCGCGGCCGATCCGGTCTTCCCGCCGGGCAGCCGGGTTGGATTGACGCCGCTGGTGGGCCTGGTCCCGGCCAAGACCTTCACCGGATTCGAAACCGACGATCACGGCGTCAAGGTGCTGGTAGCGGAGCTTCCGCCCGACGCCTATGGGGAGGTCGCGAAAGCCTTCAAGGCCGAATCCTCTAGCGTTCCCGGCGTCAAGCCCGCGACGATCGAGACCGCGGCCGGCACCGCCTACTACACTACCGAAACCGCCATGAATGACGGCGTCAACGTGCGGCGCTATTCAATGATCATGCCGGCCGAAACATTCTCCGGCTATATTGCCGTACAGGTTCCCGAAAACGCCGGCAAGATCTATACGGACCAGGCGATACGCCAGATGTTTGCATCGGCTGTCGTGCGCAAGCAGGTTCCGGTTGACGAGCAACTCGCGCAATTGCCGTTCAAGGTCACCGACCTCGCCGATTTCAAGAACGTACGGACGCTGGGGGCCGGCGCCGCGGTCATCCTCGCCGACAATGATGAAGCGACCGGATTTGAGGGGGCACCCTTCATGATCATGGGCCTGATCGGAAATACACCGGCGCAACCCGAAGATCGCGACCGCTTCGCCCAGGAGATCGCGCGGACGATTCCCGGAATACGCGGCGCACGGCTGACCATGTCGGAGCCGATCCGGATTGACAGCATGCCAGGATTCGAAACGCGGCTCGACGCGTCTGATGGCAAGGACAACACCCCGGTCACCGTGGTGCAATGGCTGCGGTTCGGCGGCCCGACGGTCATGCGGATCATCGGAATCGCGCCGCACGATCAATGGGAAAAAGCATTCCCGCGCTTCCGTGCCGTGCGCGACGGAATTCAGATGCGCTGACCGCAGCACTTGCTGTTACAGCGCTTGCCGTCGCAAGATTTAAGAAAACTCAAGCCACGCCGCTCGGCTCGTTGCCATTGGCGGGTGCCACCTTGGCGCCGCCCTTGGAGACCCCGACCAGCGCCGGCCGCAGCACGCGCTCGCTGATCATGTAACCGGCCTGCACGACCTGCACGACGGTCCCCGCGGGGACCGTCGCATCTGGAACCTCAAACATCGCCTGCTGGAAATTCGGATTGAATTTCTCGCCCGAGGGATCGAATTTCTTGACGCCGTTCTTTTCCAGCGCGTTGAGCAGCGAACGCTCGGTCAGCTCGACGCCTTCGATCAGCGCCTTGAGGCCGGGATCGGCCGCCGCCTTGGCTTCCGCCGGCACCGCGTCCAGCGCGCGCTGCAGATTGTCGGCGATCTCGAGCACGTCGCGGGCAAAGCCGGTGATGCCGTAGGTGCGGGCGTCGGCCACTTCGCGGCTGGTGCGCTTGCGCAGGTTTTCCATCTCCGCCAGCGTCCGCAGCATCTTGTCGCGCGACTCGGCGGCTTCCTTTGTCAACGCCTCTACCGAGCCTTCCTCGGGATCGTCGGGCATGATGTAGGGCTTGGAGATCACGGGCTCGCCGGCCTGCGCCGCATTCGCCGGATCTTCGTTCGGCCGGTCGGGATCGGTCATGGGTCGCCTTCTCGAAAAATCGCGTCTGGACCAAATTGTGGAACTGCTGGCGGGGATATCGTGCTTTAGGCGCGAAAATCAAGCTGGATCCCAGCTCTGATGAGATCAGAACGGGCCAAGGTTTCATTTTGACGCGTTTTCTTCAGGCGAACCGGCGGCCGACCGCGGATCAAGCCCGAGAGCATGCTTCGCTCGAAAACGCTACAGTTCATCCGCCCAGCATCCGGCTGACGATTCGGGCGGCGTAGTCCACCGTCGGAATCACCCTGGCATAGTTCAGCCGGGTCGGCCCGATCACGCCGAGCACCCCGACAATGTGACCGGCGCCATCGCTATAGGGCGCGATGATGGTGGAGGAACCGGACAGCGAAAACAGCTTGTTTTCCGATCCGATGAAAATCCGCACCCCCTCGGCGCGTTCGGCACGGCCCAGCAGGTCGATCACGCCGCGCTTGGTCTCAAGATCGTCGAACAAGAGCCGGACCCGTTCCAGATCTTCCAGCGCGCGCAAGTCTTCCAGCAGATTGGCGTGGCCGCGCACGATCAATTGGCGGTCTTCCTTCTCGCCACCGGACCAGCTCGCCAGTCCCGCAGCGATGACCTTATGGGTCAGTTGATCGAGTTCGGTGCGGTCTTGCGTCAATGCGGTTTCAAGTTCGAGCCGCGCTTCCGCCAGCGTGCGTCCCCGGATCCGCGCATTGAGAAAATTGGTGGCTTCGGTCAGTGCCGAGGAAGGAACGCCCGAAGGCAGCGTCAGCACGCGGTTCTCGACCTGGCCGTCCTCTCCGACCAGCACCACCAGCGCCTTTTCCGGCTCCAGCCGCACGAACTCGATATGTTTCAGCCGCGAATTGGACTTGGCGGTCAGCACCACCGCCGCCGCGCGGGTCAGCCCTGACAGCCGCGTCAACGCCTCGCCGAGCGCTGCCTCGACCGATTGCGCGCGGCCGACCGAGGCGAGCTGGGTTTTTATCGACTCCCGCTCCGCCTCGGTGAGATCGCCGAGCTGCATCAAGGCGTCGACGAAGAAACGCAAGCCGCGTTCGGTGGGCAGGCGGCCGGCCGACGTATGCGGCGCATAGACCAGGCCCAACTGCTCGAGGTCCGACATCACGTTGCGCACCGAGGCCGGCGACAGTGGCACTGCGATCAGGCGCGAAACGTTGCGCGAGCCCACGGGTTCGCCGGTCGCGAGATAGCTCTCGACGATTTGACGAAATATGTCTCGCGAACGCTCGTTGAGCTGGGCAAGGCCGGCATTTGGCGCGATCAGGCCGATCGGATCGTGTTGGGCCACGGAATACTCCCCCTCGACAATCCCTAATCTGTCCATCGCCGCGGCGGCTTACAAGGCGCCAACAGGACCAAAACCCCTTGCCGCTGCCGCTTCCCCCACCTACAAGCACCGCGAATGCGTCATTTTACCGAAACTTTCGCAACTACCGGAGGATTCACATGCGGCCAAGCCGACGTGCGCCAGATGAACTGCGCGCCGTGTCGCTCGAGCGCGGGGTCGTGAAATACGCCGAAGGTTCGTGCATGGTCAAATTCGGCGATACCCATGTGCTGGTGACGGCGACGCTGGAAGAGCGACTGCCGCCCTGGCTCAAGGGCCAGGGCCGCGGCTGGGTCACCGCCGAATACGGCATGCTGCCACGCGCGACACTGGAGCGGACCCGGCGCGAGGCAGCGGCCGGCAAGCAAGGCGGACGCACGGTCGAAATCCAGCGCCTGATCGGCCGTTCCCTGCGGGCCGCCGTCGATCTCGAGGCGCTCGGCGAGCGCCAGATTACGGTGGATTGCGACGTGCTGCAGGCCGACGGCGGCACGCGCACCGCCTCGATCACCGGCGCCTGGGTTGCGCTCGCCGATTGCATCGGATGGATGAAGAACCGCAACATGATGAAGGGCAACGTGCTGCGCGACAACATCGCCGCGATCTCCTGCGGCATCTATGGCGGCACGCCGGTGCTCGATCTCGATTATGCCGAGGATTCCGAGGCCGACACTGATGCCAATTTCGTCATGACCGGCGATGGCCGCATCATCGAGGTGCAGGGCACCGCGGAAAAGACCCCGTTCTCACAGGACGAATTCCTGGCGCTGATGGCGCTGGCGCGCAAGGGTGTCGCCCGGCTGGTGGATTTGCAGAAAATGGCGGTGGCGTGATGTCAGGCTGTGCGCCCGCTGGTATGCAATTGGATCTTGTTTTGACGCGTTTCCTTGGCGCGAACCGGCCATCACTTCGCTCGAAAACACTCTAGCCACATGCATCGTCGAATTACCGGCCGACTAGTGATCGCGACCCACAATCCCGGCAAGCTTGCCGAGATGCGTGAACTGCTGGCACCCTACGGCATCGAGGCGAATTCGGCCGGCGAACTGGGCCTGGCCGAACCCGACGAAACCGGCACGACGTTTATCGCCAACGCGCGAATCAAGGCGACCGCCGCTGCGCAGGTCGCAAAACTTCCCGCGTTCGCTGACGACTCAGGCCTGGTGGTCGATGCACTGGACGGCGCGCCCGGAACTTATTCGGCGCGCTGGGCCGGACCGAACAAGGATTTCACGGCGGCGATGACGCGGATCGAGCGATTGTTGCAGGAGCGTGGCGCGACCACGCCCGACAAGCGCAGGGCACATTTCGTCTCGGCCCTCTGCGTCGCCTGGCCCGACGATCATCTCGAGCAAGTCGAGGCTCGCGTCGACGGCACGCTGGTATGGCCGCCGCGCGGCAGCGCCGGTTTTGGCTATGATCCGGCGTTTCTGCCGGACGGACATCAGCGTACCTTCGGCGAGATGACCAGCATCGAAAAACACGGTCTGCCGCCGCTGGGCCTGGGACTATCGCATCGCGCCCGCGCCTTTGCGAAGCTCGCGGAGATGTGCCTTGAGCCGGCCTGACAGGGAAGCGTTCGGCGTTTACGTTCACTGGCCGTTTTGCCTGTCGAAATGTCCGTATTGCGATTTCAACAGCCACGTCAGGCAGACGCCGATCGACGAAGAACGCTTCGCGCGTGCGTTTGCGCGCGAGATCGAAACCACTGCGGCGCGGGTGCCCGGCCGCGAGGTAACGTCGATCTTTCTCGGCGGCGGCACGCCGTCGCTGATGCAGCCGCGGAGCGTCGGCGCGGTTCTCGATGCGATTGGAAAACACTGGCGCGTCGCGACCGACGCCGAAGTCACGCTGGAAGCCAATCCCACCAGCGTGGAAGCGACGCGGTTTCACGGCTATCGCGCGGCCGGCGTCAACCGGGTTTCGCTCGGCGTGCAGGCGCTCGACGACGCTTCGCTGAAAGCGCTCGGACGATTGCACAGCGCGCGCGAGGCGCTGGATGCGGTCGCGATCGCACGCAGCGCGTTCGATCGCTATTCATTCGATCTGATCTACGCCCGTCCCGCCCAGACGCCACAAATATGGGCCGATGAGCTGAAGCTCGCGATTTCGGAAGCCGCGGAGCATTTGTCGCTGTACCAGCTCACCATCGAGGAAGGCACGCCGTTCTTCGGCCTGCACGCCGTGGGCAAGCTGAAGACGCCCGACGAGACGGTCGCGCGCGCGCTGTACGACGTGACGCAGGACGTCTGCGCGCAGCATGGCCTGCCGGCTTACGAAATTTCCAATCACGCGCGTCCCGGCGCGGAGTGCAGGCATAATCTGGTCTATTGGCGCGGCAAGGAATATGCCGGCATCGGTCCGGGCGCCCATGCGCGGCTCGATATCGACGGCACCCGGCATGCGATCGCAACCGAAAAGCGGCCGGAATCCTGGCTGATGCGGGTCGAAGCCAGCGGCCATGGCATCATCACTGATGATTTGCTCGATAGCGAAGAGCGCGCCGATGAATTTTTGTTGATGGGCCTTCGGCTCGCCGAAGGCATCGACCCCAAGCGTTACGCTGCCCTGTCGGGCCGCATGCTCGATCCGGCACGGATTGCGTTATTGCGCGAGGAAGGCGCGATCACGGTCGACGCCGACGGGCGGCTGCGGGTCACGCAGTCAGGTTTCCCGGTGCTGGACGCGGTGGTGGCGGATCTTGCCGCGTAGGGGCTGGTTCGAACCGGCTTCTATTTTTGTTTTGACGCGTTTCTTCACGCGAACCGGATTCCACTTCGCTCGAAAACGCTATGTCAGGCACCAAAGCTCTTCGGCGATCCCGCAACCGCAACGCCCCCGCCCGATCCGACTCGCATCACCGCAAGGCCGCGTTCGTTGGTGCCGTCGGAGCGGAAGCGGAACAGACCATCGATGCCGGCAAAGCCCGATGGATTAGTCAGCACCTCGGGCGAGAAGCGTTGTTGCCCCTGGGTCCGTGCTAGTGCGGCGACCAGCGCTACGGCGTCATAGGCGAGCGTCGCCGTGCGGACGGGATCGGAGCCATATCGGGCGCGGTAGCGTCCGGAGAAATTGCGGAAGCCGGCAGGATCGGGCGCCGCATAAAGTCCGCCTTGCAAGGACGGCGCCGCGAACACACGCGGATTGTCCCACAGGCCGGTGCCGAGCAACTGGATATTTCTCAAATTGGCGCCGGCCGCGGTAAGCGCGTCGGCGACGGCCACTACCGAATCGCCATCGTCGGCAATGAAAAGCGCATCCGCCGAACCCAATCCCTGCGCCACCGTGCGCGCCGGGCCCGCGCGATCGGCGCCATATTTTTCGAACGCCACCACCCGCCCGCCCTTGCGGCCGACGGCCTGCTTGAACGCCGCCTCCACCACATTGCCATAGGCGTTGTCTGGCAAAAGCGCGGCAAAGGATCGCTTTCCGATCGAAGCCGAATAGTCGATGATTCGGTTGACATCCGACTCTGGCAAGAAGCTCAGCAGATAAACGCCGCGGCCGGCGATGTTGGAATCGGTCGAGAACGCGATCACCGATACGCCGCGGGCGCGCGCCAGTTGCGCGGTCGCCGGAACCGACAGCGCAAATAGCGGGCCAAGAATAATCTCGGCGCCTTCGTCCAGTGCCTGCTGCGTTCCCTGCTGCGCACCCTGCGCGCTGCCGCCATCGTCCTTGATCAGTAGCTGGATGTTCGGGTTCTGGAATTCCGCCAGCGCCATCTCGGCGGCGTTTTTCATCGATTGCGCGGCGACGCCGGCATTGCCGGCCGCCGACAGTGGCAGGATCAATCCCACCTTTACCTGTCCGTTGCCGACCGCCTGCGGCTGCTGGGCCGGTCCGGCAGGACCGGGCGAGGCGCCCGGCGATGCAAGCGGGTTGGAAAACTGGCTGAGGCTCTGCTGCACGCCGGCACAGGCCGAAAGCAATGGCGCGCCCAAGATGAGGCCGATCACGGTCCGCCGGGTCGCCCTGACAGGCCGGGACCGGGATTCTTCGGTTTGGGGCTCCTCCACCGGAGGCTTGGGATCGAGCGGACCCACCATCACATCTCTCTCTCTTGACTGATCTTGACCGACCGCAATCGACCACGACGTCATCCTTGGGCGAGGCTAGGGGATGGATTCAGGCATATTGTCGACGAATAGTTAACCAAAACAAATGGATTATACCCAGTCCGCACGCCGGCTGCATCTCGCTTGGTCCGGTTCCCGCCTGCCTTTCGAGGCACCGCGATATAGCGCTTACGCCTTGTCCCCTCTAGATTGGAACAATGCGGGCAAAAGCACCATCCATCTACGCATCGGAATCGGCGGGTTCTGTCATCAGGACATTTTCCGTGGGTCACCACGCCCTGACCGTGCCGAAGGCCGCGCCCGGGCTGCATCTGGTCGCAACGCCGATCGGTAACCTCGGCGACATTACGCTGCGCGCGCTGGAAATCCTTGCTGGCGTCGACATCATCGCCTGCGAGGACACCCGAATCACCCGTCGGCTTACCGAACGCTACGCGATTTCAGCGCAATTAATGCCCTATCATGAACATAACGCAGCCTTGGCGAGGCCAAGGATCCTGGAACGGCTGGCGCAAGGCGCCTCGATCGCGCTGGTCTCGGACGCCGGCACGCCGCTGATTTCCGATCCCGGTTTCAAGCTGGTGCGCGAGGTTTGCGCCGCCGGCTATGCCGTGATCGCGTTGCCGGGGCCATCGGCGGTGCTGGCGGCATTGTCGGTCGCAGCATTGCCGACCGACCGGTTTTTCTTTGAGGGGTTCCTGCCACCGAAAGAGACTGCGCGTCGCGCGCGGCTCAAGGAATTGGCGCGAATCGAGGCGACGCTTGTCATGTTCGAATCGGGCAGCCGCGTGCAGGACACGTTAGCCGATCTCGCCGAGATAATGGGCGATCGCGACGCCGCAATTTGTC
The DNA here is from genome assembly GCA_018971625.1 of Pseudomonadota bacterium. Lineage (GTDB taxonomy): Bacteria > Pseudomonadota > Alphaproteobacteria > Rhizobiales > Xanthobacteraceae > Bradyrhizobium. Next base: position 35,684 of record JAGXAJ010000024.1, read on the forward strand.
GTGAAATGACAAAACTGCATGAGGAAACAAGACGCGCGCCGCTCTCGCAGCTGGCGCTGGCCGCCGGGACATTGGAAACCCGTGGCGAGTTCGTGCTGGTGATCGGACCGCCCGCGGACACGGCCGTCATGGCAGCGCACCAACTGGACGAATTGCTGCGAGAAAGGCTGGTCCGCGACAGCGTCAAGGACGCCGTGGCACATGTGGTCGAATTGTCAGGCCATCCGCGCCGCGAGATCTATGCCCGCGCGTTGCAGCTTGCCAAACAGCGTGATGCGGAAGGTGAAAATGGCAAAGGTTGACGCCGAAACGGTGCCAGCAAAGGCCGCTTCCCCGGAACGCGTCGCCGCGTTCCGCACCGGCCTGTCCGCCGAGGCCCGCGCCGCCGCCTTTCTGATGGCCAAGGGTTACCGCATCCTGGCAAAGCGCTTTCGCACACCTTACGGCGAGATCGACCTGGTGGCGCGCCGCCGTAACGTGCTTGCTTTCGTCGAGGTCAAGGCGCGCGCCAGCCTCGATGACGCCGCCTATGCGGTAACGCCACGACAGCAACGGCGCATCATCGATGCCGCGCAAGGCTGGCTGATGACGCATCCCGAGCATGCCCAATTCGAGTTGCGTTTTGACGCGATGCTGATTGCGCCGAGGCGTCTGCCGCGTCATCTGTTAGCGGCATTCGACGCCAGCACCTGACGTCTCGCCAGCCGAGAGCCCAAGATCAGCCGCCAGCCCGAGACCCGCCATGAAACTCAATGTCGCCGTCCAGATGGACCCCATCGCCCATATTAACATTCGGGGCGATTCGACATTTGCGCTGCTGCTGGAGGCGCAGAGGCGCGGCCATGGACTATCCTATTACACACCCGACAAATTGTCGTTGCGCGGCGAGGATCTGATGGCTCCCGTCCAGGTGCTGACCGTGCGCGACGAACCCGGAAACCATTTCACCCTGGGCGAGCCAAGGCGCGAGGCGCTTGCGACCTTCGATGTCATCCTGCTGCGGCAGGACCCGCCGTTCGACCTCGCCTACATTACCTCGACGCATCTGCTCGAGCGAATCCATCCCAAAACGCTGGTCGTGAACGACCCTGCCAGCGTGCGCGGCGCGCCAGAAAAGATGTTCGTGATGAATTTCCCGCAGCTGATGCCGCCGACACTGATCTCGCGCGACCTCGACGAGATCAACGCCTTCCGCGACGAACACGGCGCGGGCGTAATGAAGCCGCTGCACGGCCATGGCGGCGCGGCGGTGTTTCGCGTCATGCCGCAGGATATGAATTTCGGCTCGCTGTTCGACATGTTCTCGGTAACTTTCAGGGAGCCTTGGGTAATCCAGCGCTTCCTTCCCGAGATCAAGCATGGCGACAAACGCATCATCCTTGTCGACGGCGAGTTCGCAGGCGCCATCAACCGCGTGCCGGCCGCCGACGATCTACGCTCAAACATGGTTCGCGGCGGCGCCGCGCATGCCACCGACCTGTCGCCGCGCGAACGCGAGATCTGCGCCACGGTCGGCCCGAGTCTGCGGGAGCGCGGGCTATTGTTCGTCGGCCTCGACGTGATCGACGGCAAGCTTACCGAAATCAACGTCACCTCGCCAACCGGCATCCGCGCCATCGCACGGCTTAACGGTCTCGACGTGGCGGCAAAGATCTGGGACGCAATCGAGATGAAGCGGAACGGGTAAGTATAGTCCGATCGGGTCAATTCGCGGCAAAGTACGGCTTGAAGGGCGGATCTGCGAAATGGTCATCGAACCAATAATGTTCTTGTAATGTTCTTGCTATTCCGGCCATTTTCCTCTAGCCTTCGATGTGGGGGAGGACTGTATGGTCCAACGCGTTTCCACCGTTGCCTTTGAAGGAATTGAGGCCCGCAGCGTAGACGTGCAGGTGCAGGTGGCGCCGGGATTGCCTGCCTTCGCCATCGTCGGGTTGCCGGACAAGGCGGTATCGGAAGCCCGCGAGCGGGTACGCTCGGCGCTGATCGCCTCGGGGCTGGCACTTCCGGCGCGGCGAATCACGGTCAATCTGGCGCCGGCCGATCTACCCAAGGAAGGCAGCCATTATGATCTGCCGATTGCACTCGGCCTGATGGCCGCGATCGGCGCCATCCCGTCGGATGCGCTCAATGGTTTTACGGTGCTTGGTGAACTCGGGCTTGACGGATCGATCGCGCCCGTCGCAGGCGTGTTGCCGGCGGCAATTGGTGCCAATTCACGCGACGAAGGTCTGATCTGTCCGGCGTCCTGTGGCGCGGAAGCGGCCTGGGCGAGCCCGGACGTGCAGATCGTTGCGGCGAATTCGCTGATCCAGATCGCCAACCATTTTAAGGGTACGCAGGTTTTATCGCGGCCGTCGCCAAAGGTCAGGGAACGCGAGGCCGAGCGGCTCGACCTGCGCGACATCAAGGGTCAGGAAAGCGCCAAGCGCGCACTCGAGATCGCCGCTGCCGGCGGACATCATTTGCTGATGATTGGTTCGCCCGGCGCCGGCAAGTCGATGCTGGCAGCGCGGCTGCCCTCGATCCTGCCGCCGCTGTCGCCGCCGGAACTGCTCGAAGTATCGATGATCGCGTCTGTTGCGGGCGAAATCCGCGACGGCGCGCTCACGGCCAAACGGCCGTTCCGCAGTCCGCATCATTCCGCCAGCATGGCCGCGCTGACCGGCGGCGGCCTGCGCGCGAAACCCGGCGAGATTTCGCTGGCGCATCAGGGCGTGCTGTTCCTTGACGAATTGCCCGAGTTCGATCCGCGCGTGCTGGATTCGCTGCGTCAGCCGCTCGAGAACGGCGAGGTCGCGGTGTCGCGCGCCAATCATCGCATTACCTATCCGGCACGGTTCATGCTGGTTGCGGCGATGAACCCCTGCCGCTGCGGCCACGCGTTCGAGCCGGGCTATGCCTGCAAGCGCGGTCGGATCGAGCGCTGTACTGGCGACTATCAATCGCGCATCTCGGGCCCGCTGATGGATCGCATCGATCTTCGGATCGAGGTGCCGGCGGTGACTGCGGCCGATTTGATCCTTCCGCCTCCGGCGGAAGGCTCGGCCGAGGTCGCGGCGCGCGTCGCTGCGGCGCGCGATATCCAGCTTTCGCGTTACGCCGCGGCCGGCTTGCCGCATATCCGCACCAATGCCGAGGCGCCGTCGGCGCTGCTCGACGAAACGGCAAAACTCGACAAGCAGGGCACAACACTGCTGCGCGACGCCGCGGAGACCATGCGGCTGTCGGCCCGCGGCTATCATCGCGTGCTCCGCGTCGCGCGGACGCTTGCCGACCTCGACGGCGCGGACAAGATCGGCCGGCTGCATCTCGCCGAAGCCCTGTCGTATCGCGCGCTTGCCGAGGACATACGGAGCGCGGCCTGACGCAAGCTTCACGTCACCACATCCCGGCTACGTCAACCCGGCGGTAACGAGTTTTGTTTACGCTCCACAAACCATAAGCCTGTGTCGCGGGCTTTGTTCAGTGAGTGGCGTAGCATGTCGCGTTTCAAGGTCCTGGTTTCCGTTGTTCCATTGATAGTGGCGGCCACCCTGGTCCGCGTAGAATTGCTGCCGGACCCACGGCCCTGCATCGCTGTCGGCGACCATTCGCTACAGATCGGATCAATGCCCTGGCATGCCGACCTTCACGTCAGCTTCGCCGACAATCCGGCCAACGCTACCGTGCGGGTCCAGGTTGCCGATTTCGCGGTGATCGATAACGTCGACAGCGCAACGGACAACGCCTGCGAAGTCAATTCCGCGACGCAATCTATCTCCGCCGGCGACCCGGCCGACTATCGTATCTTCGTCAAGTCGAGGACCGTTACCGCACGCGACGCTCCGGCCCTGATCGTCGGCATTCGCGGAGGGCATCCGCATCTCGCGGCATCGCTCTAGCATGCGTCCCGATCAAGTCTTAACGCTTTGTCAACCATGTTCTCATCGCGGCCGATAGCAGCCGCTACCTTCAAACACTTTGCAAGATCGCCACCCGCATCGTCGTCAGCAAGCGGGGATATAGAAGAAGGCTCGGGAGGTGTCGGTCATGGGAAAAAAGTTCCGGATCAGGATGCGCATCCGCCGTTTCACGCGACGCCATTCGCGGCTGGTCGGCATCATTCGTTCCTTCATGATCTTCTCAGCCGCGTTCGGGGGCGCCTACGGCTTCATTGCCGGCAGCCGCTCAGAGCATTCCGGCTATGATCCCAACTCCTTCGCCATCGGCGCGAGTTTCCTGTTTGCGATCGCCTGCGTCGCTCTCGCCACGGTGAGCATGCGGCTGCGCTGGGTGCACCGCAGGCTTCGCAAGGTCGCGCTGCATAACGAAGCGCTGGTCGATCGCAATTGGGAACTGAAGGAGGCCGAGGAGCGCGCCCGCAGCCTGTTCGAGCAGCAGGGCGATTTGATCGTGTTGCGCGACGCCGATGGCTGCATCACTTTCGCCAACGACGCCTATTGCGAACTGGCCGGCCGGCCGCAAGAGGCGTTGATCGGCACCGCCTTTGCTCTCGCCGTGCTTGAACAGGGCGATTCCGCGATCGAGACCAAGGGTACGCGGGTACACGACCAGAAGATCGCCGGTCCAGTGGGGCCGCGATGGATCGCCTGGCGCGAAGGTCTGGTGCGATCGGACGCAGGCCAGCCCGCCGAAACGCAATGCGTCGGCCGCGACGTCACCGACCGAACCGAGACCGAACGCGCGCTGGGCGAAGCCCGCGACCATGCGGATGCCGCCAATCGCGCCAAGTCGCGCTTCCTCGCGATGGCGAGCCACGAAATCCGTACCCCGCTCAACGGCATCATCGGCATGAGCGGACTGTTGCTGGATACACCGCTGACGCCGGAACAGATGACTTATGCCAAAGCAGTGAAGACCTCAGGTGAGGCACTGCTCTCCCTGATCGAGGAGTTGCTGGATTATTCCAAGATCGAGGCCGGCAAGATCGATCTCGAACAACGTCCCTTTACGCTTGCCGCCTTGATCGAGGACATTACCGAACTGCTGGCGCCCCGGGCGCAGGCGCGCTCGCTGGAAATCGTGGCCTATGTGGACGAGCGGCTGCCGATGCAAGTGGTCGGCGATGCCGCGCGGTTGCGTCAGGTGCTGCTCAACCTCGCGGGCAATGCCATCAAGTTCACCTCGACCGGCGGCGTGGCGTTGATAGTCGAGCCGGGCATCTGGCCCAACGAAATCAGCTTCCTGGTGCGCGACACCGGCATCGGCATCGCGCCCGAAGCGCGCGAGCGCATCTTTCGCGAATTCGAGCAGGCCGACGAGCGCATCGGCCGGAACTACGGCGGCACCGGCCTGGGACTGAGCATCAGCGAACGTATCGTCAAGCGCATGGGCGGCCGCATCACACTGGAAAGCCAGGTCGGCGTCGGCTCGACTTTTGAGGTGGCGGTGCCGTTCGCAGCTGCCGACGGCAGGGACGGCGACCAAAAGCCGTTCGTCGCGCCCGATCTGACCGGCCAATCGATCCTGCTGGTGGCGCCGCACACGATCGAGGCGTCGCTGATCGCGCGGCGGCTGCAGCGCTGGGGCGGCCAGACCTGCATGGTGTCGGATCTCGCGGTGGCGCGGGCCCTGCTGCCGGAACGATCGTGGCACACGATTCTGCTCGATCATGCCTTTGGCGCCGCAGGGATCACGACATTTGCCGACGCTGCGCGCGTCCACGCAACCCAGCGGATCCTGATGTTCACGCCCGCGGCACGGCAGGACTTGGAACTTTCCTCCGCTTTCACCGGCTATCTGGTCAAACCGTTGCGCGCGGCTTCGCTGGCGGCGCGGCTGGCGACCGCGACTCCGGAAGTTGCAGCGCCGAGCGTCGCCGGCGATCCGTTGATCGAACCGCCCGATCTTGTCGAGGCAAGCCCGCTTGCGCCGGCGCGCAGGCTCTCGGTGCTGGTCGCGGAGGACAACGAGATCAACGCGCTGCTGCTGCGCTCGTTGCTGGCACGGCTCGGCCATCGCGCCGTCATCGCCACCAATGGCGAAACGGCGCTGGAATCCTGGCTGGCGGCCAGATCCGCCGGCGCGCCCTATGATCTCGTCTTGATGGACATCCAGATGCCACAACTCGACGGCATCGAAACCACCAGGCGCATCCGCGCCTGTGAGGCCGGGCATCCTGGCGGGTTGACGCCGATTCTGGCGCTCACCGCCAATACGCTGGCGGAGGATCGTTCCGCCTGCTTCGAAGCCGGCATGAACGGTTTCCTGATAAAGCCGCTCGACCGCGAAAAGCTCGCCGACGCGCTGGCGGGCCTTGCCACGTCCCAGCGCATCCCGGCCTGAACCTACAATCTGCGCAGCGCCACGGTCTCGACCACGTGGTCCGCGCCTTTTTTCATGATCAGCGTCGCACGCGGCCGGGTCGGCAGGATGTTATCCTCGAGATTGGCGAGATTGGTTCGCTCCCAGATCGCGATCGCGGTTGCGGTCGCCTCTTCATCCGAGAGCAGCGCATAGCGATTGAAATATGATCGCGGATCGAGAAACGCGGTATCGCGCAGGGCCAGGAAACGCCGGACATACCAGTCGCGCAGCACCGATTCCTCGGCGTCGATATAGACGGAGAAATCGAAGAAGTCGGAGACCACCGGAACGGCCTTGCCGTCGCGCGGCAGCCGGCCGGTCTGCAACACGTTGACGCCCTCGACGATCAGGATATCCGGCTGATCGATCTCGATTTCTTCGTTCGGAATGATATCGTAGGTCAAATGCGAATAGACCGGCGCGCGCACCGGTCGCCGTCCGGCCTTGACGTCGCTCAGAAACGACAGCAGCAGCGGCAGGTCGTAGCTTTCCGGAAAACCTTTCTTCTGCATCAGACCCTGCCGCTCAAGTACGGCATTGGGGAACAGAAAACCGTCGGTCGTGATCAGATCAACCTTCGGACGCGGCGACCATCGCGCCAGCAGCGCCTGCAGCACGCGCGCGGTGGTGGACTTACCGGCCGCGACCGAACCGGCGACGCCGATGATATAGGGGACCTTGCGATCCCGGATGCGAAGGAAGCGGCGCTGCGCATAATACAGCCGCTGCATCGCATCGACGTAGATCGACAACAGCCGCGACAGCGGCAGATAGATCTCCTCGACCTCTTTCAGGTCGAGCCGGTCGTGCATCGAGCGCAACGCCGCGATCTCGTCGGCTTCCAGCGTCATCGGTGTATCGTCGCGCAGCCGCGCCCACTGCTCCCTGGAAAATATCCGGTAGGGATTGTATTGCTGTTCCGCCGCGCGAATATCCATGCCGCCGCCCTTAACTATTGAGCACGATCTTTTCGGAAAACCGGTTTCCACTTTTCCCGATCATGCGCTAGAGCCTTTTCCGTTCCCGATGGAATCGGAACGCGGCTCTAGATTCTTGTTTTGACGCGTTTTCTTGACGCGAACCGGTACCAACTTCGCTCGAAAACGCTCTAGTCGCGCTTGCGCGCCGCCTTTTCTTCCAGGCCCGACATGCCGGTGCGTTGCGCCAACGCCGCTTCGACATCCTCGAGACTGATGCCGCGCGACTTCAGCAGCACCAGAAGATGAAACAGCACATCGGCACTTTCAGCGATCAGATGCTCGCGGTTATTTTCGATAGTCGCGATGACCGTCTCGACCGCCTCCTCGCCGAATTTCTTGGCGCAATGTTCGGCACCCTTGTCGAGCAGCTTGCGGGTATAGGACGCCTCTCCTCCCGAGGCCGCGCGGGCATCGACAATGGCGGCGAGATCATGGATCGTAAAGCGCGGCATCAACTCAATCCACACGCGGCGCCCTGCAGGGTCAGGGCAGTGCTTATCCCCTGACATCTAGCACTTCCAATACCGGGAGTCGTCAGGGATCGAGCCGCATCGGCAGCCCGGCACGCAGCATATGGTCCTTGGCCTCACGAATGGTAAATTCGCCGAAGTGAAAGATCGACGCCGCGAGCACCGCGGTTGCATGTCCCTCGCGGATGCCGTCCACCAGATGATCGAGGTTACCGACGCCGCCCGAGGCGATCACGGGTACCGAAACACTGTCGGCAACCGCCTGCGTCAGCGACAGATCGAAGCCTTGGCGAGTTCCGTCGCGGTCCATCGAGGTCAGCAGGATTTCCCCCGCGCCGAGCGCGACCACCTCCTGGGCGTATTCGACGGCATCGATCCCGGTGGCCTTACGGCCACCATGGGTGAAGATTTCCCAGCGCTCCGAGCCACCGCCGCGCTTGACCCGCTTGGCGTCGATCGCCACCACGATGCATTGCTCGCCGAATTTGTCGGCGCCTTCCCTAACGAATTCGCGCCGGTTGACGGCGGCGCTGTTGATCGACACCTTGTCGGCGCCGGATCGCAACAGCACGCGGATGTCGTCCACCGTGCGCACGCCGCCGCCGACCGTCAGCGGCATGAAGCAGGCTTCCGCCGTCCGCCTGACCACGTCGAGCATGGTGCCGCGATTTTCATGGGTCGCCGTGATATCGAGAAAACACAATTCGTCGGCGCCGGCGGCGTCATAGGCGATCGCGGCCTCGACCGGATCACCGGCGTCACGCAGATCGACGAAGTTGACACCCTTGACCACCCGCCCGTCCTTGACGTCGAGACAGGGGATCACGCGAACCTTGAACATAATGTCTCCTAAGCATGTCTCCTAAGCCGCGGTGCGTGCGTCGCGGATCAGCGCCAGCGCGGCCGCAGGATCGAGCCGGCCGTCATAAAGCGCGCGGCCGGCGATCGCACCGGCGAGTTTCCTGGCGCGTGGGGCCAGCAGCGCCTTGACGTCCTCGATCGAGGCGAGCCCCCCGGAAGCGATCACGGGAATCGAGATGCTTTCCGCCAGCGCAATGGTGGCGTCGAGGTTAAGGCCCTTCAAAAGACCGTCGCGCGCGACGTCGGTGAACACAATCGCGGTGACGCCTGCATCCTCAAAGCGCCGCGCGATTTCGAGCGCAGTGACCTCCGAGGTCTCGGCCCAGCCCTCGACCGCGACCTTGCCGTCGCGCGCATCGAGACCGACGGCGACGCGGCCAGGGAACTTTTTCGCAGCTTTTTTTACAAGCTCGGGATCGCGCACCGCCGCAGTACCGATAATGACGCGCGAGATGCCTTTCGAGAGCCAGGCCTCGACGGTCGCGAGATCGCGGATACCGCCGCCAAGCTGCACCGGCATATTGATCGCTTTCAGCATCGCTTCGACCGCGAGCGCGTTGACCGGTTTTCCGGCAAACGCGCCATCGAGATCGACCACGTGCAGATACTCGAAACCCTGGGCGGCAAAGGCGCGCGACTGCGCAGCCGGATCGAGATTGAACACGGTGGCGCGCGCCATGTCGCCCTGCTCCAGGCGCACGCATTGGCCGTTCTTCAGATCGATCGCTGGAAAGAGGATCACGACACGACACCTGCTCCCTCTCCCCTTGTGGGGGAGGGTCGGGGAGAGGGATAGCCGAAATTTCGGTATTTGTGGCTTACCCCTCTCCCGAACGCTGCGCGCATAGCCGAGGCTCCGCCTTGGCGTTCTCTAAGACGGCGGCCAAAGGCCGCCTTGTGCTCTCCCACAAGGGGAGAGGTAAGAAGAAAAGGAAAGTGACCCATCACGGCTTCCACTTCAGGAAATTCGAAATCAGCGCCAACCCGAAACGCTGGCTCTTCTCGGGGTGAAACTGGGTGCCGATAGCGGTGTCCTTGCCGACGATCGCAGTGACCGGCCCGCCGTAATCGGCGCGTGCCAGAACGTCCGCTTCATTGGCGGCATTGAGGTGGTAGGAGTGAACGAAATAAGCGTGGCGGCCTTTCGGGCCGAGCGGCAGTCGCTCCAGCACCGGGTGCTCGCGCAGCACATCGAGCGTATTCCAGCCCATATGTGGAATTTTCAGGTTTTCCTCGCGCGGGGTGATCTTCTCGACATCGCCGGCGACCCAGTTCAAGCCATCGGTGGTGACGTGCTCCTTGCCGCGGCTCGCCATCAACTGCATCCCGACGCAGATTCCGAAGAACGGCCGCGCCTTGTTGCGCACCGCCTCGGTCATCGCCTCGACCATGCCGTCGAGCGCATCGAGCCCCCGGCGGCAATCGGCGAACGCGCCGACACCCGGCAGCACGATGCGATCGGCGCGATAGGCGACTTCGGGATCGCGGGTCACGACGACCTGTTGCGGTTTCTCCATGCTTCGCGCGGCGCACTCGAATGCCTTCGCAGCTGAGTGAAGATTGCCGGAGTCGTAATCGATGATGGCAACCGTCATCCTGATGCTCCCGGCCGCGGAAACGATCCGATGATCTCGCTGTGCGCGAGTGGCGGCGGCTTCGAAAACGCCCGGCCCGGAATATCCCGGGTCGGCGGCGGACCGCCGCGCTCGGTCGCCGATTGATCGTTATCGAGGCCATGCTGCCGGACGGTCCAGCGATCGAAGAACCGCCGCTCGGCGGATTCCTCGTCGTCGCCGACCACGATGTCGAGCTGGCGCCAGTTGCCCCGCGACAGCGTCCAGCGCCGCAGGCTGGCCGCCTCGAACCCCAGCAGCAACGCGATCAGAAAATTCGCCAGCAACACCGCCATGCCGCCGGCGCCGAGTGCCTTCATGCCGAAATCGACCATAGCGAGCGCGGCGATCCAGCCGATCAGCGCCACCCACAATCGATGCGAGAGCAACCATAGCGGGCCGAAAACCATGGCCCAAAAGTGAAATCCGTCGCGAACGAAGGCAAATCGGTCTGTCGCAACGATACTCGCATCGGTCACGGCCGGAGCATGAACTGTGTAGACCGGCATCGGTACTCTCCGCCGAGAACGCGAGAACGTAAAAGTCAGCCGCCGAGCTGACCCTTGGTGGATGGCACTTCGCCTGCGGCACGCGGATCGATCGCCACTGCGGCGCGCAACGCCCGTGCCAGACCCTTGAAGCAGGATTCGGCGATATGATGACTGTTCTCGCCATATAGGGTCTCGACGTGCAAAGTCACGCCGGCGTTGATCGCAAAGGCGTTGAACCATTCGCGCACCAGCTCGGTATCGAACTCGCCGACCTTGTCGCGAGGGAATTCGGCCTTGAACACCAGCACCGGGCGCCCGGAAATGTCGATCACGACGCGCGACAGCGTCTCGTCCATCGGCATGTGGATTGAGGCATAGCGGGTGATGCCGGCCATGCTGCCGAGCGCCTGCTTGACAGCCTGTCCCAGCGCAATCCCGACATCCTCGGTGGTGTGGTGATGGTCGATATGGAGGTCGCCCACCGCCTTGACCTCGATGTCGATGCGGGAGTGCCGGGCCAACAGGTCGAGCATGTGGTCGAAAAAGCCGATCCCGGTCGAAACGGCGGACACGCCAGTCCCGTCGAGGTTCACGGTCACCTCGATATCGGTCTCCTTGGTCTTGCGCTTGATGGTCGCCGTGCGCATGAAAATGCTTCCCGTGCTTGAAAACGCGCCCTTTTAACAGGCCGGTCTCCCCTTCGCTACCGCGGGATAACCCTTTAAGGGCTGAACTTCGGGCTATGGTGACCGGAATCCGGACCGAAACCGTGCCGATTGTAACAACGCCTGCAAAGCCCTAAATCCGGGGCTGATAAATGAGGGTCAACAATGCAGGCATCGCAGACGGAATCGCCGGTCTGGCACGGCACCACCATTTTGACGGTCCGCAAGGGCGGCAAGGTGGTGATCGGCGGCGACGGCCAGGTTTCGATCGGCCAGACCGTGATCAAATCCAACGCCAAAAAGGTCCGGAAACTCGGCAAAGGCGACGTGATCGGCGGGTTTGCCGGCGCCACGGCCGACGCCTTCACGCTGTTCGAGCGCCTGGAGAGCAAACTGGAGCAATATCCGGGGCAGCTGACCCGCGCGGCGGTCGAACTCGCCAAGGACTGGCGCACCGACCGCTATCTGCGCCGGCTCGAGGCAATGATGATCGTCGCTGACAAGGATGTGTCGCTGGTCCTGACCGGCACAGGTGACGTGCTGGAGCCGGAGGCCGGGGTGATGGCGATCGGGTCCGGCGGCAACTACGCGCTGGCGGCCGCACGGGCGCTGGTCGACACCGACAAGGACGCCGAGACCATCGTCCGCCGCGCGCTCGATATCGCCGCCGAGATCTGCGTCTATACCAACCGCAATTTGACCATCGAGACGTTATGAGGCGGCCGGTCGATGACGCCCGCTTATGTCTTCCATCCGATGGCGCGGGAACATCTGCCGATGATCCGGTGCTGGTTGGAGACGCCTGAGGTGGTACGCTGGTGGGGCGACCCCGACGAGCAATATGCGCTGGTGAGCGGCGATCTCGATCATCCCGGTATGGATCAATTCATCGTCGCGCTCGGCGAAAAGCCGTTCGGCTATATCCAGTGCTACGCACTGAGCGCCTGGAATCAGGGCTTTGGACAGCAGCCGCCGGATACGCGCGGCATCGACCAGTTCATCGGCCAACCCGACATGATCGACCGGGGCCATGGCTCGGGTTTCATCCGGCAATTCGCCGGCGGCTTGCTGGCATCCGGCATTCCGCGCATCGTAACCGATCCCGACCCGGACAATGCGCGGGCGGTGCGCGCCTATAACAAAGCCGGTTTCCAGAGCGAGCGCGTGATCGATACGCCCGACGGTCCGGCCCTGATGATGGTTCGCAACCCGTGACAACGGTGCAGACCACGCCCGCTTCGCCTCGGCTCGCCGCCTGGCAGTGGGCTCTGATCGCCGCCTGCCTGATCGCATTGCAGGCGTCGATCCTTTATGCGATGGGCCGGCTGCCGATCTGCGCCTGCGGCTATGTCAAGCTTTGGCATGGCGTGGTGCAGAGCTCGGAAAACTCACAGCATCTCACCGACTGGTACACCTTCTCGCACATCATCCATGGTTTTCTGTTCTATGCCGCGACGTGGCTGTTGCTGCCGCGGCTGGCGTGGCCGGTGGCTGATCGTCGCCATGCTGGTCGAAGGCGGCTGGGAAATCGTCGAGAATTCGAACTGGATCATCGAGCGCTACCGTTCGGCGACAATGTCGCTGGATTATTTCGGCGACAGCATCGTCAACTCGGTCTCCGACACGCTATCGTTGGTGACAGGCTTCGTGCTGGCGCGGAAGCCGCCGATCATATTGACGATCCTGATCGCGCTGGCATTCGAAATCGTGGTCGGACTTCACATCCGCGACAATCTCACTTTGAACATCATCATGCTGATCCACCCCTCTGACGCGATCCGGCAATGGCAGGCCGGGCCGCCGATGATCTGACGCCCGATCCGGGCGCTTGCCCCCGGCACCTTTTGAACCTAGCTAGAGACCCATGACCGACTTCTCCCCCCGTGAAATCGTATCCGAACTCGACCGCTTCATTGTCGGCCAGGGCGACGCCAAGCGCGCGGTATCGATCGCGCTGCGCAACCGCTGGCGGCGCCAGCAGCTGACCGGCAACCTGCGCGAGGAGGTGCTGCCGAAAAATATCCTGATGATCGGGCCGACCGGCGTCGGCAAGACCGAGATCGCGCGCCGGCTGGCAAAACTCGCCGCCGCCCCCTTCATCAAGGTCGAGGCGACCAAATTCACTGAGGTCGGCTATGTCGGCCGCGACGTCGAGCAGATCATCCGCGACCTGGTCGAGGTCGCGATCGCCCAGACCCGCGAGCGCAAGCGCAAGGACGTGGAGGCGCGCGCCCAGCTTGCCGCCGAGGAACGCGTGCTCGATGCGCTGGTCGGCGCCGGCTCGAGTGCTGCGACACGGGAATCGTTTCGCAAGAAGCTGCGTACCGGCGAGCTCAATGACAAGGAAATCGAAATCGAGACGCAATCCTCCGGCGGCATGCCGATGTTCGAGATTCCCGGCATGCCGGGCGCCCAGATGGGCGCGATTTCGATCGGCGACATTTTCGGAAAGATGGGCGGCCGGACCAAGACCCGCCGTCTGACGGTCGAGGGCTCGCATGACATTCTCGTCAACGAGGAGTCCGACAAGCTGCTCGACAGCGACCAACTGGTACTGGAGGCGATCAACGCGGTCGAGAACAGCGGCATCGTGTTTCTCGACGAGATCGACAAGATCTGCGTGCGCGATGGCCGCAGTGGTGGCGAGGTCTCGCGGGAAGGCGTGCAGCGCGATCTGCTGCCGCTGCTCGAGGGCACCACGGTGTCGACCAAGCACGGCGCGGTCAAAACCGACCATATCCTGTTCATCGCCTCCGGCGCCTTTCACATTGCCAAGCCGTCCGACCTGCTGCCGGAATTGCAGGGCCGCCTTCCAATCCGCGTCGAGCTGGAAGCGCTCACCCGCGACGACATGCGCCGGATCCTGACCGAGCCCGAGGCATCGCTGATCAAGCAATATGTCGCGCTGATGCAGACCGAGGGCGTGACGCTGGATATCACTGCCAGCGCCATCGACGCGCTCGCTGATGTCGCGGTCGCGGTCAATTCGACGGTGGAGAATATCGGCGCGCGAAGGCTGCAGACCGTGATGGAACGCGTGCTCGACGAAATTTCATTTGCCGCGCCCGATCGCAATGGCGAAACCATCCAGATCGATGCCGACTACGTCCAGAAGCACGTCGGCGATCTCGCCAAGAATGCCGATCTGAGTCGGTTTATCCTGTAGTTCATTATCGCTCCGGCCGCGCTCGCCGGATGCGCACATAGAGCGCGCCCTCGCCGCCATGACCGATATGCGCTTGCTCAAATCCGACAACCATGGCGCGGAATTCCGGCAGCGCCAGCCATTGCGGTACCTGCCGTCGCAGCACGCCGCGGTCGGATTCGGCGACCGTGGTTTTGCCCTTGCCGGTGATGACCAGCACGAAGGTCAAGCCGTCGGCATGCGCCCGCCGCAAAAATTCCGCCAGCACGCGATGGGCGCGTTTCTGGGTCATTCCATGCAGGTCGAGCCTGGCGTCGATTTCCTTGCGTCCGCGCGAAAGCTGGGAACGTTCGCGGCGTCCGAGCGCCGCCAGCGGCGGCGGCGAGGGCGGTGCAGCAACCTTGGACCCCCGGAGCATTTTGGAAGACGACGGTTCAGCATGCGCGGCGTTTGTCGCGGCCACCATTTCGCCTTCCTGGGCCACCTTGGCGACGCGAGATTTTTTCCGCAGCGGCCTCGTCTGTTTGGCGACGGTCTCCCACAACGCGCGCTCTTCGTCGCTGAGCGTGCGTTTGCGGCGTGGCGGATCGGTCAGTTCCGGAATCAGGCGGGAGCGCTTCATCTGCCGCCACGACCCTCATGGCGACGGTGACGCTGCCGCTCAAGGTCCGGCTTGACGGCCGGCCGTGCTGGCGGAAGCGGCACGGTTGCCGTAGCGTCGGCCTCAGCCGATACGGCGGACGACGACGCAACCGGAGCGTTTTTCGAATCCTTCAACGGGTCGGTTTGCGGAAACAATTTTGCGATTCGCGCCGATGGCCTCGGATCGGGCAGCGGCATCTTGCGGCCCCGCGCGACGGGATCGAGGCTCTTCGGCACCAGCATCACGAAACGCATATTGTGGCGCAGCCGGCCCGATATCCGTCCGGCATCGGCGCCAGCGCCGAAATAAAGGTCGGCGCGTGCAGGCCCCGTGATGGCCGAACCCGTATCCTGCGCGATCATCAGCCGGCGAAACGGCGTTTTCGACCGCTCCGATTCGATCGGAAGCTCGCCTTCGATGAAAAACGGCGTGCCATAGACATGGAGCGAGTTGTCGACTGCGATCGAGCGGCCCGGCGTCAGCGGCACGCCCTGCGCGCCGACCGCCTCATCCTTGTCGGAAAGCGGCACCTCGCGAAAGAAGATGTAGGAGCGGTTTTGCCGCCGCACGTCGTTGGCGGCTTCCGGATTTTGCTCCATCCATTCCCGGATCTTCTGCATCGACATCTGGTCCCTGGGAATAATGCCGCGGTCGATCAGGACCCGGCCGACGGCGGTGTAGGGATAGCCATTATGAGCATCGTAATTGATGCGGATGGTCGAACCATCCTGGAGGCGAACCCGCGCCGAGCCCTGGATCTGGGCGAACAGCAAATCGGTCTGGTCCTTGAGCCAGCATATTTCGAGGCCGCGGCCAGCAATGGCGCCGTCCTCGATCTGCGCTCGATCGTAATAAGGCACGAGCTTGCGCCGGCCGATCTTGCGGAATACCTCTCCCTTGTTCGGCAGTCCCACGGATTCCTGGTTGTAGCCGCGGACGAACAGATTGGAGGGCCGGCGATAGACCGGTACGTTGTAGACGTCGGTCCGCGTCCGTGAACCGTCGATGACAGGTTCGTAATAGCCGGTCACGAAGCCTGAGTCCTCGCCGAGCCGCGAGATTTGCAGCGGTTCAAAGTGCTCCTGAAAAAACGCCCGCGCCCTGGCGTTATCGGCAATGTCGGCGGCCTTGGCGGCGCGGCAGGGTTCGCGCAGGGAACCACTCAGAGCCTTGTCGCCGGCAGGGCCGGTCTGCGCCGAGATCGCCTTGCAACTGGCACGGAACGTCCTGAACGCCGCCAGATGGTCGTCATCCTTCCAGCCGGCGATATCGGCCCACGCCACCGGCGTATATTGGCTGCCACTGATGACAAGCGGCAAGGGGAGCTTGGGATAGGGCAGATGACGCGCATGCGAGCCATCGGCGGGTAGCGGCGCTAGCGACAGGTTGACCGCGATCGCTGCCACCGCGACGGCGAATTTCGCGCCGCCTTTGGATTTGAAATTCCTGATGCCAGCTTGCAGCCCCCGCTGCAGGAACCTCAAAATGGCGGCACTACTGCGCGCTGCTCGTGCCAACCAGCTTCCAGTTCGGATCGCGTGAGGTGACGTCACGGGCAAATGTCCAAACATCGGTAATGTCGGCGACCTTGTCCGGGTTGCCGTCGACGATCGTGCCGTCCTTGTCGCGGGTGACCGAGATCATCTGCGACACGAAGCGCACGGT
>JAGXAJ010000098.1 GCA_018971625.1 Pseudomonadota bacterium
GCCGAACAGGCCCATCAGCAGGAACGAGCCCATGCCGGTCATGTCACGCCTTGTGGTGTAGCCGAACAGGCTCAGCGCGCCGAACGAAGCCGCCGTGATGAAGAACACCCGCACGATCGAGGTGTGGGTGAACACCAGGAAGATCGATGACAACGAAACGCCCATCAGTGCCGAGAACACCCAGAACAGCATCTGGGCGGTTGCGGGCCGCAACCGGTTGAGGCCGGCCGAGATCACGAACACCATCGCCAGCGGCGCCAGCATGAACAGCCACTTCAAGGGGCTTACGAACATCGCGTATCCGAATGGCGTCAGGTACGCGCTGCCGATTTTGGCAGCGGCGCCGGCCGGATCGGTCGTTACCGCAGCCATGTAGATGCCGAGCGCGGCGAGGCCGGTGATGGCGAGGCCGATGCTCATGTAATTGTAGATGCGCAACATGTAGGCGCGCAGACCGGCATCGACGGTCGCGGCGTCAACGCGCCCGGCGGCCCGGCCGAAAGGAGAAGCGTAATTACGGTCTAGGTCCGACATGATCGAATTCCCGTTGGTTGTCCGGCGGAGCGCAAGGGCGTTGCGGCGCGGGCTAGAAATCTATCTCAGATACCGGCATTTGCAGACATTACTTTTTCGTCATCAACCGGCGTCTGTCCCGACTGGTATGTGGGAAACTAACACATTCGCTGCAAGCTTCCACGCGCGGCTGAATGTCGCTCCGCCAAACGCAACCAAACGGCCGCCGATACAATTTGTCACAAATTCCGCAGCACGGTGGCAGGCTTGCGGTTTAGTGCCAACAGGGTGCCCACCAGCCCCAGTCCCACCGTCACGACCAGCGCCGCTGTGACCACAGCGGTGGCGCTTGCGGCCTGCCAGACAAAGCTTAACGTCATCAGCCGGGTCACGATCAGCCACGCAGCGACCGAGCCCGCGATTACGCCGAACACGGCGGTAGCCAGACCGATCATCAGATATTCCAGCGCGTAGGCGCCCAGCAGCCGGGCGCGGGTAGCGCCGAGGGTCTTGAGAATGACGGCGTCATAGACTCGGTGGCGATGGCCGGCAGCGAGCGCTCCGCCCAGCACCAGAATGGCCGAGATCAAGGTGACCGCGCTGGCACCGCGGATCGCCAGCACGAGATTTGTCACGACCGTACCGATGGTTTCCAGCGCCTCGCGGACGCGGACGCTGGTCACCATCGGAAAGGCATCCGCCACTGATTTAATGATCCGGGCATCGCCCGATGGATCCGGGTGCGTCTCGGTCAACGTCGCGACGTGGGTGTGCGGAGCGCCCTTGAAAGCGTTCGGCGAAAACACCAGCACAAAATTGATGCCAAGACTTTGCCAGTCGATCGTGCGCATATTGCCGATGGTCGCCGTGATGTCACGTCCGAGCACGTTGACAACGATGGGATCGCCGAGCTTCAGTCCCAGGCCGTCGGCGATCTTCTTCTCGATCGAGACCAGCGGTGGACCATTGTAATCCGCGCCCCACCACTTGCCCTCGACGATCTTCGACCCCTTGGGAATCTCGCCGGTATAAGTCAGGCCGCGATCGCTCTGCAGCACCCATTCCGAATCGGAGGAGGCATGGAGATCTTCCGCCTTGACGCCGCGTGCGGCGACGATGCGGCCGCGCAGCATCGGCACGTCCTCGACGGTCGATTGCGGCGCGGCGTGCTTGAGGAATTCGCCGAAGCGAACGGCGTCGTTGGTCGGAATATCGATAAAGTAAAATGATGGCGCGCGATCCGGCAGCGCCGCCAGGAACTGCCGTCGCAGATTGCCGTCGATCTGCGTGATCGTGACCAGCACCGCCAATCCCAAACCCAGCGACATCACGACGGAAGGCGTCAAGGCGCCGGGCCGGTGGATGTTGGCGATCGCCAGCCTTAGCATCGTGATGCCGCTTCGCGGCAGACGCCGCGCCAACGCCATCAGGATGGCGGCGACGCCGCGAAGTACCGCGAACACCACCATCGAGGACACCACGAACACGACCGCGACCCGTTTGTCATAGGCAAGTCCGATCGCCACCGCGATCAACAGCGCGATCACCATCGCCATCAGCGCCAGATAGCGCCAGCGGGGGCGCTGCCCCTCACCGGTCACGGTTTCGCGAAACAATGCCGCGACCGGGACGTCATGGACGCGGCCAAGCGGCCACAGCCCGAAGGCCAGCGCGGTGAGAAGGCCGTAGATGAAGGAAAGCAGCAATTGATCCGGATGCAGCGCCGGGACCACCGGCAGCGGCAAAAGTTTGCCGAACACGCCGACAATAATGAAAGGCAGCGCTGCGCCGATTGCCAGTCCAATCACGGAACCGATCACGGCAAGCACGGTCACTTGCGTCAGATAGATTGAAAACACGTCGCGACCGGTGGCGCCGAGCGCCTTGAACGTGGCGATCACGTCGCGGCGGCGATCGATATGGCTTTTAACCGCGTTGGCGACGCCCACGCCGCCAACCAGCAATGCGGCAAGGCCAACCAACGTGAGGAACTGCGTGAAGCGGTTGATGGTGCGCTCGAGCTGCGGCGAGGCGTTGTTGCGCGAGCGGATTTCCCAGCCGGCCTGCGGTAACGCCGTTCGCACCTGCTCGATCAGCGCTGCAACCGCGGTATCGCCTGCCGCCTTGTCGGGCAGCTTCAGCCGGTAGATCCAGCGCACGAGGCTGCCGGGCTGCAATAATCCGGTGGCGCGCAGGGCCTGTTCGCTGATCAGAAAGCGCGGACCGAAGCCAAGGCCGCCGGCCAGCCTGTCCGGTTCGGTCTCGACGGTACTGCGCAATTGAAATGTCGCGCTGCCCACGCTGACGCGGTCGCCGACCTTGAGGTTGAGGCGCGCGAGCAAGGTCGAATCGACCGCCGCGCCGAACGCGCCGTCGCGCTCGGCCAAAACAGCTGCGATCGGCATTTTCGGATCGAGGACAAGTTCGCCCAGCACGGGATAGTGTTCGTCGACAGCCTTGATCTCGACCAGCGCGAGCTGGTCGTTGCCGATGCGCGCCAAGGCCCGCACCATGGCGCGCAACGTCGCCACGACGGAAACTTGTCCGCGCGCGCGAAGAAAAGCCACCTCGTCGGGCTTGGCTTCACGCTGGATCAGCGAGAATGCGACGTCACCGCCGAGCAAGGTACGGCCCTCATGCGCCAATCCCTCGCCCAGGCTGGCGGCGACCGAGCCGACGCCGGCAATCGCCATCACGCCGAGCGCGATGCAGGCGATGAACACGTAGAAGCCGCGCAGGCCACCGCGCAGCTCGCGCAGGGCATAGTGCAGCGAAAGCGATGCCCCGCGGGTGTGGACGGATTCGGTGGCGAGGCTCATGAAGCGGCTTTGCGATTCCCGCCAGCGCCGTCGATGCGGCCCGAGCGCAGCCGGACCACGCGGTCGCAGCGCCGCGCCAGCGAGGTGTCGTGCGTCACCAGCACCAGCGTCATGCCGCGTTCGGCATGCTTGGTGAACAGGAGGTCTACGATCTGCTTGCCGGTGGCTTCGTCGAGATTCCCGGTTGGCTCGTCCGCTACCAGAATCGCAGGATCAGGCACCAGCGCGCGAGCCAATGCGACGCGTTGCTGCTCGCCGCCGGACAATTGCGTGGGGTAGTGATGCAGTCGGTCGCCAAGACCGACCGAGGCAAGTTCCTCCGCCGCGCGCGACGAAGCGTCGCGATTGCCGGCCAGCTCGAGCGGCACCGCGACGTTTTCCAGCGCGGTCATGGTCGGGATCAGATGGAATGACTGGAACACGATACCGACCTGACGGCCGCGAAAGCGCGCCAGCCCATCCTCATTGAGCACGTTGAACGAAGTGCCGTTGACTACTACCTCTCCGCTATCAGGACGCTCCAGCCCCGCCATCACCATCAGCAGGGTGGACTTCCCCGAGCCTGACGGCCCAATCAGGCCGATCGCTTCGCCCGCGGCCACATTGAGGCTGATATCTTTCAGGATATGAACGCGCGCCGCGCCCGAGCCCAGCGAGAGATTGACGTTCGAGATCGCGATGGAGTCCGGCTCGAGGCCGGCCAGTGACGAGGGTTCGATGAGACTGTCCATGGTCCGGTCATATGGCACTTCCGCAGCTCGAATCGAGAGCGGGATGGTTCTGTTCGTGCACATACTCGTGTTGATGGTCGCTTTGATGACGGCGCCCGCGGCCGTCGCGCAGACGTCCGCGCCGCAAGCGGCTAAGCCGGTCAAAATGGTTGTGCTGGGTGATTCGTTGAGCGCGGGACTGGGCCTGCCGGCCTCCGACGCATTTCCGCAGCGGTTACAAAAGGTTTTGCAGAACAATGGGATAGATGTCGATGTCACCAATGCCGGGGTATCCGGCGACACCAGTTCCGGTGGCCGGGACCGGCTCGACTGGTCGGTGCCCGATGGAACCGATGCGGTGATCCTCGAACTCGGCGCCAATGATGCCCTGCGCGGGCTCGACCCGAAGGTCACCCGCGCGGCACTGTCGGACATTTTGACCCGGCTGAAGGCGCGCAAGATCGCGGTGCTGTTGTGCGGAATGCTGGCGCCGCCGAATTACGGCAGTGACTACGCGGCGCGCTTCAATGCCGTCTATCCCGATCTGTCGAAATCATTCGGCGTGCCGCTCTATCCGTTTTTCCTCGATGGCGTTGCCGGCAATGTCCGGCTCAACCAGGCCGACGGCATCCATCCGACGGCGGAGGGCGTCGATGTGATCGTGAAAAACATCCTGCCCAAAGTGGAGGCATTGCTCGGCGCGGTCGCCGGACAACGCAGTTGAACCGGCGGCGATAACCTTAAGCGAAGTGTTTTTCCTGGCCCGGGCTACGCATCCTTCGCAGAGTCACATAACTACGGTAGAAATGAGTGCCGGTGATTCGTCACCGGGTTTGTCTCCAAGGCGTGATCTTCCCGACGGCGGCTTGCCGTTTCGGGGACGTGCTCAGCATCGGGAGGCTTGCGATGCCACGTTTGTTTACCGGACTGGAAATCCCGGCCGAGATCGGCCAGACGCTTTCCAATTTACGCGGTGGCCTCCCTGGCGCCCGTTGGGTTGACCCCGAAAATTACCATGTCACCCTGCGCTTCATCGGCGATATCGACGGCATCGCAGCCAACGAAATCGCCTTGATGCTGTTTCGTGTCAACCGCAAGCCGTTCGATGTCACGCTGCAGGGCCTGTCGAGCTTCGGCGGCAAAAAGCCGCGTGCGGTGGTGGCCTCGGTGCTGCCGAGCCGGCCATTGATCGAGCTGCAGGCGGAACTGGAACGGCTGATGCAGCGGATCGGGCTCGACCCGGAAGGCCGGAAATTCACCCCGCATGTGACGCTCGCGCGGTTGCGTGACGCCTCTAACCAGGATGTCGCGGACTATCTGTCGGTGCGCGGATATTTCCCGACCCGGGTGTTCACGGCGTCGCGCTTCGTGCTGTTTTCGTCGCGGGCGTCCACCGGTGGCGGTCCCTATGTGGTGGAAGATTCCTACGCGTTGAGCGCGTGATCCGTCTTCTCGGCCTGCAAGAGCAGGTCGAGGGAGAAACTGCATACCTTCTCGCACCAAATCCCGGCTTGCAATTTTCGCTGGTCTGGGCCGTAAGGTGGGCCATGCTATCCACGCCATCTTCGTCCTTTGGCGCGCATTATCAGTCGCTGGTTTCCTCCGGCGCGATCGAACCCGACACGGCGCAGGCGGCTGCTGCCGAGGCGTTCTCCGATCTGGAAGCGCGGCTTTCGGCTTACACGCCGGTCCGCAAGCAGGGGCTGCTGGGCCGGTTGTTCGCCGACAGGAACGAGCCGCCGCCGCGCGGCCTCTACGTCTACGGCGAGGTTGGACGCGGCAAGACCATGCTGATGGACCTGTTTTTCCAGCAGTCGCCGGTCGCGCACAAGCGCCGCGCCCATTTCCACGAATTCATGGCCGAGGTGCATGAGCGGATCTACGGTTTTCGTCGAAATATCGCCCGCGGCGAAATCGCCGACGGCGACGTGATCGCGCTCACCGCGCAGTCGATCTTCGACCACGCCTGGCTGCTGTGCTTCGACGAATTCCATGTCACTGACATCGCGGATGCCATGATCCTGGGCCGGCTGTTCTCGAAACTGTTCGAACTCGGCACCGTGGTGGTCGCGACCTCCAACGTCGCGCCGGACGATCTTTACAAAGGCGGCCTGAACCGGGCGCTGTTCCTGCCCTTCATCGCCCAGATATCGGATCATTTGGACGTGCTGCGGCTCGATGCGCGCACCGATTTCCGGCTGGAGAAACTCGCCGGTGCGAAGATGTGGCTGGTACCGGCCGATCGCGGTGCCGACGTGGTGCTCGACAAGGCCTGGAGCAGCATGACCGGCAACGCGCCCTGCAAACCGCGCGATATCTCGATCAAGGGCCGCGTGCTTCGCGTGCCATGTTCGGCGCATGGCGTGGCGCGTTTTTCGTTTGCCGATCTCTGCGAAAAGCCATTGGCCGCATCCGACTATCTGCGGCTCGCGCGTGACTATCACACCGTCCTGATCGACCACATCCCGGTCATGGACTATCCCGAGCGCAACGCCGCCAAGCGCTTCATCGCGTTGATCGATACGCTGTATGACAATGCCGTGAAGCTGATGGCGTCCGCGGCGGCCGATCCGGTGTCGCTGTATGTCGCGACCGACGGCGATGAAGCCAACGAGTTCGAGCGCACCGCCTCGCGGCTGATCGAAATGAGTTCGGAATCCTATCTGGCGCTGCCCCATGGCCGCAAGGATTCCGTCGCCAGCGGCTCCAGTACCGGCCTGGTGGAAACCTGACCATGATCGAAATCAGGGCAGCAGCGGACAATTGGGCATGGCCTGACTTGAACGTGCCAGTCGAAAGGGATAACAGCGAAAGAGCTTCCTTCCACTCTCCTGCTTGACTGTTCAAAGGACAGATTTGCCATGGCGCGAGACAAGATTGCTTTGATTGGCTCCGGCCAGATCGGCGGAACGCTGGCTCACCTCATCGGTCTGAAAGAGCTTGGCGACGTCGTGATGTTCGACATCGCGGAAGGCGTGCCGCAGGGCAAGTCGCTCGATATCGCGCAGTCCTCCCCGGTCGACGGCTTCGATGCGAGTTTTACCGGCGCCAATTCCTATGATGCGCTCGACGGCGCCAAGGTCTGCATCGTCACCGCCGGCGTGCCGCGCAAGCCCGGCATGAGCCGCGACGATCTCCTGAGCATCAATCTCAAGGTGATGGAACAGGTCGGCGCCGGCATCAAGAAATACGCGCCGGATGCCTTCGTCATCTGCATCACCAACCCGCTGGATGCGATGGTGTGGGCGCTGCAGAAGGCTTCAAGCTTGCCGGCCAAGAAGGTGGTGGGCATGGCGGGCGTGCTGGATTCCTCGCGCTTTCGCTATTTCCTTGCCGACGAATTCAATGTCTCGATTGAGGATGTTACCGCTTTCGTGCTTGGCGGCCACGGCGATACCATGGTCCCGCTGGTGCGCTATTCGACGGTCGCCGGCATTCCGTTGCCCGACCTCGTCAAGATGGGCTGGACCTCGCAGGCGCGCATCGACGAAATCGTCGACCGCACCCGGAACGGTGGCGCCGAGATCGTCAATCTCTTGAAGACCGGATCGGCGTTCTATGCGCCAGCCGCGTCCGCAATCGCGATGGCAGAGAGCTATCTGCGCGACAAGAAGCGCGTGCTGCCATGCGCAGCCTATCTCAATGGCGAATACGGCGTAAAGGACATGTATGTCGGTGTGCCCGTCGTGATCGGCTCGAAGGGGGTCGAGCGCATTGTCGAGATCGAACTGGCCGGCAAGGACCGCGAGGCCTTCGACAAGTCGGTCGGCGCGGTGCAGGGGCTGGTCGATGCCTGCAAGAAGATCGCGCCCGATCTGCTCGGCCGGTGATCGGTCGGCCTGGCGCAACGCCAACGACCGGAGTTCGCAATGCGCGCCGGGCGCCAGCGTTGGAAAACGGCGATGAAACTACGAGGCGAGTCAAAGTTGCAGTTGCTATGATATACCAGCAAACCTGAAGTGAATCTGCGGGTTCACGGCGCAAGGGTCGGGGGAGCGTCCAGATGAATATCCATGAATACCAGGCCAAGGCGCTGCTGCACGAGTTCGGGGTGCCGATCTCGAAGGGTGTGCCGGTGCTGCGGGCGTCCGATTCCGATGTCGCGGCCAAGACGCTGCCTGGCCCGATCTGGGTGGTGAAGAGCCAGATCCACGCCGGCGGCCGCGGCAAGGGCAAGTTCAAGGAAGCCTCCGCCGGCGACAAGGGCGGCGTGCGCATCGCCAAATCGGTCGCCGAGGTCAATGAATTCGCCAAGCAAATGCTGGGCGCAACGCTGGTTACGGTGCAGACCGGGCCGCACGGCAAGCAGGTTAATCGGCTCTACATCGAGGAAGGCTCCGACGTCGACAAGGAGTTTTATCTGTCGATGCTGGTCAACCGCGAAACCTCGGAGGTGTCGTTCGTGGCGTCGACCGAAGGTGGCGTCAACATCGAGGACGTCGCGCACACGAATCCAGAAAAGATCGTCAGCTTCTCGGTTGATCCTGCGACCGGCATCATGGGCCATCACGGCCGCAAGGTTGCGAAGGCGCTGGGGCTCACCGGCGATCTCGCCAAGCAGGCGGAAAAGCTGGTGGCGCAGCTCTATGCGGCTTTCGTCGCCAAGGACATGGCGATGCTGGAGATCAACCCGCTCGTCGTCACCAAACAGGGCATGCTGCGCGTGCTCGATGCCAAGGTGTCGTTCGACGACAACGCGCTGTTTCGCCATCCGGAAGTGCTGGCGCTGCGCGACGAGACCGAGGAAGACGCCAAGGAGATCGAGGCCTCGAAATACGAGCTGAACTATGTGGCGCTCGACGGCAATATCGGTTGCATGGTCAACGGCGCCGGCCTTGCGATGGCCACCATGGACATTATCAAGCTCTATGGCATGGCGCCGGCGAACTTCCTCGATGTCGGCGGCAGCGCCACCAAGGAACGCGTCGCCGCGGCGTTCAAGATCATCACCGCCGATCCCAATGTGAAGGGCATCCTGGTCAACATCTTCGGCGGCATCATGAAGTGCGACGTCATCGCGGATGGCGTCGTCGCCGCGGTGAAGGAAGTCGGCTTGAAGGTGCCACTGGTGGTGCGGCTCGAGGGCACCAATGTCGATGCCGGCAAGAAGATCATCCGCGAATCCCGCCTCAACGTGCTGTCCGCCGACAATCTCGACGACGCCGCGCAGAAGATCGTCAAGGCCGTCAAGGGAGCCTGAGCCGATGGCCGATGACCATCTCGCCGCGCCGACGCCGCTAGCGGAGCACCGCAAGCTTGCGGCGTTCGCCGGCGAGTGGAGCGGCGAGGAGATGGTCTATCCGTCGCGCTGGCTCTCGGGCGGACCCGCGACGTCGAGCGTTTCGGCCCGTATCGATCTCAACGGTTTCTATCTGATCCAGGACACGGTTCAAAAACGCGACGGCAAGGACAGCTTCGCGACCCATGGCGTGTTCACCTACGATCGCGAGGATCGGCTCTACAAATTGTTTTGGCACGATTCGCTCGGCTACTATCCGCCATCGCCGGCTTCCGGCGGCTGGAGCGGCAAGTCGCTGATCCTGGTGCGCGGTTCGCTGCGCGGCAACGCGCGCCATATCTATGAAGTCATCGACGCCGACAACTACAGTCTGAAAATCCAGTTCTCGCCCGACGCGGAAGGATGGGCCGACGTGCTCACCGGCATGTATCGGCGCATCCATTAACCCGTTTCGCGAAAGCAGCCTCATGTCCATCCTGATCGACAAGAACACCAAAGTCATCTGCCAGGGCTTTACCGGCAAGAACGGTACGTTTCATTCGGAAGCGGCGATCGCCTATGGCACCAGGATGGTCGGTGGAACCTCGCCCGGCAAAGGCGGCTCGATGCATCTGGGCCTGCCGGTGTTCGACACCGTCGCCGAAGCGCGCGAGAACACGGGCGCGGATGCCTCCGTGATCTACGTGCCGCCGCCCGGGGCCGCGGATGCGATCTGCGAATCCATCGATGCGGAAATCCCGCTGATCGTCTGCATCACCGAGGGCATTCCGGTGCTCGACATGGTCCGCGTCAAGCGCTCGCTGACGGGATCGAAGTCGCGCCTGATCGGGCCGAACTGCCCCGGCGTGATGACTGCCGGCGAATGCAAGATCGGCATCATGCCGGCGAACATCTTCAAGCCCGGAAATGTCGGCATCGTCTCGCGATCGGGCACGCTGACCTATGAGGCGGTTTTCCAGACCACCCAGGAAGGTCTTGGTCAGACCACCGCGGTCGGCATCGGCGGTGATCCGGTCAAGGGCACCGAATTCATCGACATGCTGGAGATGTTCCTCGCCGACCCCAAGACCACCTCGATCGTGATGATCGGCGAAATCGGCGGTTCGGCCGAGGAAGATGCCGCCCAGTTTCTCAAGGACGAAGCCAGGCGTGGCCGCAAGAAGCCGATGGTCGGCTTTATCGCGGGCGTCACGGCGCCTCCTGGCCGCCGCATGGGCCATGCCGGCGCGATCATCTCCGGCGGCAAGGGTGATGCCGGATCCAAGACCGCAGCGATGGAATCGGCGGGGATTACTGTCTCGCCGTCGCCCGCGCGGCTCGGAAAAACCCTTGTTGAAAAGTTGAAGACATAGTTCAATATTTGGTTCTTTTGAGCGCGAACATTGGTCCCATATAGGGTAAAAGCCGTTTATCACGCCGATCCGGCCTGCGATCGGCCGTCAGCGTCGTATTCCATGCGCGAAGCGAAATCACCAGGACGCAATCATGTCTCGCCAGGACGCGAATGCCGCATTTGCCCTCTCTTCTTTTTTGCAGGGTACCAACGCCGCCTATATCGACGATCTCTACGCCCGCTATGAGCAGGACCCCGGCTCGGTCGACGCCGAATGGCAGGAATTCTTCAAGAGCCTGAAAGACCCGCCCGCCGACGTTCGCAAGAATGCCGAAGGCGCTTCCTGGGGACGCGACAACTGGCCGCTCGCGCCGAGCGACGATCTAACCTTTGCGCTCGACGGCAATTGGGCGCAGCTCGAGAAGACCGTCGGCACCAAGCTTGCCGCCAAGGCGCAAGCCAAGGGCGCCGAACTATCGGCGGCCGACGTCCACCAGGCGACGCGCGATTCGGTACGCGCCTTGATGTTGATCAGGGCCTATCGCATGCGCGGCCATTTCCACGCCAGGCTCGATCCGCTCGGCATTGAGCCGCCGCGCGATCGCGAGGAACTCGATCCGCGCTCTTATGGCTTTGTCGACGGCGATTTCGACCGCAAAATCTTCCTCGACCATGTATTGGGCCTTGAATACGCGACTCTGCGCGAGATCGTCGCGATCTGCCAGCGGACCTACTGCCAGACGCTCGGCGTCGAGTTCATGCACATCACCAACGCCGCGCAAAAGAGCTGGATTCAGGAACGCATCGAGGGCCCGGACAAGGAAATCAGTTTCACCCGCGAGGGCCGCCGCGCGATCCTCAACAAGCTGATCGAGGCCGAAGGCTTCGAGAAATTCTGCGATCTCAAATTCACCGGCACCAAGCGCTTCGGTCTCGACGGCGGTGAATCGCTGATTCCGGCGCTGGAGCAGATTATCAAGCGCGGCGGCAATCTCGGCGTGAAGGAAATCGTCATTGGCATGCCGCATCGCGGTCGCCTCAACGTGCTGACGCAGGTGATGGGCAAGCCGCACCGCGCGCTGTTTCATGAATTCAAGGGCGGCTCCGCAAATCCCGACGCCGTCGAAGGTTCCGGCGACGTCAAATACCATCTCGGCGCCTCGTCGGACCGCGAGTTCGATAACAACCGGATCCATCTGTCGCTGACCGCCAACCCGTCGCATCTGGAGATCGTCGATCCCGTGGTGCTCGGCAAGGTGCGTGCCAAGCAAGACCAGCACGGCGATCCGCCGGACCAGCGCATCTCGGTGTTGCCGCTGTTGATGCATGGCGACGCGGCGTTTGCGGGGCAGGGCGTGGTGGCGGAATGCTTCGGCTTGTCCGACCTGAAGGGCTACCGCACCGGCGGCTCCATTCACTTCATCGTCAACAACCAGATCGGCTTCACCACCTATCCGCGCTATTCGCGCTCCTCGCCCTATCCGTCTGACGTGGCGAAGATGATCGATGCGCCGATCTTCCATGTGAACGGCGATGATCCGGAAGCCGTGGTGTTCGCCGCCAAGGTTGCGATCGAGTTCCGGCAGAAATTCCACAAGCCCGTCGTGATCGACATGTTCTGCTATCGCAGGCACGGCCACAATGAAGGCGATGAGCCGATGTTCACCCAGCCGGTGATGTACAAGAAGATTGCGTCGCATCCCGGCACGGTCGAGATTTATTCCAAGCGGCTGATCGCCGACGGCGTGATCACCGAAGGCGAGGTGGAGAAGGCCAAGGCCGACTGGCGCGCGCGGCTCGATGCCGAACTCGAGGCGGGCTCCGGCTACAGGCCGAACAAGGCTGACTGGCTCGACGGCAAATGGGCCGGTTTCAAATCCGCCGACGCCGAGGAGGACCCGCGCCGCGGCGTCACCGGCGTCGATCTGGCGTTGCTCAGGGATATCGGCCGCAAGATCACCAAGGTGCCCGATAGTTTCCGGGTCCACCGTACCGTTCAGCGCTTTCTGGAGAACCGCGCCAAGGCGATCGAGACCGGCATCGGCATCGACTGGGCGACCGGCGAGGCGCTGGCGTTCTGCACGCTGCTGCAGGAAGGCCATCACGTTCGGCTGTCCGGTCAGGATAGCGAGCGCGGCACTTTCTCGCAGCGCCATTCGGTCCTGATCGATCAGGAAGACGAGAGCCGCTACACGCCATTCAACCATCTCGGCGGCGACCAGGGCCATTACGAGGTCATCAACTCGCTATTGTCGGAAGAAGCGGTGCTCGGCTTCGAATACGGCTATTCGCTCGCCGAACCGAACGCGCTCGCAATCTGGGAAGCGCAGTTCGGTGATTTCGCCAACGGCGCCCAGGTCGTGGTCGACCAGTTCATCTCGTCGGGCGAACGCAAATGGCTGCGTATGTCGGGTCTCGTCTGCATGCTGCCGCATGGTTATGAAGGGCAGGGACCGGAGCATTCCTCCGCCAGGCTCGAGCGGTATTTGCAGCTCTGCGCCGAAGACAACATGCAGGTGGTCCACGCCACCACGCCGGCGAATTACTTCCACGTGCTGCGGCGGCAACTGCACCGCG
>JAGXAJ010000099.1 GCA_018971625.1 Pseudomonadota bacterium
GGACTGGAAGAGATATTGATGAAGGGCGCGACCCACAATCTCGTGGTGCGCACGCGTACCGACGTCGCGCTGTATGTTCTCAATCACAAGCGCGGCCATTTGCGCGACCTCGAAAGCAGCTTCAAGGTCACGCTGTCGGTGATCGCCGATCCGACCGTAAGCGGCCAGCAGTCCTTCATCATCGATCGCGGTGAACAGGTGCACACGCTGGAAGCTGCCAAGGCGCTCTTGGCCGCCCAGGCCGCGGCCTCCCCACCGCAGGTCGACGAACCCTATGATGAGGACGAGGAACTCGATGTCGAGTCCGAAGCCGAGGTGGAAACCGAGGAGAGCGAAGGGCTCACTGCTGACGCCGTGGCCAGTGAAGCCGGCAGCGGATCACCCGACGGCGATGGTCACAAGCGCAAGCGGCGGCGCCGGCGGCGCGGCCGTCCCGGCGAGCGTGAAAGCGCATCGGGACGAGACGATCATCGCGAGGAGCATGACGGACCACGCACCGCGGCGGATGCAGGGACAAGCTCCGATGAAACGGAAACCGACGAGGACGAGACCGGGGACCAGCAGGGCGCTGCGCGCGCCGATCAGGGCGAGCGGCGGCCCCGCCGCCGCGGCCGTCGCGGCGGACGTCGTCGGCGCGGCGCACCGGAGGATGGCTTAGCCGGATCGATTGCCGACGAACTCAGGCCGGCTTCGGCTCCGGAAGTCGCGGCCGCGGTTGCCGATTTCGATGGCGGCCCGTCCGAACAGTCCCCGCCGGCAGTCCAACCTGAAGCGACCGCACCAACGACAGTTTCCCAACATAGCGACGATGGCCAGCAGGAAGCCGTTCACTCACCCTCGGCGGAAGAAACCGCGCACGAGGCCGACAAGGCCGGGCATCGGCGTTCGACCGTCCGCGAAAAAGTCAGCTTCCTGCACGACGCCCAACCTGCGAGCGTACCGCCGGCCGAACAGCGACCGGCCGAGCCGCCGGCTCCGGCGCAATCGGAGACCGAGCCCGCCAGCGACAGGCAGCCGCGCAAGGCAGGCTGGTGGTCGCGGCGCTTCGGCGGCGATGAATAGGCCGCGCCTCCGAGCCGATCAAATGAAAGGCCGCCTGCAAAACCGGGCGGCCTTTGGCGCCCGTGATCTACGACATTTTCGAACGATGGGTCCGATGCTGGTTCACCTGGAACCGATCAGACTTCGCCCGTCGTGATCGCCGTCTCGAGGTCGGAGGGATCGATGGTGCGGTTGAGGTTGGCATGCAGCCGCTCGTGATCGAGTTCGCCCTCCCACCACGAGACGCAGCGCGAACGACGAGACGATCTCGAAATAGACCAGCGCCTTGACGTCGACGCGGCCGACCTTGCGAGCATCCTGAATGTGCGAAATGCCGGATACCACCGTGCAGAAGATGATCGGTGCGATCATCATTTTGATCAGCTTGATGAAGCCGTCGCCCAGTGCCTTGACCCAGTCGTTGGTCGCAAGATGGGGCCACAGCGAGCCGATCAAGAGTCCAAGCACGATCGCGATCAAGACCTGAATGTAAAGGATCTTGTACCAGGGTTTCGCCGCGCGCGCGGGCGCGGTGGTTGCGATCGTTGTCGCCATGGCTTTTCACTCCCAATTGGATGTTGCAGACAGTGTATGGAGTCAATGGCGCGGAACGCCCGTCAACTGCCGGTGCGGCGGAAGTAGCCTGGCCTGCATTGACCGGCACCGCGAATTTTATGGCGCTAGCGTGCCAGCCAACTTGCGATGCGCGAGACGGCTTCGTGCATTTCCGAAAGCGAACGCGCATAGGAGAACCGGACGAAAGCGCGGCCATGCACCGGATCAAAGTCGATGCCGGGAGTGGCAGCGACATGGATCTTCTCCAGCATCTCACCAGCGAAGGCAAAGCTGTCGGAGCTGAATTTCGAGACATCCGCGTAAAGATAGAAGGCGCCGTCGGCCGGCAGAAAATCCGTAAGGCCCGCGCGCGGCAGGCCCTCGACCAGGATGCGGCGATTCTCCTGATAGCCGTGCTTGATCGCCTCCATCTCTTCGCGGCCCTCGAAGGCCGCTTCTGCGGCGATCTGCGACAGCGTCGGCACCGAGATCGAGAGATTTTGCTGCAGCCGCTCGATTGGCCGTACCAGCGGCTCCGGTGCCACCATCCAGCCGACCCGCCAGCCGGTCATGCAGAAATATTTTGAAAACGAATTGATGACGAGCGCGTGCGGCGAAAGCTCCGCCGTCGTCACCGCGGGAAATGCATAGTCAAGGCCATGATAGATTTCGTCCGAAATGAAACGAATGCCCGCGCCTTCAGCCGCTGCTATCAGGCTGGTGAGCGCCTCGCGCGGCATCATGGTTCCCGTTGGATTTGCCGGGCTACCGACCAGCACGCCTCGCAGCGGTTTTTGACGATGCGCGGCGAGCAACGCTTCGCCGGTCAGCGCGTGACGGGTTTCGCTCGAGGTTTCGATCGGCACCGGCTCGCAGCCAAGCGCAGTCAGAATGTGACGATAGGGCGGATAACCCGGCACGGCGACCGCCACGCGATCGCCGGGTTCGAACAGGGCGAGAAAGGCCAGGACGAACGCGCCCGACGAACCTGTCGTGACCACGATCCGGTCGGCGTCCACCGTACAGCGATAGGTCTCGCGATAGTGTCGCGCGATCCGCGCCCGCAGCGAAGGAATGCCGAGCGCGAAAGTGTAGTCGATCCGGCCGCCCTCGAGCGCGGCGCGCGCCGCCGCGATGGCGGTTTTGGGCGCCGGCGCGGCCGGTTGCCCGACTTCCATGTGGATGACGTGTCCACCGGACGCTTCGATCCGCGCCGCCGCAGCCATCACGTCCATCACCATGAAGGGTGGAACATCGCTACGCCCGGACGCCGTCAAAACAGTCCTGGCACGGTCCCGCAGTTTCGCGTCAAGCATCGAGGTTTGCTACTTTTCTGCTACTTTGATCGTGCCCCAGACTAGCCGCATTCGCCGGTTTGGTAGGGCATATCTCGTATCCAATCCGCCGCCAACGATTTAAAGACCGTCCGATGCTGCTGCGCCTCGTCAAGGGCAGGAAAATACCGAAGCTGACCGCCGTCACCACCGCGGTCGCGCTCGCACTGAGCCCGATCCTGCCGCCGATTCTTGCCCCAATGCCGGCTGCCGCGCAGGAAGCGAAGGGGCCGCCGGTCATTCGCGATACCGAGGCGGAACAATTGCTGCGCGATTACACCCGGCCGATCCTTCGCGTCGCGGGGCTGGAAAAACAAAACATCCAGGTCGTGATCATCAACGATAGCGCGTTCAATGCCTTTGTCGCCGATGGCCACCGCATTTTCGTGAACTACGGCGCGATCATGCAATCGGAGACGCCAAATCAGCTGATCGGCGTACTGGCGCACGAGACTGGCCATCTCGCCGGCGGCCATCTCGCCAAGATGCGCGAACAGATCGCCCATGCTCAGACGCAAATGATCATCGCCATGCTGCTGGGCGCCGGCGCGGTGGTAGCGGGAGCTCGAGCCGGCAACAGCAATGGCGGCCTGGCCGATGCCGGCGCCGCCGCCTTCTCGGCGCCGCAGTCGATAATTCAACGCTCCCTGCTGTCCTATCAGCGCCAGCAAGAGGAAAACGCCGACCGCGCCGGCGTGAAGTTCCTGACCGAGACCGGCCAGTCTGCCAAGGGCATGTATGAAACGTTCCAGCGGTTCAGCAACGACAGCCTTTTCGCCGCGCACGGCGCCGACCCGTACCTGCAGTCGCATCCAATGCCAGCTGACCGCGTCGCAGCGCTTGAGGAGTTGGCGCGGACCAGCCCGTATTGGGACAAGAAGGACGATCCGGCGTTGCAAATGCGCCACAACATGGTGCGCGCCAAGATCTCGGCCTTCATGGAAAGCCCGAATACCGTGTACCGGCGCTATCCGCTGTCGGATACCAGCATGCCCGCGCGCTACGCCCATGCCATCACGACCTATCGCCACGGCAACCTGCGCGATGCGCTGATTCAGATCGATGCGCTGATCCAGATGCAGCCCGCCAACCCGTATTTTTACGAGTTGCGCGGCCAGGCGCTGGTGGAAGGCGGCAAGCCCACCGAGGCCATCGCGCCGTTGCGCAAGGCGGTTCAACTCTCCCATAACGCCCCGCTCATCGAGATGTTACTGGGACAGGCGCTCGTCGGGACCGACAATAAGGCCTATACGGAGGAAGCGATCGCGATTCTGCGTGCCGCGGTCAGCCGGGAGACCGAGGCTCCCCTCGGCTATACCCAGCTCGCAATGGCTTACGGCCGCAAGGGAGACTACGCTGAAGCCGATCTCGCGTCGGCACAGGCCGCTTACCTTCGTGGCGACAACAAGACGGCACGCGAACTCGCTTCGCGCGCCAAGACCCGTTTCGCGATCGGCACGCCCGGATGGGTCAGGGCCGACGATATCGTTACCGCCAAGCCGATGCCCGGCCAGAAGAGCAACTGAAAATACACCCGCACCAGACTGTAGGTGCTGAACTGCAGATGGTTTTCAAGACCAGCTTTCGCCAAGAGGATTTGCCAATGCCTTCGCTTCGCGTGCTCGTCCCTGCCCTGTTCGCGCTGGTCCTGTGCGCCGCACCGCCGAGTGCATTGGCGCAGAATTTTTCCGACGCCCAGAAGGGAGAGATCGAGGCGGTCATCAAGAACTACCTGGTGTCGCACCCGGAGGTGCTGGAAGAAGCCATGGGCGAATTGAGCAAGCGCCAGACGGCCGAGGAAGCCAAGAAGCATGAAGCCATCGTCACCGAGAATGCGAACGCGATCTTCAACTCGCCACGTGGCGTCGTGCTCGGCAACAAGGACGGCGACGTCACCTTCGTCGAGTTCTTCGACTACAATTGCGGTTATTGCAAACGCGCGATGGCCGACATGCTTAATCTGATGAAGACCGATCCCAAGCTGAGGGTCGTGCTGAAGGAGTTCCCGGTGCTGAGCCCGGGCTCGGTTGAGGCGGCCCAGGTCGCGGTCGCCTTGCGCATGCAGGATCCGAGCGGCAAGAAATATCTCGAATTCCACCAGAAGCTGCTTGGCGGACGCGGGCCGGCCGACAAGGCGCATGCGATGGCTGCCGCCAAGGATGCCGGCGCCGACATGGCGCGACTTGAAAAGGATCTGACGAGCCCGGAAGTGAAGGCCACGATCGAGGAGAACTTCAAGCTTGCGGAGGCGATGGGCATGAACGGGACGCCGAGCTACGTGATCGGCAAGGAGGTCGTGGTCGGCGCGATCGGGCTCGATGGTCTCAAGGAGAAGATCGGCCTGGCCCGCTGCGGCAAGGCTTCTTGTAGTTAAGGCTTCTTGTAGTTAAGGCGTCCTGAAGCTGGCAATCGGACAGTTCACGATCAGAAAAATTGAAAAGCCGGCGGTCGATCCGCCGGCTTTGTTTTGAGCAGCCCGCACATGACGGTTTATCGCCCATTCAGGCAATAAAGCCGGAAGGAACCGGAGATACCCCGGAACATCGCGCATTGCCCGCCGTTGTCGGCGTGGGCAATGCAAATGTGTGAGGAGATATCAATGACCAATCGTTTCATGATTTCGGTGGCCGTTTTCGCATTGATGGCGGGAACCGGTTTGGCCAATGCCCAGAGCGGCGGCATGGGCCGAGAAGGTCCCTCTGCCGGGCAGCAGAGCGGGGCGTCATCCGATTACGGAACCAGCGGCGGCCAGATGAAGCATGATGCGACGCGGCCGGAAATGAAATCGCCGACTGCCGGCAAGAACCAGCACAGCGAAAACGCGGAAAAAGGCAAGACCGTCGGCCAGAGCATGAAGAACGAGGGCCGGGAGGACAAGAACGCGCAGCGTGAAGGCCGCGAGGAAAACAAGAATGCGCAGCGTAATGATGAGCGGATGAACGGGAACAAGAATGCGCAGCGCAACGACGAGCGGATGAACGGGAACAAGAATGCGCAGCGCAACGACGAGCGGATGAACGAGAACAGGAATGCGCAGCGTAATGACGAACGGATGAACGAGAAGAACGCGCAACGCAACGGCGAGAGGATGAACAACGAGGCCGAGGGCAAGACCACCGATCGTCATTCACAGACCGTGGGCCAGGCCGGCGCCGGCGCAAAGCTGTCCACCGAGCAGCGCACCAAGATCACGAGCGTGATCAAGGAGCAGCATGTTGCCCCGGTGAGCCATGCGAACTTCTCGATCTCGGTCGGTACCCGCGTTCCGCGCGACGTGACGTTCCATACGCTTCCGACGGAAGTCGTCTCGATCTATCCGGAATGGCGCGGCTTTGAATACATCCTGGTCGGCGACCAGCTCGTGGTGGTCGATCCACACAGCATGGAGATCGTGGCGGTGCTGGATACCTGATCCGGCGGCCATAAGAGTTGGGGGCGGACAGCAATGTCCGCCCTTTTTTTGACCGGCAACGTTCTCGCCGTCAGAAGCCCATCCTTGACCTTGGTTAATGAAGGGTTTCCGTAGGTTCTACGGCCCTTTTGCGAACCGGATGAGGCAGTTGGGGCAGGCTTGGGACGGCTAAAGGCTTCCCCTTGGCGCCGTTGTTACCTATAACCGCGCCAGCCCACCGCCATATTGCCGGAATCTGGATGGCCAACACACCTGCCAACACCACTGCCAAGACCACTTCCAGGACAATTTATGTCCTCAACGGCCCGAACCTTAATCTATTGGGGGTCCGTGAGCCCGAGACCTATGGCCATGCGACGCTCGCCGATGTCGAGAAATTGTGCGTCGCAACGTCCGCGCAATTCGACCTCAAGGCCGAGTGCCGACAATCCAATCGCGAGGGCGAGCTGGTCGATTTCATCCACGAGGCACATGCGAACAACGCGGCCGGTATTATCATCAATGCCGGTGCCTATTCGCACACATCGATCGCGCTGCACGACGCCTTGATAGCTGTGAAAGTTCCGGCGGTCGAGGTACATATCAGCAACATCCACGCTCGCGAGAACTTCCGCCAGCATTCCTTCACCGCCAAGGCCGCTTTCGCGATGCTCTCCGGCTTCGGCATCGACGGTTACCGGCTCGCCATCAATGGGCTCGCCGCCAAGCTCGGCCTCACGGCCAAGGCCTGACCGGCCACGCTACAGAAAGTCCAGGGATCGAGATTATGGCGCGCCCGCCTGACAACACCGCAGCCGCAAAATCCAGGAGCGAGGACAGTGCGCTCATTCGCGAACTCGCGCTGCTGCTCGACGAAACCAACCTCACCGAGATCGAAATCGAACGCGCCGGCCTTCGGGTGCGGGTCGCGCGCAATATCAGCATAGCAGCTTCCGTTCCGGCGATCGCGCAGGTCGTAAATCCCGCGGCCGTTGCCGCTCCCGCAGCGCCCGCTGCCGTCCCTGATGTCAGCGAGCATCCGGGCGTCGTGCCCTCGCCGATGGTCGGCACGGTCTATTGGGCCTCCGAGCCCGGGGCCAAGCCGTTCATCGAAGTCGGCAGCAGGGTGTCGGTGGGCGAGACGCTCCTGATTATCGAAGCCATGAAGACGATGAACCAGATTCCGTCGCCGCGGGCGGGCACCGTAACGCAAATTCTGGTCGAAGACGGCCAACCGGTCGAATTCGGCGAACCTCTGGTGATTATTGAATAGGACGAATGGCGAGTGGGAACAACAACGCCCTTTGTTTGCCATTCGCTATTCGCCACCTAGGAACTCATGTTTGATAAGATTGTCATAGCCAATCGCGGCGAAATCGCACTGCGCGTGCTGCGCGCGTGCAAGGAACTCGGCATCTCCACCGTCGCGGTGCATTCGACCGCCGATGCCGACGCCATGCATGTGCGGCTGGCCGACGAGAGCGTCTGCATCGGGCCGCCGCCGTCCAAAGACAGCTACCTCAACATACCCGCGTTGCTCGCGGCCTGCGAGATCACCGGCGCCGATGCCGTGCATCCTGGCTATGGCTTCCTTTCGGAGAACGCCCGCTTTGCCGAGATCCTGGCCGATCACAATCTGGATTTCATCGGCCCGAAAGCCGAGCATATCCGCCTGATGGGCGACAAGATCGAGGCCAAGAAAACCGCCAGGCGGCTCGGCATTCCCGTGGTGCCAGGCTCCGAGGCCGCGGTCGGTCCCGAAGACGACGCGATGGCGATTGCGAAGGCGATCGGCTTTCCGGTGCTGGTGAAGGCGGCGGCCGGCGGCGGTGGTCGCGGCATGAAGGTCGCCCAAACCGCCGACGACCTGCTGCTGGCGCTATCGACCGCATCCAATGAAGCCAAGTCGGCGTTCGGCGATCCCTCGGTGTATCTGGAAAAATACCTGAAGAAGCCGCGCCATATCGAAATCCAGGTGTTGGGCGACGGCCGCGGCGGCGCGATCCATCTCGGCGAGCGCGACTGCTCGCTGCAACGCCGCCATCAGAAAGTCTGGGAAGAAGGCCCCTCGCCGATCCTGACGGCAGCCGCACGCGCCAGGATCGGCGCGACCTGCGCCAAGGCGATGCAGGACATGAAATATCTCGGTGTCGGCACCATCGAGTTCCTGTACGAGGACGGCGAATTCTATTTCATTGAAATGAATACCCGCATCCAGGTCGAGCATCCCGTCACCGAGATGATCACCGATATCGACCTCGTGCTGGAGCAAATCAGAATCGCGGCCGGCGGCGAGCTGCCGGCGACGCAGGACGAGATCGCGATCATCGGTCACGCGATCGAATGCCGCGTCAACGCGGAAAACCCACAGACCTTCCGGCCTTCGCCGGGGCGGATTTTACAATACCATCCGCCGGGCGGTCTCGGCGTGCGAATCGATTCGGCGGTTTACCAGGGCTACGTGATCCCGCCTTATTACGATTCGCTGGTCGGCAAGCTGATCGTGCATGGCAAGACCCGCGCCGAATGCCTGATGCG
The DNA here is from genome assembly GCA_018971625.1 of Pseudomonadota bacterium. GTDB lineage: Bacteria > Pseudomonadota > Alphaproteobacteria > Rhizobiales > Xanthobacteraceae > Bradyrhizobium. Next base: position 8,860 of record JAGXAJ010000099.1, read on the forward strand.
GTTGCGGCGGGCGCTGGACGAGATGGTGGTGGACGGAATCGAGACCACCCTGCCCCTGTTCCGGGCGCTGGTTCGCGAGCCCAGTATCATCGATGGCGACTACCATATCCATTGGCTGGAGCAATATCTGGCCGGTAAGGCCACCAGCTAAAGCGCTTCCTCCTCCCCAAAATATCCGCAAAGCCCGGGAACAATTCGCTCTGGCCGGCGTTTTGTCGACTCGCCGGGAACCCTCCCGCGGGGGATAGTTGATTTCGCTAGACAAGGCACTTCTAACGGTTGATGCCACGCGCCGCAGGGCGATTGGCCAGATCCTGCTGCTAGCGGCGGGGTTTTTCGTGCTCGTCGCAATCAGCACGACCTCGGTTATCCTGGTCAATCAGTCGCGCAAGGACAACGGTTGGGTGGTTCACACGGTCCAGGTGGAAAACCAGATGAATGCCTTGCTTCTGGAAGTCCACCGCGCCGAAAGCGCCACGCGCGGCTTTCTCCTCACGTCCGAGCCTCGCTTTCGCACCGAATATGAGACGGCAGCCGCGGCCGTGGTCGCCGACGTCAACAAACTCAAGTCTCTGACCGGCGACAATCCGGTTCAGATCGAGAATGTCAAACGGCTGCAGCAGCCGATCGACGGGCGGCTCAAAGAATTCGCCCAGGCCATCGATTTCGTCAACCGCAAGGATACGGCCGGCGGCATCGCCGTCATGCGCGAAGCCGTCGCCCATAATCTGACCCAGCGGATGAGCGATGTCGTCGAAGACATGCGGGTCGAAGAGGGTCGGTTGTTCGCGCAACGCACCGGGACCGCCGACCGTACCCAGCAGCTGGCATCGATCGTGACCGTCGCAGGCTCCGGTCTCGTGATTGCGCTCGCCGCCATTTCGATCTTGCTCGTGCGGCGCTCGTCGCGCGCCCGAGACGACGCCGAAGCTCGGTTGCGCGACAGCAACCTCAATCTGGAAGCCACGGTCGACGAACGCACTGCCGATCTGCGCGAGGCAAATGACGAGATTCAACGCTTCGCCTACATCGTCAGCCACGATCTGCGCTCGCCGCTGGTGAACATCATGGGCTTCACCAGCGAGCTTGAGCAGTTGCGCGGCGAGATCTTCCGGCGGATCGCGAAGTTGGACCACGCCGGTGCGCCGCTGGCGCCGGCCGATGGCGGCGAGGTCGAACCGCTGCTCGAGGGCGAGGACAGGCAGCTCTCGCAGGACTTTGCCGAGGCGCTCGGCTTCATCAAATCGTCGATCGGCAAGATGGACCGCCTGATATCGGCGATCCTCAATCTCACCCGCGAGGGACGGCGCGAATTCCACCCGGTCAAGATCGACACCCGCGAGCTGATTGAGGGTATCGTCGCGACGGTAGCGCATCAGGCTTCGGAGGCGCAAGCGCAGATCCGCATCGAACCGCTGCCGGACATCGTGAGCGACCGGCTGGCGATCGAGCAGATCTTTTCCAATCTGATCGACAACGCGCTCAAATATCTCAAGCCGGGCGTTCCCGGCGATATCACGATTCACGCCCGCACCAAGCTTGGCTTTGCGATCTTCGAAATTGCCGACAACGGCCGCGGCATTGACCCCAAGGATCACCAGCGGATTTTCGACCTGTTCCGCCGCGCCGGTATCCAGGACAGACCTGGACAGGGCATCGGGCTCGCCCATGTACGTGCACTGGTGCGCCGGCTCGGCGGCACCATGTCGGTCGCGTCCGAACTTCACCACGGAAGCACATTTACGATCACGCTGCCCATCTCCTGGGCAGCCAGTAAGCGGAACGGAAATACATGAGCAAACCGGTTACCATCATCATGGTCGAGGACGATGAGGGACACGCTCGCCTGATCGAGCGCAACATCCGCCGTTCCGGGGTCAACAACGACATCAAGCCGTTCACCAATGGCACCGAAGCGGTGAACTATCTGTTCGGAAGCGACGGCACCGGTGTCTGCCACAAGGGCAACGCGCTATTGATTTTGCTCGACCTCAATCTGCCCGATATGACGGGTATCGAGATCCTGCGGCGGGTCAAGGAAAACCAATATCTGAAATGCGCGCCGGTGGTGATCCTGACCACGACCGACGATTCGCATGAGATCAAGCGCTGCTATGAACTCGGCTGCAACGTCTACATCACCAAGCCGGTGAACTACGAAAGCTTCGCCAACGCCATCCGCCAGCTCGGGTTGTTCTTCTCCGTCATTCAGGTTCCGCAAGCCACAAAATGACAGCCGCAAAACCAACGCTTCTGTATGTCGATGACGACGACGCGCTGGCGCGGCTGGTCGAACGCAGCCTCACGCGGGCGGGCTTTTGCGTCGTTCATGCAGCAAGCGGCCAATATGGGCTCGATCGGCTGCGGCAAGGCGGCATCGATGTCGTGGCGCTCGATCAACACATGCCTGGTCTCGACGGCCTCGAAACGCTGGACCGGATCCTGGCGATCCCCAATGCGCCACCGGTGGTGTTCGTCACCGCGTCGCAGGATTCGAACATCGCCGTCACCGCGCTGAAGGCCGGCGCCGCCGATTATCTGGTGAAGGACGCCCAGGGCGAATTCATCCCGCTGCTGCAGGTGGCCGTCGACGGCGCGATCCGGCAGGCGCAGATCCGGAAGGCCCGTGACGACGCCGAGGCTGAAGTCCATGCCTCGCGTGACCGCTATGCGGCGCTGGCCGCCGAACGCGAGATGCTGCTGCGCGAAGTCAATCATCGCGTCGGCAACAGCCTGCAGATCATCGCCTCGCTGCTGCATCTGCAGGCGAGTTCAACCACGCAGGAAGACGTCAAGGCCGCGCTGACCAACGCCATGGGACGGGTTGCTGCGGTGGCGCAGGTGCACCGTCGACTCTACACCTCGCACGACCTCAAAAGCGTGCTGCTCAATCAGTATCTCGACGCCTTGCTCGATGATCTCCGGCGTTCCGCCGAAGGCAACCGGATGTCGCGGCTGACGCTGAAGGCGGAGCCGGTCGAAATCGACCCGGATCGCGCGGTGGCGATCGGCATTATCGTCAACGAACTGGTGATGAACGCGGTCAAATACGCCTATCCGGATGGCGCCGGGCCGATCCACGTCGATCTCAGCGCGCTCGGTGATGATGTCGTCTTGTCGATTTCCGACGACGGGGTCGGCCTCAACGCCAAGACCGACCCGCGCTCCACCGGGATGGGACAGCGCATCGTGACCGCGATGGCGAGCAAGCTCGACGCCAGCGTCGAACGTGACCCCACCCATATTGGTACCCGGATCGTGCTGCGGTTCGGTCGCATCCCTGCGCCGGCGGCCAAACCCAAAAGGACCGCTACCGGCTGACGCGGTTTTGCTTGGCGCATTTTCCTCGTACGAACCGGACTCCCCTTCGCCGGAAAACGCGATAGTCTTGCACGCATGGCCTCGCGCGACTCCGTTTCGTCTGAAATCACGCCCGAAGTGCTGCTGCGCGCCTACGCCTGCGGCATCTTTCCGATGGCCGAAAGCGCCGACGACCCGAGCCTGTTCTGGGTCGAACCGGAAATGCGCGGCGTAATCCCGCTCGACGGCTTTCATGTCTCTTCACGGCTGGCGCGCACCGTGCGCTCCGATGCCTTTACCGTCACCGTCGATACCGCATTCAAGGCGATCATCGCCGGCTGCGCCGCGCCGCAGGAGCAGCGCAAGGACACCTGGATCAACAAGCGAATCCGCGACCTCTATGTCGGGCTGCACGAGCTCGGGCATTGCCACAGCGTCGAGGTTTGGCAGAACGACGATCTGGTCGGCGGGCTGTATGGCGTCAATCTTGGCGGCGCCTTCTTCGGTGAAAGCATGTTTCACCGCGTCCGCGACGCCTCGAAGGTAGCGCTGGTGCATTTGGTGGCACGGCTGATCGCAGGCGGTTTCGTGCTGCTTGACACGCAATATGTCACCAAGCACCTGCTCCGTTTCGGGGCGGTTGAAGTCCCACGGCAACGCTACGGCGTACTGCTCAACCGGGCCATCGCCGAGAGCGCGGATTTCCGCAAATTGCCGGTCAATCGTCCGATCGGCGGCGCTGAAGCGCTCGGCATTATCGCCGCGCGCGGCTGACTTTATAGGACTTATACCAATTCGCTGAGGTTCTGACTCTTGGGGATTCCCAAATCAGAGGATCGATGATTCAAGATGGCAACTGGAGGGAGTTGCCATGGGCCAGCCGATTACGGTTCGAAGGGATTTTACAGCGGCTGAGGTGCGCCGGCTCGCGCGGCG
>JAGXAJ010000025.1 GCA_018971625.1 Pseudomonadota bacterium
TCACTACCGCCACGTCCTTGTTTCGCCGGCGGACGTCTGATGAACGACATCAGACCGGCGCCGCCATCTCCAAATACTGGCAAAAGGCATTGGCGAGCTGCATCTGCCTTGGGGTCCGGCACTCCGCTTCAAAGACACGCGGCGAAGCAACCATCACGCAGATGCACTTCGCACGTGATGTCGCCACGTTCAGGCGATTGGCGCTGTAGAGGAATTCCATGCCGCGCGGCGCATCGAGGTGGCTCGGGGTCGTGACGGAATAGATGACGATCGGAGCCTCCTGCCCCTGAAACTTGTCGACCGTTCCCACACGCCCACCCGGGATGCGCTCCTGCAATTCAAAGACCTGGGCGTTGTAGGGCGCGATGATCAGAATGTCGTTCAGTTTGATGACAGCCTCGACGTCGTCCCGGTTCACCCAAGTCGTGGCACTTCCTAGGATGTTCGTCACGAGGTCACGAACGGCATCGGCTTCTTCCTGCGACGAACTTTGGTTGCCGGAATGCTCGATCGGGAGGTAACGAAGGCCTGCTCCCCTGAGCTTTCCTGTTGACTTGACCTGCTGCTTCTCAAGACCAGGCCACGAAACCAGCCTGCTCTCGTAGAAGAGCTCCGAATTGAAGGCGCAGATTGTCGGATGCAGCCGCCAGGTTTCCGGGAGAAACAGGCCGCGATCGGCAGGAATCGTGGCATGCGGTCCAAGGATATGGTCCAGCGCCGAGGCATCGGCGCCATCTGGATGGCTTCCCTGAATGGGTTGCTCGAGCTGGCGTGGATCGCCGAGAAGCACGACGCTTTTGGCCGATTGCGCCACCGCGAGCACATTTGCCAGGGACATCTGGGCCGCTTCGTCGATGAAAAGCACATCGACGCATCGCGAGGCGTCTGGCCTCGCCCAGAACCAGGCAGTTGCCCCGCCCACGCGAGCAGGCCCGCCCAGCGCATCGAGAAATTCACCGTTGTCCTTGGTGAAGGTCAGGCTGGGCAGATCGTCCTCATCGTCAGAAACCTTCTGCACACAATGGATGGCTTGCCGCTCCTCACCCGCGGCTTTGATCACCTCGTCCAGCAGATTGCGAATGACCTTGTGACTGTTTGCAGTAATCCCGATCGTCTTTCCCTCTTTCGCCAGGCCGCAGATCATCCGGGCGCCTGTAAAGGTCTTTCCAGCGCCAGGCGGGCCTTGCAGCGGGAACACGCTCCGATCGAGTGTGAGCGCCACGCGAACAGCGGCGGCAAGGCTGGCTTCACCTTCCTGCTGCAGTGGCAGTCCCTGCAGACGTGGCGCTACGGTCAAGACCAAGTCGCGGGCCGCCCGATAGTCGCCATCCGCCTCGATGCCGTGCTCGGCCACATGCTCGCCAAGCCGCATCACAGCGTCTGCCAGTACCTGAGTATCGACAGAGCTATGAGCAAAGACTGCTGGCGGATGAACGTCTGCGGTATCCTTGCGCTTCTTGATGTCGATCGTTCGGGCCTCAAGTGATACCGCTGTGACTTTGCCGAACTTGTCACCCCCGATGGTGTGGAGGTCATCCCCGGTGCGGATATCGGTATCCTGCGGAGCAAACCGGTAGCGATGGGTGGGCACCTTTCCCTTCCCGGGCACCTCTTCCAGAAAGACCATGTCGGCGAGGCCGCTGCGCTCATGGAGGAGATCGTCGGCAGACAGGTCGCGTAGCCTGAAGTATTCCCACCAGACGGCCTTCTTCTCGCGGCCGTGCCAATCCAGCATGGAAGCAAGAAGCCATCGCCCCTTCTGCTCGTCCGTGCGTTCGTTGGCGTCGTCAGGCACGCCCTCAAGGAGGCGAGCCGAAAGTGCTGCCACCTTCTGCTGCCAGGCGGTCAGCTCCTCGCTCAATTCAACTACCACCGCGGTAGGCCGGGCGATTGTCGCCCCGTTTGCGATCTGGTCGGCTCGAAGGGCCTCAAGCCAACGCCGCAGCGCCTCGGTGGAGGCGCAATCGTCATTGTTATAGCCTTTGATGGCCGCCTTATCGTCCTCCGGAATGCCCTCGGGGTCGGCCATCTCCAGCCGCGCCTGGGTTCTCGCCATCACGGCCCCGACCTCCTCCAGAGGGACCGATCGATTGAATCCGTAGAGCGGCTCGAGCTTCTTGATGGAGTAGCTTTCCACGCTGGCGCGGATCGCGTGGCGAACCACCGCATAGAGATCAACGAATACCTCTCCACGGAGAAGGTTGTCGACGTCATTCTCTCGCGTCGCATACCGTCCCATCAACCGCTTCAGCGCAGCAGGCTCGTAGGGAGCGAAGTGGTAGATGTGAAGGTTCGCATGGGTTTTCTGCCGTTCGACGACGAAATCAATAAACCGCTCGAACGCAGCCCTCTCCTCATGGCGCTTGGACGCCCAGTCGCCGGTATATTGCCAGACCCCGCCGTCATCGGCGTAGAGGTAGCCGAACAGGAACTCGAGCCCACCATCACCGACAAACGGATCTCCCTCGAAATCGAAAAAGATGTCACCCCGCTGACGGTTCGGGTAAACGAAATAGCCCAAAACCCGACTCGAGCGGCAGGACCTCGTGCAGCATCGCGTCTGCGGTTCGACCCTCGACCTGAATCCGTGCCTGTTCGCGAACCCTCTCGTAGCTGCTCGCGGCCCCGCGATCGGGTCGCCACGGCAGAGGGATGGGCACGGCCGCGAGCGCCGACATCGTGCCGACGCCGCGCCTCTCTAATTCGCCGATCTGGGACTTGCTGATACCAGCGACGAGGGACATGTGATCATCCGCTCGCCTCTTTTCTTCGCAATGCCGACGCCACCTGCAAACGTCACAATGATCGATCGGCTCGGGATAGGGGCTGACGCTAGTGCCGGCCGGTCCCGCGATCGCTCGCTCCAAACTGCCTCTCACATGGCGATAGTAGGCTGCATAGTCGGCGATCCGGTACGCTTCCGGCTCGAAGTTCGTCCCAGGTGTCACGACATGGGCTACAACAGGCGCTATGCCCTGTACGTTCGACAGCATGTCGGAATAGAGGCTGATCTGAAGGACCGTGTTGGCCTTGGTCTCCCGGGCCAGCTTCGTATCGATAACCTCATAAGACCACGCACCTAACAGACTTGGTTTCTCCACGCGAAGCAAGATGTCGGTCCGACCGTTCCAGAGGCCGACCTGGAGCGCACCTTGAGCGATTACTGCATCGCCCCGAGCCATTGCTTCGCGCGTGGCTACCACTGCCGTACTGTCGATACCGATTCCGTCGATTCGCGTGACCGCAAGCCCCCCCGATTTCAAATGATCGATATAGCCCTGCTCATGCTCAGCGCCACGCGCGGCCAGTGCTTCGAGGACGGGGTCCCAGATCTTTGGCTTGGCCAACTCGCCGTTAGCGACCTTGAGGTCGAGATTGGTCAGATAATGGCAATTCAGGTGCCCGACGAGGTCGCCCGCACTAAGGTTGATTTTAGCGCCGATCTTCTGCATTTCCCCCGCCAAATGCTGACGCTGCATCACAGCTCGCTTGCAATCTCCGATATATTGTCTATTTCCGCGCCGTTTTGTCTAGCCCACAGAGATCGCGCCAGCGTCGCCGGCACCTGCCCCCGGAATTTACCGGCGGCGATGTTCTCGACAAAGGCAGAAACGTCGATCGCACTGGCGCGATCGAGTTGACCTAGCCCTCGCAACTTCGGCAAAGCCTCAGCTGCGCTTGTCTTGGCAAGCGTCAGACCGAGGTCATGGACTTGCCCCGGCAGTCCCGCCATGGCCGCCGCGGCTCCAAACACGGCGGTTGCCTGGGAGCCCCGCCAGAGGAACAGGTGCAGATCACGCTCTTCTTCGGCGACCCTTCGCTTTTCGAGGTCAAGCTCACGGAACGTTTCGCGCCCCTCAGCTAATAGCTCGCGCGCCTTATCGTCGAGATATGGTGGCTCGTCAGTGGACAGATAAACATTGCGCATCTCGGCAGCCAGCCGGTCATGCAGGCGCTCGCCGTCAGCACGCTCAAACCGGGGTACGACGCCTCCCGGATGCGGGGCCACGAAGAGGGTGTTGGTCCTTTCGTCGACATCGTTGATGATCCATCTGCGGCCCGCAAACACCACAAGACCGTCTTTATGGACCGGGAAAGATATTGGCAGCGTACCGAGGGTCTTGCCCTCGATTGTCAAGCGCCACTCTTCTGCTGACTCGAACACAGCAAAGAAACTTCGGGACTGAACCGTCTGCTCGCCCTTCTCTGCGAGCATGATCAGACCATCACCCGATTGCTCAATGAAGCGGATCGTGTCGGAAGCGAGATGACGAAGGAGATCTGCAAATTCACTGGTCGAGATGGCGGCGAAAGGCCCCGCCCCGCACAAGAGATCGTAGAGTGGCCGCGCCCTGATCCCACCCCGTTCAGCGATGACAGAGAGGATCTGGTGGATCAAGGTTGAAGCGACCTCTGGCACTTGGCCGGCCGGCTCGACGAATTTTTGCAGCAGCAGCCGAATGACGGCGACCGAGCGGATAGTATTCGGCCTGAGCCGGTCGATCACACCGGAGCGTTGATCAATGTTCGGCTCACGCACATAGACACGAAGGACCGACGGTACGCCTTTCCGCCGGCCCGTTCTGCCGAGCCGCTGCTTCAGCGACGAAAGCGAACGAGGTGCTCCGATTTGAGCAACCGATTTGACCGATCCGATATCGACACCCAGCTCTAGGGTCGAGGTACAGATCGCGGTCGTCGGCAATTTTCCATCCTTGAGGCGATCCTCCAGCTCTTCCCGCAGGGTCTTGGAAAGACTGCCATGATGGGGAAAGAACTCGTTCGGCACATCTGCCTTGTCCGACCTCCTGCGCAGGCGATCGGCAGCGGACTCGACGGTACGCCGTGAACCTCCGAAGACGAGGTTGTTGGAGGCTCGCAGGGTCTTGAACAGATGGTCCGCGATATCGTCGAGCGCGATCCTGCGCGGCATTTCTTCGATGTCCGTTCCCCCTTCGGCGTGATCGGGGTCATCAAGCTCGGGTGGCTCGACATAGCCACGGATCTGCAGCCTGAGTTCGGGCGAATCAGACTCCGCTTCCAATATCCGGACAGCCTCCGGTGAGGTTGGACGGAGCCATGCCGCCGCCTGAAACAGATCACCGATAGTCGCAGACAGGCCAATGCGTCGCGCCGGCCGCTGAGACATTGCATCGATGCGGCGCAGCAGGCTTGCGAGATGGAGGCCGCGCGACCCCTGGAGAAACGAATGAACCTCATCGATAACGATGAAGTCAGCCGACGACAACAGGCGTTTTGCATCGGAGGATCGCCGGGTCAGCATCGCCTCGATCGATTCCGGCGTGATGAGCGCGATCCCTTGCGGCTTGGAAAGGGCCCGTTTCTTGTCTCCCTGAGGAGCATCGCCGTGCCATTTGACGACGGGGATCTCCATGTTCTCGCAGAGTCCCTCGAGACGTTTGAACTGATCGTTGATTAGGGCCTTCAGCGGACTGATATACAGAACCGAGAAGCCAAGCTCTTTCCTGTCAGCGACCACGGTCAGGATCGGCAGAAAGGCCGCTTCTGTCTTCCCCGCAGCAGTTGTCGCGGCAATTAGAACGTCGCGGTCATCGTCGAGAATGGCAAAGATTGTGCGCGCCTGAATCTCGCGCAGCTCATCCCATCCCTGATCGTGAATCCATCGGCGGATGGTCCCGTGGAGTTTGTGGTAGGCCCCCTCAAGAGTTGAATCGGAGGCTGGTGAGCTCATCGCCGTCTCCCGTCTCTTCGCTCGATGCCGTATCGTCCGGAGCATCCGGGGCAATCGGTATGCGATCAAGCAGCTCCTGCCACTTGGCGCTGGGGTTCTGTTCAAGGACGGCGAGCATCTGCACGAATGCCTTCACGGTCGAACGAGGCGTCCGGAAATAGGCCTCACCGATCTTGCGGCTGCAATACTCCATGAACGCGGTCAACGCTTCGTCCGGCACCAGGAATTTCGCGGGATCTCCGCTTGCGAAGACCAACCTGATGTTGGTGAGCAGAACGAAGAGGTCTTCGGGCGTTAGGCTCTGCAGCCGGATCACTGGACCAGAAAAATCAACAAGCCCCCCGCTCGCAAAGCTGTTTTCCGCCAACCTGGACTGCAGGGCCTCATAGCTAAACACACCTCGGCGCGTGTCCAGCAGGAAGTCGGGCGTACCGCACATGACGAAGCCTATCCCGGAGGTCATGCCTTGGAGCGAATCGTTCACTATGTTGAGAAGCTGTTCATAGTTCTGTTTGCGGGACTGGGAATTCTGAAGCTTGTAGATATGAGCCATCTCGTCGAACATGACCAACAGGCCACTATAACCTGCAATCCGCACTAGGCAGCCGAGACACTTCAGCGATTCATAGACATTCTCATCGTCGATGATGCTTCTGACACCGAGGTCTTTTTTGGCATCCGTTTTGGTCGAATACTCTGCGCGGAGCCAACGAATAGCACATTCTTTCAGAACGTCGTTGGCCTCTTCGCTTCCTCGCCAATAGGCCTTCAATACCGTAGCGAAATCGTAGCCACCTGAGAATTGGGTAATCGCCTCGAGCTTCTGGTCGATAAGGCCTTCAACTGCGACGCCCTTCTCGCCAGCATCCTTCACCGCATCCATCACTAGGCGCTCGGTGATACTTTGCAGCGCACCCCCTTCAGGCTTATTGCGGGTCGCCATGTTGTTCACAGCTTCCTTATAGAGCGCGCGCGCCTGGCCAGCGCTCGCATGAATGCGCCGATTGGGCGACAGGTCGGCATGCATCGTCACGCAGCGCTTCTCTAGTGCGATGAGGCGCACGACGCCGGCGAAGAACGTCTTGCCGGCGCCGTAGTCACCGATCACGAAGCGGACAGCGGCTCCCCCATCCGCGATCCGATCGATGTCGCGCACCAGCGCACCGATCTCGCCCGCGCGGCCGACTTGGATGTGGGGCAGACCGAGACGTGGAACGACACCAGCGGACAAAGCCTGTATGATTGTGTCCCGCTCCCTGGGCTTAATCGGCTTCTTGTTCATGCAGCCTTGTCTTTCATCTCCAAGAGGCGTCCACGGAGGTGCGGCGCCAGCACCACGTCGTCGCCATCTTCAATCAATGCATCATCGAAACGATCAAAAGACCAGTCGTTGATTCGCTCGATAGCCCCATCTGGGAGCAATCCGATGTCTCTCGCATGGCGATCGAACTCGGATCGTGGCATCGATCCGCGCTGTTCGAGCAACTGCACAAGCTCAGTATACGGTCTGTCCAATCCTTCCCAGGCAATCGTGGCATCAGGCTTGGGAGACGGTGGTTCTGCCACATCCTCGCTGAAAATATCGGACAGGAGCCCTGCGACAGCTTCGGTCTCCCGACGTGTGCGGGCAAGTTTGGCGGCATCGATCTTGATACCAGCGCCGCCTATCTGTTCTGCCGGCCTGGCGGGATCCTTCGGGATCGGGATGCCTGCGGCGCGCGCCTCCTCGCTGATCGAGACTGGCTCATCAACCCGCTCGGCGGCCGCCCGATGAAGGCTCTGATAGACCGCCTCGCTTGGAAGGCCGAGGGATTTGTGCAGTCGTTCCAGGAATTTGACTTCGCCGATGTCGACACTCGCACCGCCGCCCACAACCGCGACAGCCGCGTCCGCGATTGCCTGACGTTCGGCCTCCCCGACCTCCTGCAGCTTACGAAAGACGCGCGCCTGCTTGGGAGGACTGTTAAACGTCGTGACGGCAAACGCGATCAGACGTGCCTGCTCCACGCCGGACAAGTCCGGTGTGGCCCGAATTCGGCTGATGGTACGCTGGAGCTCTTCATAGCAAGCGTCTCCATCGGAGCCGGCTGCCAGCACTGCGACTTCGACCTGGGTTCTTGCCGCTCGAAACGCTGGCCGAGAGGGATCGACCGGGCCACCGTTCGCGGCCCTGAAAATAAACACCTGTTCGTCGGCCCGAGGAACACTGCTGCCGTATCTAGGGTCCGGTTCGAGCGCCACGCCGATCACATCCAACGCTCGTCCTAACTCTTCGGCAGCAGCTGTGGGGATCTTTCCGCTAGTGGCGACCTCAAAGCCCGCCATCTCGAAGATCATCTGAGCCGTGGTGCTCGCGCGGCCCTGGGCTCCCAGTGCCGTCTCGACCTGTCGACGAAAGTCATCGATCGCCGCTGAACCCGACTGTTGCCAAATATCGGGGGGCAACAGTCCCGCAGCCACGACGGAATTGCGGAGGTTTGGTTTGCGCCCGACGAAGCGGCTGAATCCATCGAGCTCGGCTGTGCAGTCCTCGACCAGGGTTCGCAAGGCATCGAGTTGCTTCGTAAGGCCAGACACGTCAAGATACTGTTCGTGCGGTCCGTGAACATCGACGGTGAATGCACCACTGGCAGCGCGATATTGCAGCGAGATTCGCTTGTTCGTCCGTATGGAAAGACCGCTCGGATATCGCTGAGCAAAGCGCTTCATCCACAGAGTGACAAACTCGTCAAAGCATCGCACCGCTGGCGTTCTGAGATGAGTGTCCGGCATGGCCAGAACCCACCGCAGAGCGTCATCCGCCGACGATAAGACCGGTGCCTCCAACAGTCTTTGACCGAGATACAACCGCGTCGCGAGGTCCATTTCGGAGTTCGCGGCACGCTCCGCGGACAGTGCAGGCAAATCGATAGGCGCTGCCAATTGAACGTTAGCAATATTGAGAAAGTGATTGGCGTAGTGGTGAAACGACCCGTTCGTACCGTAGATCGCGAGCAGCCTCTTGACCTCGCCGATCAGTGACGCAGCGTCATCGCCCCGCTCGACGAACATACGATGCTCGAGCCCATAGAAAAAGATGAAGATGAGCCCAATGCCGTAAGCGGGATCCCGCCTACCTCCGAGCATCCACTCAAGAAATGCCCGACGGGCGGCCGGATCCATCTCCGCGTAGGAAGGCCAATATGGCATCGAGCTTCCGTCGATATCCGCGCGCTGGGCTCGAGCGGACAGATTGGGATTGATCGCGTATTGTGCGGTCACCCCGCCGGGCACGGCGAGGCAATCACCAAGGTAGAAAAAGCCGCCCGTGATCTCCACCTTTCCAAAGGTCACCCGCTCGTTGGCGTGCACCCATCGGGCCAACGCGCTGCCCTGCCAGGAGGAACTGCCTCTGGCTAGCGAAGGGCGAATGTCGTTCTTGAAGGTTGGCTCGCGTGCAGGCGGTCTCGGCGGCGCCTCGCGCCGGGTTGCCCAAAAAAGAGCGCGCAGCAGAAGATAGAGGCCACCGCAGGCGATGGCGGCTGCTGCGATCACAGCGGCGTTCTCGACGACAAACTGGTAGATCGCGACGGCAGCGGCGATCATGGCCCCGACGATAAGCAATGCGGCCTCGCCGCCCTTTGTCGATTTTCCCCGCCGCCGACCCATGCCATCTATCAACCGGGCGTTTCCAACGCTCGTTCAGCTCCCTGACTGACCTTCGCATGCCACACAACTAGCGGTAAACAGTCTTCCGAATTCCTTACCTATATACCGCTCCTCGTTGGAGGAGCAGGTCCTTGCTCCCGAACGGTCAAAACGCTGTCGGCTAGATTTCACGCTGGCCGACGACTGCCGTGGGTGGCTTAGCATCAAAGAGCTCGAGACGAAGTTCTCCGAATGGTTGACGGCTGGGGGCCCCAGGCGCGCGTCTCCGTTAGGCTCGTCACGGACGGAGAGCTATGATTTCCTCAATGCGCCTTGCTCTCGATGGTCCCTTCGAAGAGGCATTTGCGCAGTCGAACTGCCAATCGGCGGCGACCCGAGCGGATTTCTCGTAAGGATCGTTGCAAGCTGTCCGATCACAGAAGCAGCCTTTTCCTCGCGGCCAAAAGCATTTCCGGCGGAATCTTATGGACGTTGACGATGCGTGCTTTCTCACACTGGAAAGCGGTCCCTGGCGCGTCAGGATCATCTTCGACCACGCACTCGACTTCAACTTCATAAATGCGCGGATATTCATGGTGAGCTGCCCAAATTGCAGCTTGGTCGAATAGCTTCACCATGTAGATGCGATTGTTCCGTCGGATATCTGGCGAAACATCGCCATTTTGCGGTACGCCGGTCACCGCCGGCGGCAAAATATATTCGCCTATCTGCAGGCCGAAGTTGCCGCCATGGAAGTAGCGTGGTGGTTTCTTAGAAGGAAGCAATCCCTTGGCGGCGAGACGCCTGCGTTTCCTTTTCCCCATTCTTTCGTTCATGGCCCCGCCGACCGACTTTCTTCTTCCTCGGTTCGAAACATACAGCATTGGCGAGAACGCCGACTACGGCACGTTGCTGACCGCGATACGAAAATCAGCGTCGCGCGATCAGCGCTTTCGGCGTCGGTCCCGCGCCGAGCGGCAATCGAGTCGCCCCAAGGTCGTCCAGCACGAGTGAGTTCTCTCGCTCGGCATCGTGAAGGACAATCGATGGGGCACGCATGACAAGAGCCTCCCTTTAACTTCGCGGTCGATCTCTCCGGGATTTCGGGTCAGGACCGGGTTCGATTCCGATCGGGGGCGATTGTGGAATCCGGAACGGCATAGGCGAGAAGCCTGCTGTTTTATTTTTGTCGGCGAATACCGCGCGTCATCGTGTTGGTATTTGTGTTGGTATCGGCAGCAACAGAGGAAAAAGTGTTCTTTGAATTCAATTGGTTATAGTACTAGCCGATTGCCGGCCAGGGGCACCAAGCATAAAACATAAGCAATGACAATAGTTTGCAGCCATAGTTCGATTCCTTATTTTTCAGGAAAATTTGGGCAGCACCTTTGAAAACATAAGCAAAAGTTCGCGGAATCGCTCGCTGCAGCCGACCGTTTTGTTGGTATTTTTGTTGGTATCAAGGGAGCCAACGTTCACGGTGAATTTCGCGATTCCCGAACGAGGGAATTGAGCAGATGGCCCACGAAGAACGATGGCGCGAGCGTCAACCCGAACACGTCGACTGCCAGAGTTCATGTGATGGGGCTAAGAGCCTGACCTGGCTGTTGCGGATCTTGCATGCGGATTTTCCGGTGCATGATCTACGCTTCCCGAGCGGCCCGCCCGTGAACGAAAAACAAGTTTCGTCGGCGTATGCTGTCTGCTTTAGAAATACTGTTATCCAGCCTTCTGAATCCGTCGGAAGCGTGCGCAGCGGTCGACGACGATCCCATCGGAGAGAGCTGTCTCTAGGGTCAGTCCTAGAACCACGTTGACAAGGTCACCGTCTCTGTCGACTTCATCGAGCGTAGCGTCAAACAGCTCGCGCTGCATGTCCAGATCCATTCCCTCTGGGCCGTCGAGACAAATGAGGCCTGCATGAATTTCAGCCCGCTGATACTGGCCGCGCGTTTCCGGTGCGGCTTCTGGCCCACGAAAGTCGTAGGCGTTGCGGGTTACAGTTGCGGGTTACAAGAGTCCAATCGCCTTCGGAGTCGCGGAGGAATATTTTAAGCTGGCGCTCGATTGCGGAATCTGGGTAAGCCACGCGCTCCACGTCGAAGACCGCGTCAGCAAGATGCGTTGATCGGCGACTCGGGTTGTCCAACGATTTATTGCACGCCAACCGAGCAACTCTAATGAGATGTGCGTTCTCCCGTGATAACGTTAGCGCGGGGAGAAAACGATGCCGACAACCGTTGCATTTGCATTCAGCGACACGTCTACCTTCGATCAAAACATTGCGAATTTCTCAGCTGAGCTCGCAAAGCTGGACGCCGTAGCCGGTCCCATTCTGGCGGGCGCGCTTCCCGCCTTGTCCAACGCTGAGCAAGACAAGGGCAACTTGCTCGACGCCCTTGACGCAGCTCTCTCAAGCCCGTCCGCCGCCCCCGGCCCACCCGCTTCGTCGGCTCCCAGCCAGACACCGACTGTACCTGCACCGACCCAATGGTTTCTCGAAGGGTTGGAGATCGAAGGTTTTCGTGGCATCAACAACGAAGGCGCGCCCCTCACGCTGAAATTCAAGCCCAATTGCGTCAGCTCCATTACCGCGCCAAACGGTGTCGGCAAGAGCTCGATCTACGATGCATTGAGCTTTGCCTTCCGGGGCAAGATCGACAAGCTGGACCGGCTGCTTCAGGCCGAACGGCCGCAAGACTATTACCTGAACCGGTTTCACCCGGCCGGCCTAGGCACGGTCAAGTTGACCCTGCGGCCCGACAATGGCGGAGCCCCCGTAACGATAACGGTCACCCGCACCGCAGCAGGCCAACGGAGTGTGTCCGGCCACCCCGATGCCGAAGCCCTTCTCGCCGAACTCAATCGCGAATTCGTGCTTCTCGATGGGCAAACCTTTCAGAGCTTCATGGATGAGACGGCGTTGAACCGGGGCCGCTCCTTCTCGGGTCTGCTGGGTCTTGCCCGCTATTCCACCCTTCGCCAGCAGCTGCAGCAACTAAGCCACACGCGGTCGTTCAACTCGCACTTTGATACAAGCGCGCAGGCTGCCAAGAAGGTCGCCGCCGACCGGTCTATCGTTGCGGCGCGAAAAGCCATTGAGACGGACTACGAAGCCCTCGTCTTTGAAAAAATCGCGCCGGAAGCCGCTGCCGCCGATTCGCAAGCGCGCTGCCACACAGCCTTGGCGGCCATACCAACGTTGTCGCCGCACTGCGACGGCAAAACCTTCATGCGGATCAGCGGCCCCGATTGCCACGCGGCCGTAAACGCCGCTGAAGGCGGCCCCGATAAGGCGCGCCTCGCCTCCCTCATTCAAACCGAAGAGCGATGGAAGACGGCGAATAAAGCCACGCCCACCGACAGTGACGCCGAGACACTGCACGGCCTTGCGCGCACCCGCGAGGATGCCCTTGCCGGGACTGCGGGAGAGCCGTTGCAGCGGCTTTACAAGGTCAGCGACAAAGTTATGTCTGGGGCCGAATGGGCGTCACCGAACCTCTGCCCGACTTGCGGTGTGCAACATGCCACATCGGTGCTCGACCACGTGCGCGAGAAGCTTGGCCAATATGATGCTGTTGAAACGGCAAACGCGGCCGTGGCTACGGAATGGGCGGCCAAAGGCTGGTCAGACCTAGATGGGCTCGAAAAGCTCGTACTTGGGGAGGACGAAGCGCTTCTTCTCGCGCGCCTGAAACGTTCCGGCGAGGAAGGGACCATCGCGAGCGCAGAAATTACCGCCCTCGCGTCACACATCGCGACAATGCGGGCCAAAGCGGAAGCGGAGATACAAAGGCTCGCAACCGAAACTGCCGCCCTTTCAAAAATGATGCCGCCCTCGCTGGTAACAGTTACACGGGCCATTGAGGCGGCGCAGCGGCTGCAGACGAACTGGACCGCTCTCGAGTCAGCCGGAAGGGAGGCAACCGAACTCGCTGCGCGCGGGCAACGCACTGCACGGCTGAAATCCTTCCTCGACCAGGCGAGCGCGGTGTTTGCGCAGGCCGAGTCCGGAATGGCCGCGACCCGCCTCGCAGGGGTTGAACCGCTGTGCCAGGACTTGTTCCATCAAATCATGTTCAGCCCTGTAACGCCGATCCTTCGCAAACCGTCGGGAACGGAAGATCTCACGATCGGCCTGGCAACCTTTTGGACCCTCCACGACGTCTCGGCGCAAGCACTGCTGTCGGAAAGCTACCGGAACGCATTTGCCGTTTCCGTTTACCTGGCGGCTGCCTCCCTCTACGGCGGCGCGCCGCGTTTCATGGTACTGGACGATGTGACATCGAGCTTCGATGCCGGGCACCAACATCACCTTGTCGAAGTTATCCGAACACGCTTTGCGCGGCCTCTTCAGGCGAACGGGCCGCAAGTGATCTTGCTTAGTCACGATACGCTGCTGGAGAAGCTGTTCAACAAGCACTCCGGCTCGCCGGACTGGTCGCATCAAAGGCTCGAAGGAACGGCGCACACGGCCGTACTTCTGCAATCGGGCGCGGTCAACAAGGTGCGCGATGCGACAAACACCCTACTGAACCAAGGACGCGTGGACGACGCCGCGCCGCGGCTGCGGCAATACCTCGAATATGTCTTACAAACCGTTATCGATAAGTGCCGCATTCCCGTGCCGCCAGATCTCGCGTTTAGCGACGACAAGCGGACACCGGGCGAATACCTGAACGCCATCAAGGCCGCGGTCGAGCTTGAGGATCGGGCGAGCAGCCTTATCCTTGAACCGGCCCAGAAGCAGGCCTTGCAAATGCACTCAGCCACGATCGTCGGCAACTTCGTGTCTCACTGGGCGACCGGGCAAACGACGGCATTCTCGGCTCCCGCCCTGCTGGGCGTGATGCAGGCGATCGAAAACTATCAGGATTGCTTCAAGTATGAGCCAACGCCTGGAGCTCAAAAGCAGTTCTATGCGACACTCCACAGCCGCTAAATGCACGATGCTCAGCGTCCGCGACATCAACAACGCCGTACGGAAAAAAGACACGGGCTGCGCTGAAGCTCTGGCAGCGCAAGCACGCCTGTGCAAAAGAGTGCCGAGAGACACAGATTCGAGGTATGATGCCAACTGAACTCGCCCCACGGCTGCCGCTTGATCCGCCGGCAGCAAACCGCCACCGCGGTATCGTCGTCGCGATCGGCAATAACCAATTGCGAACGACGCCGGTCTTTGACGCCTATTGGGAGTTCGCGGCCGAGCGGCAGCGGATCTTCTTCCGTCGCCTCGAAGGGATGTCCGGTGCGCTCACGGCCGATCCGATTCTGAAACTATTCAAGTTCACGAACGCCTATCGGGCCTCTGACCGCGTGAGCCAATACCTCCTGCGCAATGTCATCTACCGACCCGACCTGCCGTCTGATGCGCGCAACGTCTTCTTTCGCACGATCCTCTTCAAACTCTTCAACAAGATCGAGACGTGGCAGCATCTGGAGGCGGCCGTCGGCAAGATCACATGGGAAGAGTTTGACTTCGCGCGTTACGACAAGCTGTTGACGGGCCGAATGACGGCGGGCGAAACCATTTACTCGGCCGCGTACATCATGCCATCCGGCGGCAGCGTCTTCGGACACAAGCTCAAGCATCGCAATCACCTCCGGATGATAGAGCATCTTTTCGCCGAGCGGTATCCGGAAAGGCTGTCCGACTGCAAGACAATGACAGACGCGTTCGCCCTTTTGCGGACGGTGCCGTTCATGGGACCGTTCCTCGCCTATCAGTATGTGACCGACTTTAACTACAGCGAGCTGACCAATTTCGGGGAAGACGAGTTCGTTATGGCGGGGCCGGGTGCACTGGATGGCATTTCGAAATGCTTCCTGGGTGCGGACACGGTGAGATCCTCCGATGTCATTCGCTACATGTTTGATCATCAGGAAGAGCATTTTGAGAAGCTCGACATTGATTTTCCGAATCTTTGGGGCCGCCGCCTTCAGCTTATCGACTGCCAGAACCTCTTTTGCGAGATATCAAAATACGCGCGTGTGGCATTTCCCGACTATACGGGCGTAGCGGGCAGGACGCGCATCAAGCAAAAATACGAACCGACGGGCCCCCTGCCCGGGCCGTTCTATCCGCCGAAGTGGAAGATCGCTGCTCGATAGGGCGCGGTATCACGTGGCCATGTCGTGTATATCGGCAATGGCCGTCGCGGTGCAGATGACCCTGTTCGTATCCCGGCTGAAGGCGATTTTGTAATCGACGGCCTTCAGCTTCCATGCGCGCTGCTGAACAGATTTTGTCCCCTTGACGTAGACGAGGTTGCCGGCGCCGAGCCGCACGTCGATTTCAGACCAGAGCTTAGTAGAGTTCTGGTCCAATCCAAGCGCATCGAGAACGGCGCGCTTGGCAGCGACGGTTTCGGCGTACCGGTTATCGCGCATCGCCCACTCCCGTTCGGCAGTTCCGACCACCGGATCGCTCGCGTGCATGCTCAATTCCGCCGAACCCATGCCGAGGCCGACGCTGATGCCCTGAACGCCGGGGCAAACGGTTGGAGAAAAGGAAAGGGTCCGGCGGTCGAGATCAATATGCACCGTGCCTTGCTTTTCATTGGAAAGCTGGAAGAACATATCGCAGCCGTCGTAGATCGCGTCTTCCCATTCCCAAAACGTATTCTTGGCGACCTCGAGTCCATCGACATAGGCGCGGAGCGTCTTCAACAGCTTGAAATTGATCAGCGTACGCTCGGGGAACAGGCGCGTCGGCGTGCCTACGACACACCGGCCGGCGGCTTTGGCCTGGCGGTCGCCCTCCGAGTGAATGGCCTTGATCACCAACTCCTCGACAACCTTGGCGCGGCCACCATCTTCCACCTCATCAACCTTGTCATCGCAGCTTTTGCGCTTGCGCTTCATCAACCCGCGCACGACCGGAGACCAGCCAAGGTGACCGATGAACGCCAGATGGATGGCGTCGTGAAACCGATATCCGTCGTCCTCGTAATAGTTATCCGTCAGATCATCGCCGAGCGGCTTACCCTCAAAATACATCCGTGATTTCTGCGGGCCGATGCGCACAAAGGCAACATCGAGCTGGCGCGGGAACTGTTCCTTTGCGTCGCGATCCGCATCATGCAACGGCGTTGGCGCGCCGCGCTCCGACCGGAACTGCACTTTCCGGCAATTCGATGCAATAACTTCATCTAGCGAAAGATGATAAAGGCTCGCGATTGCCGAAAGGTGCCAGGCGATGCCGCCAAGAACAACGGTCGGCTCCCTATTTGCCACGTTCGTATGCAGTGCGGCTTCAGAAGCGGGCAGCACGGTGCGCATTAGCTCGGCGCCGTGCTGCCAGAGAAGCGCAAGGCACACTTCGAGTAAAACGCGGCCATCCGTTCGTGCGGTCTTATAGGCAAGCCGCTGGTAGTCATCGAAGGTATAGCCATCCGCGGGCGGAAATGCCGCGGCGACGTCAAGAAAGGCTTGCCGGTTGGCGGGATCAAGCGACCGCTCGATCATGTGGGCGCGGTCGTCGGTGCCGCCGATCTCGGCGCGCATCGCCGTGATATTGTGGGAAAGGATATCGACGTAGCCGCCGCTCATCACCTGCGCGGCCGAGTAGCAATACCAGAACGAGTCGCCCAGCTCTTCCGTGATCTCGTCGTTGGGCTGGTCCCAATGCGGCCCTTCGCCCCCCTCAGACAAGATCTTCTTCTTGACCGCCGCGACCAGCGAGCCGATCTCGCTCACCAAACCGTAGAGTGCGATTGATCGCTGTTCATCGACGGGCTTGCCCGCAAACTGCTTGGTCTTCTCGACGAAGGCGGCGTAATCGAGCGGCTTCATGCGCTGACCGCTTTAGCTTTGGCGGCCCTCTTCGCGCGGGGCTTTTTCGTGCCGATAAATTGCCAATGGGCGGGCTCGCCGATGTAGCCCCGCTGCGGCAAGGTCTGGAGCCATGCCATCACCTGCGCGATCTGGTCGTCGGTGAAGATGCAGCGGTGCCCCGGCCCCTTCTTCAGCACGAAAGAGAGATGATCGGGAATCTTGATGCCGAGGCGACCCCAATAGGCGAATTCGCGGCTGATCAGCACCCGGTCGGTGGTGCCGGTATCACGGTGGAGATCGCCGAGAGAAAGGCTCCCGTCTTCGAGACTATGAAAGGAGTCCTCCTGCAGGAACTCCTCGCCGCCGTCACGGTGATAGATGTTGTCGCCATAGCGCAGAACGGTCGAGCCACTCATCACCGCCTTCTTGTAGCGGAAGCGGCGATCCTGCCAGTAATCATCGAATCCTATCACCTCGTCGACTCGCATCCAGTAGCAAAGGTGGCCAGTCAGCTTCGGATCGACGGCGCCGGTGCCAAGGATGTAATCGCCCACCTCGGCGATCTTGCGGATCTGCGGCTTGCAGCACGCAAGTGTGCAGACGCCGTGAAAGGGATTGGGCGCAAAGCCGAGATCGTGCTCGATGACATAAGAGAACAGGGTCATGACGCTTTCGCTTTTTCGTCGACGCACAGGTTGCGCTCCGTCTTAGGCTTGGGCAGGGGCTGACCGTTGGGTCCTTCAAAACAGTGCTGGTCTTCTTCCGTAACAACGACGCGGAATTTCTCGGCATCGGGGCCGATGATAGAGTAGGCGTATTTGTTCATGGCATCCGACGGCTGGGCGTCAGGCGCTGCGTCTTCGGGCCACACACAAACGGCGCGGCGCCCGCCCCGCTGCGTGGTCGCGAGGTCTGCCTCAAGAGCCGGATCGGTGCAGGTGTCGGCCGAGGCCAGGATCACCACGATCTCGTCTTCGCAGTCGGGATCGGGCTCGCCGACGGCATCGACCACCTCGATCTCATCAGCCATACCCGCGTCTTCGGCGAGACGCTTGATCTGCTCGATCTCTTCGTCCGTCAGGTTCCGGCCAAGTATCGTGATGCGACGCATAATGGTCTCCATAAACTCTTGGGTTGTGGCCCGGCAAGATATGAATGCTCCCGTATTGGGAGCGTGGATCATTTTGAC
This sequence comes from Pseudomonadota bacterium, assembly GCA_018971625.1. Lineage (GTDB taxonomy): Bacteria > Pseudomonadota > Alphaproteobacteria > Rhizobiales > Xanthobacteraceae > Bradyrhizobium. The sequence continues at coordinate 18,306 of JAGXAJ010000025.1, forward strand.
CTTGCCGTCAATAAAAAAGCTCCCAAAATGGGAGCTAGGAGATTCTTATGAGATTCGTGGGACAAACCGAGGTGGCGGCGTTTCTCGCCGGCTGGCCAGCTTACGATAATACTGTCAAAGCCTGGGTCGCAGAGATGAAGTCGGGGCAATGGGGCTCGGCGACGGAGCTCGCAACGGATTTTCAACACGTCGATGTGTCGGCATTGCCGTGGGTGGCCTTCTACCTGCTGCCTTCGGCGCTTCGCATCCGAACCCTGATCGATTTCCGCATCGGCGTCGTCATGCTGTTGGCAATCGATTTATCCGCCGCCCGGCACCGCATCCAAACTCAACCCTGGGATAGAGCATCGTGACCATCAAGCCGATCCGCAATGCTTCCGATCTGTCGGCGACGAAGGCTCGCCTCGCTAGCTTGCTGGCCCAGAATTCGGGCGAGTTCGATGACGAGATCGAAGTCCTGGCGACCTTGATTGAGCAGTATGAAGAAAAGTTCGCGCGGGTTGACGCACCGGACCCAATTGCCGCAATCAAATTTCGAATGGAAGAAAAAGGACTCACGCCCCGTCAGCTGGAGCCGTTTATCGGATCAAGGGCGCGGGTATCGGAAGTCCTCACTGGCAAACGGAGCCTGTCGATCGACATGATCCGTTCTCTTCACGAGGGACTAGGAATCCCGTACGCCTCGCTAGTGGCGCGGTCGAGAAAAACTGAAAGCGTCGACGAAATATCCGGCAGCGCGATCCGGCATTTAAACACACTTGGTTTCTCGCTCGACAGAGAGGAAATATCCCACTTCATCCCAGCCTCCCTGCAGCAAACTGCGCCATCGGCTCTGCTTCGCAAGACCCGTACGCAGCGAGCGGCTTCAAAGACTGATCAAGGCGCGCTCATACTTTGGCAGGCAGCTGTCTTGCAACGCGCGGAAGCGTTAAAGCTTGCCAGCATATTCAATCGAGCTGAATTCAGCCGAGCAACCTTACGGAGACTTGCAAAGCTAAGTTCCAAGATCGATGGAATAAGGCGTGTAATAGACAGCCTTTCGCATCTGGGCATTGCCGTGATCGTGATGCCATCGCTCCCTGGCACGTTCCTGGACGGCGTGGCAATGGTCACATCGACCAATGCACCTGTCGTTGGTCTTACGCTACGTTATGATCGGGCAGACAATTTTTGGTTCACCCTCCTCCATGAGCTCTCCCATATCTGTCTCCACTACGAAGTCCTGGTCGAGGGACATACGGCCTTCGTAGACGACATGGAGATGATCAGTGACGATGTGCGAGAACAGCAAGCCGACACACTTGCCCAAGAGTCCCTGATTCCTTCTTCGATCCTGGAGCAAGTCGTCTGGAGCCCCGATTCGAGTTTCGATGATATCACGACCGTATCGGCGCGAGCGCTGGTTCCAGTAACCGTGGTAGCCGGCCGGTGGCAGCGGGACCACCAGAATTACAAGAAATTTTCCAGGTTGATTGACCGTAGCTCCGTTCGCGCTCTGCTGTTACCCGGCAACGCCGCAGATAGCTCTTGAAGGATCGCCATCAAAAATGGTTCGAACGCGCCTTCTGACTTCGTGCCACGCCAAATGCCAGAAACCGAAAGCGGCCATTCGCCTGTCCCTCAAGTTGAAGACAATCTTTGAACCCTAGGCGCGAATATTCACAAGATCGCAAGCTTCCTTGCGTCGGACGCCGTCATTGTTGACGATATGGCGAACCGTACGGGTGTGGGCATCGATCCAGAAGAACAGATCAATGCGTCGCGCGTCTTGCCATAGCTTTCTTTGTTTGGCCCAGGCCTTGGTGAAATCCTTCTCATTCGGGTCAACTAGCAGGAAGCCACGGCCTCCTTCCGGCGTCGGGATCCCCGCGATCGCGAGGTGCAGGTCGACCGGCCCGCGGAGACGCGCGTGGCTAACAATCACCAGGATATTGGGCTGCGCGTGATCCGGATTCACGGCATCGAACTGGGCGGCTGCTTTTTCGATCACGCGTGCAAGCGCATGCGGCGTCGGGTTCTCACGGACTTCCTGCCGGATTTCACCCGGCTTCAGATCGTTGGGAAACGCGAAAACGCGATCATCGCGCGGGGACTTAAGCTCACAGTAGCCTAGCAGTTCACCATTCCTGAGTGTCTTGAAGTCGGGGCTTTTTGCCTCGCCCTCGGGCAAGCGAACGAGTTCAAGCCCCAGCCCCTTAAAAAGAAGCTGGCGCATGAGCGCTTCATCCGCCATCTCATCAATGGGCTGCGGCAGTAGCAAGCGGTGCGCTTCGAGCAACTCTTGATCCGGAAAATCGATCAGATGCCTCACTTTCTGAACCATTCCCCAGATTGAGCCATTGAAGGGCACCGTCGCGATGCGACCAATTTTGTTGAGCCCAAGACCCTGCAGCGTTTTCCTTTGCGAATGATGCCGCCGGATCGGGCTTCGAATTTGCCGTACTCGGAAATATCCCGCCACGACGCGCCCTCCTTCGTTACCCGTTCCATACTGCGGTGTGCAATTGCCGAATCGCATGCACGCGGCGGCGTGCTATTCAACTTGCCGCGTTAGCTTACTTATTGCCGGCATTCGCCGCATGTTGTTGAAAAAGGCGATGTTTATCCTTACAGTTCGCACATCTTCTTTTGTGTTGCCGAGGAATAGCTGTGTCGTGTCATCCGAAAGGGAAATGTAGATTTTGGCAGGAGCACCAGGCGTGCGGCTCCACCCATTGAGGCTCCCGAGAGCGAGCGGCGACAGCATCTGTCGCACGGTTTCGGCCTCTGAGATCAACTCATTGATGTCGGGGATGGTCCCAACGTTCTTGGCTGCTCTCGTCCGCTCCTCTCGGTCCATCCGCGCAATGGCGTCGGCGCTACCTTCTCCAAAATTTAACGTCCGAAGCCTAGAAGCAAACCTTTCGACCCGTTCCGCTATTGGCACAACGTTCGGCTTGAGCATTTCGAATCCTGCGAGTGGCCCGTAACGCTCGAGATCGTAAACTGTCGCGGTACTCTCGCTGCCCGAGCGATCAACCCGTCGTTCAGTTCTCGTCACTTCATAACGCAGTATTCCGTCAGATCGGAGATGCGCCCAGAGATCAAAACCGATGGTGCGTGTCATTCGGTCGGAAAGAATAAAACGTACCCGATCGATCTCGGAGATAATTGGCGCATTCTGCTCGATCGCAGCAAGCGCTTCCGGCACCTGTGGCAAGCACCTCAACAGATAGGCCTCGTTCCTGCGCTCCGCTTCCTCCTCACGGAAGAGCCGTTCGGCTTCCGCATGCCCTGAAGCGTTGATTGACTTGAAGCAATCGCCTCCCATGTTGCGAATGACTCGCTCTTCAGGGAACCAAGCGATTCGACCGTCCTTGTAATACCAGGGAGTATAGGGCTTGCAGCATGGGCAGGGCGCCCATCTCTCCCTGTTACGTGGGCCAGCATGGGATGGTGGCAGGTCGAATTCTCCGAGATAGCGAACGATGGCACCTCGCGGTGGTTTTGTATGCGTGTGCCCGGGCCAAAGATGCGGCGCGCCGGTTTGCTTGATATGGGCCTTGATCTCGGCAACGACTGTAAGGTCCGGCCGCTCAGTGTAGTTCGGCTTCACCGTCAGGGCTGTTTCGGGAATTTCGATGACCTGCACGGTTCCAGATTCCTAGAAAAATTGTGGCGAAACGCTTCCCTCGAATCATCGCTGGCTTATACCATGATCAAATCTACCGGCTGTTAAGGGTTGGGATCCCCCTGAATGCAGAACCTGGGCTGACGACGATTCGGCGGTATTAAAAGCCTTTCGGGCAACATTGGGCAGGGTGTCACGACCGTCTGCGTCCATTTCTGCATTGACGACGCACGTTGAGAATAGGCTCCGATACAATGGCTAAATCTGTTTCCCTTCCGAACGGCCGATTCTGGAAGGCGCAAACCGCCGCTCTCGATCACTTCAAGGACATGCTCAGGCGCCATGCCGACGAGCAAATCGTCGAAGACTACCTAGATCACGATGATCTTGCCGCCCTCCTAGAGCGTTATGATGCAGTCATTGTCGACGGCCCGGCGAAGATTGGGCCGGGAATAGACTATTTTTTTCGGCGTCAGAACGTTGGCGAGGGCTTCTCGACGCCGGGTTTTTGGATACGTCGGATTGACGGCAGCGAAACCGATTTCAGTTACATCCAGGCCGTAAAGGGTCAACCGAAGTCGAACGCGCAAGAGTTCTATGACGCCTGCCGTGCCGCTGTGGCAGCTGATCTCCTGGCGGCAAAGAAACGCCATTTCGCCACCTTTGCGGATGATGGGGGCCGTGTTCCGTGCGACCTCTCCGGCGAGTTGCTCGCTTTCCCAGATGCCCATTTGGATCATGCTTATCCAACTTTTGGGCAGTTGGTCATAACTTTCCGCGCCGCCCGTGGTTGGCAGCACGGTGCGCCCGACGGAACACTGACCTTGCAGGCCGACGCGCAGACGACCACAATCTTCGCCGATACCGCCGTTGCTGAGGCTTTCCGGCTGTTTCATCACAGCGCAGCTACGCTCCGGATCATTGCACGCCACCGAAACCTCGCGATGTCAGCAGGTCAGCGGCGACCGAAGGTGAAGTTGCCAGTACATATTTAGGATGAGGCATTAGGACGATGGGCCCATCGGAGAAAGACGATGGCTACGCCGTCACACTCGCGATTCCGGATATCACTCAGTTGGCGGACGACGAGCTAGCGGCATTTGCGCCGTTCGGTGACGGGCGCTGGAGCGCCCAAACAAAGGGCCTCCTCGCACAATTCTCAGCAACCAAGCTGGATCTCAATCGCGGCTGGGCATCGACTCGGGAACACTGGACTTGTCCCTGCTGCCAACGCGGAAAGGCACATATTGCGCGTGTGAGCAGCGGCGGTGTCCTGCTCTGTCGCCTTGAGTACCACCACGACCACCTGGTGGATCGCGCCAAGCGAACCTTCCAGGAGTACAGGCCTCGTGACAAGGATCGGGAGACCATCATCCAGGTTGGTCGAGCTGAGAATGCGCTCATGCTCCTTGTTGAGCGTTTCGAACAGACGCTGATCTGCATCGACTGCAATCTGGCCGAAGGCCGCGCCAAGCTGGAACTGGCGAGAACGATTGAAGGCGACTTTACCTTTACACCGGCCGAGATCGCATCATTCATTAGCGTCGCGCCAAATCGCCTTCATGAGATCGATCTTGACAAGGCTAAGGCTGCATGGCTTCTCGCCAAAGACGATGTTGCAGATCGGCTCGATTTCACCAGACGCATGGCACAACGAATCGCTTCGGGCCGCCATCGTCGGCAGGTGGCTGCCGGCGAACGGCTTATCTCATACATGCAGGATCGTGACATCATCTACGATCTTTTTCTGCGCGCTTCACCCGACAAAGGCCGTGCTGGTCTGGCGCACACGATAGAAGCGCGATCAACGTCCAATGACAGTGCAGGCAATTCGCCCAAGCCCAAGCGCAAGCCGCGTGGGGATGTTCCGAGCGATGCAGAGTTCGCCGAGATCGATCGTCAAAAGCAAGAGCACAAGGCGTGGGTTTCGGCGGGCAATGAATGGTCTTGTCCGTGTTGTGATCGCACGAAACGTGAAATTTGCCGGAAGTCAAAGCGGGGACTGTGGACCGCCCACATTCATCGCGTCTGCGAGTTCGAACCGGAAGACGATAGCGATAGCCTCTGGCGTCGCAGGGCTCGCGCAGCGAGCCAGATTGTCGTCGGTTCTCACACCAACAGGCTTGTCTGTCAGGACTGCAGAAACATCGTCGCCGAGGTCAAGCGACGCAAGCCCGGACTAACTGAAAACAATCTCACAATAGACAATGTGCGCCTTCTTGTCGGCATCGCGACGCCGCATGTGCCTCATGACGTGGACTGGGAAAACGCAATCATGCTTGCGCTCGGCAACCGGTCACTCGTTGATGCAATCGACGACTATTTCGAACACCGAACGCTCACGATACCTTCCGAGAGATGAAAGAGTTGATGGAAATTGGATACTCGAAGCAGAAGGCGCGAGACCTGCTCGGCTACGAGTACGCGAAGGCGAATGACATCGATCTTGATGAAGGCGATGCGCAGATCGATTGGCTTCTGGATGAGGCGGAACGCCACATGCAAATGGAGCGCATACCTCTCTAGGCGCGACTCGTCAGTTCTAAAAGTTCACTTCTAGTTTGCTCTTCTTCGCGCAACCGCCTCCAAATCGGCCGCAGCGTTAGAACTCCAGTTGTTACGCTGTGCCCACCGCCGCACCTCGATCGGGTCAAATGCGTGCCCCTCGGAACGAAGCTTATCGAACGTCCGTTCAGCATGCTTTTTATCAGAGGGATGGTTGAGGCCCGTGCCCAAATTGATGGACTCCGTTAAGCGGACAAGCGCTTCTCGAACGGGCTCAGAGAGCGTATTTGCCGGAGCTTCGGGGCCCTTCTGGCCGAAGGTTGTCGGATGCCACGTGGCTTTCCACTCCTGGGATTCGTTATCCGACCAAGGCAGAAAGAGTATGGCCTGCGCGCCCCACGCGTCGTCCAGCTTAGCCATGTCCTTTGTAGAGATATGGACGCCGACAAGAAGCCCTTGGGCAGCAGTAGGCCGAAAGGTCTGGGGGCTTTCCAACACCATGGCAATGCCCTCGACGAGGGTAACTGACTGGCCCTTCGTAAGCGCCTTAGCTACGCCTGCCCCGAGAAATTCACCAACGATGCTATGCTCCCAGCCCCCTTTTTTCGGTACAATCAAGGTTACGCGTGTGATGCCCTTTTCCTTGGCGAGCTTCACGATGCCAGCGAAGGCTGTGCGAACCTGGGTAGCGTTCCGTTCAACTATGTATCGATCAATGGATGCCACTTGATCACTCGCTTAATGCGCTCAAGCCTTATTGGTGAGTTGTGTTTGCCAACCCCAGAGCGGCAGCTTTGGTCGGCCTAGTCGGTAAGCTTATCAGAATGGTGCAGAACTCCACGGGAGCACCGCTGGTGGATGCGACCATAAAACTACCCAAAAAAGGTCCTGCAACTTACTGATTTCACGAGCCTATTCGTTAATGGAATCTCAGTCAAAGAATGCTATATTATTGACATGGACAAGGTAACCACCTCCTCGACCGCAGAGCACATCCGGACCCTCGCCCGGACGTTCCACGTATCCTATTCGGAGGGTCCAAACGACCGCCTGGCTCATCATATCTCGCGTTTGGCCGGGGATACGGTGGAGCTTGATGAGATTGAGCAGCTGCTCATTGGTCTGGTGCGCGCGGAGCGGATTACACGCCCAGAAATGATCCTGCTTCAGGCTGCCTATTTGCGTGAAGCCAAGCCGTGATCTTCGATCCGTTCGGCGACATCAAAACGCGCGGATACCTACGGAACCTTGCCCACGAGAACGATCCTGCGATTGTAAAGAGGCTAGAACATGGCTCCTTCACGACTGGCATTGATGACGCATTCGCGACCCTCCAGAAAAAGAAGACCCTGACCTATGCGGACGTTCTAAGCACTCACAAGATGCTTTTTGAGGCCATGTACCCGTGGGCCGGCCAAGATCGTGCGACGACGGCACCGGATATCGCCGTAAGCCGGGGCGACGTTTTGTTCGCCCATCCCAAGTACATTCAAAACGCGATCGAGCATGCTTTGAAGCTCGGCAACGATCCGAAGACCATGCGTGAAATTCCTGGAGAGGTCATGGGGTATCTCGCCCACGGCCATCCGTTTCTGGACGGAAATGGGCGGACGATCATGGTCATTCACTCTGTCCTGGCGCAACGCGCCGGCTTCAGCATCGATTGGGCTTCGACCGACAAGACCGAATACTTGCAAACACTCACGAAAGAGCTCCACGATCCCGGCAAGAGCATCCTTGACAAATACCTCAAGCCGTACATTCGTCCTGCCGTTACCGACCTTAAAGAGCACATAGCGGCGACCAAAGGCCTTGATGGCGGTACCGGTGATGCCAATACCGTTCGCGGGAGCAACGACGATCCGGCCATCCAAGCAGAATACAAGCAGCAACAGCTTAAGCGCGACGAGCTAGGCAAGGGCGCTTAGACACTACGCACCGGGCAAACTTGCCCCGGGTATCATGCGTGTCGCGCCCTTCGAATAAAGGCCGGCAGCGACGGACCGGGGCCTCATCCTAACGACGACACTCCAAATACCATGATTTCCTATATGCTTTAGGCTAAGCGGCATTTGATTCCTTGATGCCATGTTCGAGATCACAGGCGATCACATTGCAGAACTAACCGACGAAGACCTACGCGGGCTTATCGGCATGCTGTGCGAAGCCGAGATGCGTCGCCGTGGCCTTCCTGTTTCTGCCGTCACGTGGGGCGGCGACCAGAACGCCAAGGACGGCGGGCTCGACGTGCGCGTTTCGCTTCCGGCGACCACCGTGATCGACGGATTTATCCCGAGACCTTCGACGGGCTTCCAGGTCAAGAAATCCGACATGCCGAGGGGTGCCGTCATCGAGGAGATGAGGCCCAAGGGCGTGATACGGCCATCCATCGCCGGGCTGGCCGAGGAGTTCGGTGCCTACGTCATGGTAAGCTCCGATGGTTCGACCTCGGACTCTGCCTTGACGGACCGCCGCGAGGCGATGACGGAGGCGATGCAAGGCGTCACGCATGCCGAGGCGCTTGCGTTGGACTTTATGGACCGGGGGCGAGTCGCCACATGGGTTCGCGATCACGCTGGCATCATACCGTGGGTTCGTAAGAAGATCGGAAAAGCCATCCCGGGATGGCATCCATACGGTGCCTGGTCTCACGCGCCGGATGCCAACAATCCGGATTATCTCGTGGACGATGCGGCGCGGATAAGAACCGGAACCCACGACGAAGGCGACGGGTTCTCGGCCATTGATGGCATCAATCGCATCCGCGAGGTTCTTCGAACTCCCGGCCAAGTCGTTCGTCTCGTCGGTCTCTCGGGCGTTGGCAAGACCCGGCTGCTGGAAGCATTGTTCGACGAGAAGATTGGAGCGAATGCGCTCGATCCCGCGCTCGCCGCCTATACCGACGTTGCCGATACGCCTGACCCGCAACCGCCGGGTCTCGCGGCCGACCTGCTGGCCGAACATCGGCGGACGATCCTCGTTATCGACAACTGTCCGGCCGATCTGCACCGGAAGCTTTCTGAGATCGTCCGCGTTTCCGGCAGCACGCTGAGTGTGATTACGGTCGAGTACGATATTCGCGAGGACCAGCCGGAAGGGACCGACGTGTTCTCACTGGAGGCCTCTTCCAATGACCTCATTGAAAAGCTCGTTGCTCGCCGCTTCCCTCAATTGTCGCAGGTCGATACCCAAACCGTCGCGGAGTTTTCCGGCGGCAACGCACGCATCGCTATCGCCCTTGCCGGCACCGTCGAAAAAAACGAGACGATAGCGGGGCTGAGCGATGAGAATTTATTGGTCCGGCTGATTCAACAGCGTCACCCGCCGGATGAATCCCTCCTTCTGATCGCCCAGGCATGCTCGCTGGTCTATTCCTTTCAGGGGCATGACCTGGAAGGCGAGAACGCGGAGTTGCCAATCCTGGGCGAGCTTATCGGCAAGACCGCCGACCAGATGTATATGGGCGTCGTCGAGTTGCGTCGCCGGGATCTCCTCCAACAACGCGGCGTTTGGCGCGCGGTGCTGCCACATGCCATCGCCAATCGGCTGGCCCCGATGGCGCTCCAGAACATCCATCCTCAAAGGATCGAAACAGCGATCATCAACGGCAAGTCTGAGCGGTTGCTTCGTTCCTTTTCCCGGCGGCTTGGTTATCTGGACACCAGCAAGGAAGCGCGTGCCATTGTAGCAGCGTGGCTCGGGCCAGGAGGTCTTCTGCATGATGTTCTGAACCTTTCAGAAGTCGGCAAAGCCATCTTCCACAATGTTGCGCCTGTAATGCCGGAAGCCGTACTCGTTGCTCTCGAACGCGCAATCGCAAGGGCCGATGAGTCAACATTGGAGCGCTCCAACCATTTCATTAGCCTGATCCGCTCACTTGCCTTCGAGCCGGAATTTTTCGAGCGCGCCACTGCCCTTCTGCTTCGCTTCTACGCAATCGAAACCGATCGCAATGTGGACGACGAAGCCGGCAGGGTCATCATATCGTTTTGCCATATCTATCTGTCTGGCACCCATGCCACCGTTCAACAGCGCTTGGCTGTCATCGAAAAGCTTCTGCGCTCATCGGAGCCAAAGCAGCAAGCTCTGGGCGCGCAAGCAATGGAGGCAGTGTTCGAGACGGATCATTTTACGTCGAGCTATCTCTTTGAATTTGGCGCGCGGTCGCGGGATCACGGCTACTATCCCAAGAGCGACGCAGACATCGTCGATTGGTTTGGCTCCGCCCTGAAGCTCTCGGAAGCTATGGCTGCTACTAACTTACCTATCGCCAAACAGGTAAAGAAGGCCGTTGCAGGCGGGTTTCGTGGCCTATGGGCTAACGCGCAACTCAGCGATGAACTCGATAGGATGGCTCGGGCTTTCGCGGGCAACGGCTTCTGGCGGGACGGCTGGATTGCTGCTCGTCAAACACGGGCCTACGAGGCGAAAACCCTATCGCCCGAGTCCCTTGCGAAGCTCAGTGCGGTCGAGGAATTCCTGCGCCCCAAGGACCTTGTTGCCAAAGTGCGCGGCATCGTGCTGGAAGCCAAGGGCGGCGGTCTCGGCTACGACGAGATGGATGACGCGGAAGACCTCGACACTTACGATTTCGAAGCCGCCGAAAAGCGGACGGCCGCGTCGATTGAGCAGCTTGGCAGGGATATGGCTGCCGACACCGACTCTTTTCAGGAGATGTTGCCCGAGCTGCTGAGCAGCGGCGGCGGTCGCCTCTTTCCCTTCGGCTCAGCACTTGCAAAGGGAGGGGAGCAACCTCGCGCCGTCTGGGAGGCGCTCTTGGGGCAGCTTGCCACCAGTCCAGACAACAATCCGGTCATCATGGGCGGATTCCTGAGCGGCTTGCAGACAGCTAATCCTGCCGAAGTTGACGCGATGTTGGACGATGCAGTGACAAATCCGGCCCTCACTTCTTGGTTTCCCTATTTGCAAGCGTCGGTAGTGATTGACGATAAGGGACTTGCGCGCATTCATCGCTCCCTCGAACTCAGTCTCTCGCCGATCGAACGATATTCGCATCTCGCATGGGGCCGAGCATCCGACCTCATTCCGGGCCCAGCATTCCGCGATCTGGTTATGGCCATCTGTGCGAAAGGTGGCATCAATGCAGCTTTGCATCTGGTTTCGATGCACCTTGTCTCTGACAAGGTGCAGAAGCGCGCGCCACTGCCTGAAACGCTGGAGGCAGGCCGCAGCGTGCTGGCCGCCTTCGAACTTGGCACCTCAAAGCGCCAAATACAGCGCGAAGATCACGAACTGGGCTCGCTCGCCCAGGTTTGCCTTGTTGGTGTCGAAGGCGAACCGGTTGCTCGAAGGCTGGTTCGCATGCTCAAGGAGGCATCCGCCAACTATAGGCTGAACGCCCATGACTATGACGATTTGGTCAAGGGCTTGTTTGCCGTCCAGCCCGCCGTTGCGCTCGACGAAATGTTTACCGGCGACGACGCATCGGTAAAGATCGGCGTTCGCTTCGTCGAAACGCTCACACGGCGGCGGGCAAGTCCGCTCGACGGCGTGCCGCCGCCTACTCTGATTGCCTGGTGCAACACTGATCCGGAGAGCCGCTATTTAATCGCGGCCACCGCCGGATCGCTCTTCAAGAAAGATAACAACGGCGCTCCTTTGCACTGGACGGCGCTTGCTCCCTTGCTGTTGCAAAGCGCACCAGACCCGACAACCATGCTTTCCGTTTTCGTCAAGCGGCTGTACCCCAACAGCTGGGGAGGTTCCTGGGCAACGGAGATGGAAGGCCGCGTCAGGCTTTTGGAGCAGCTTGATGTTAGGGACAACGCCGACTTAAAAGCGGCAAGAAAGGACATGCTGGATCGCCTGAGGTCTCAGATCGAGGAGGCCCGGGTGAGGGAGGCTGCAGAGGACAAGCAGCGGAACGCACGCTTCGAGTAGGTTGGCACGCTGTTCGCGGGACGCGATTAAGCTATGCCGGTCTTTCCAGTGGCAGCCCGCTATGTATCGCGGCCCATCACCCGTAGCGCCTTGTTCAGTGTGTTGTTAGACATTGGCACGCCATCGTCATTGGATGTACAGCAGATCGCGGATCAGCGTCATCGGGCCGCGGAGCTCGTCCGGCCCGAAGGGATTTCGAGTTTGCGCCGGGGTTCGATTCCCGGCCGCGGCGATTGTGGAGACCGAACGGCATGGGAGGTCCCTGCTGCGGGGGAGCGCGCTGTTTTATTTTTTCGGCTAAATACCGCTAGGAGCCTGTTGGTATTTCTGTTGGTATCGGCAGTAATCGGCAACGAAAATTTCTTCAAATTCAAATGGTTATGGCGCTAGGCAATTATCGGCCAGGGGCACCAGCAGCAAGAAAAGCGAAGCGCGTGGACAGCTGTCCTGCGAACGCGAAGGCCACACGTTCGAATCGTGTCGGGCGCCATTCTACGATTTCGTGCGACGTGGCACGATTTCGTCGCGATCAGTCCGATCTTCCCCTCATCTCGCGCAGAAATCGAGCGCCGTTTCAGCGGAAACAGAGGCGTCCAGCTATCCTTACCATACCGCCATATTTGGACGGCAGGACGCAATAGCGCAGTCCATAGTGCTTCATCGGTGCCCTACCGCTTCTCTTGATTGCCGATCAACCGGACGGGCTCCAAATGACCGTAGCGAGTGAGCCTGAAGGCTCCGAGTTGCGCCAGGAAAGAAAAATGCTCGAGGGCGCCCGGTTCAAGCCTTCCGTGTTTTGCCGCGGCAGTAAAGAAGTCGTGCTCTTCCGGCGAAAACTCGGATCGGAAGTACCCACATGATCGGAAACCGAGAATGCCGGCCCAGTCTTAAAACGGTTTGCTCCATGTCGGTGTTCCCATGATCTGCTCTAACTGATTCCATTCAAAAACGAAGTGGGACGCTCCGTAAACCACCAAAACTCTATTGTGCTTTTCAATCGCTTGCTGAATTGTTGTAACGACACTTTCGTCACGCATAACCAAATCGATTCTCGCTAGCATATTCAACAACGTCGGTTTCTGTCCGCGAGATCCTGGCCCTGTGTCGTTGGTTGTGATAGCAAGACAATTCGTGGGGACCGGCATGTTCTTCGCATACCAAGCGGAAAAATCATCCGGCGAAAACGGCACAGAGATTCCAAGTTTCCTTTGCGCATCCTTAGTGGCTTTCTGCTCGAACGCAGCAAATGTTGCCGGCGTCAATGGCGCGTGGTTGTTTTGTACCGGAATCATTCGCATGATGTAGAAGGCAAGAATATCTTGAGCGACGTATCCCTGCTTTTCAAAATAAGCCAACACCGAAGGCCCTGACGGCTCCCCCGCGTACACCACTGCGCTTTTGCCTATCGCAAGGTCGGCAGCAAATGCAGGCTCATTGCAAAGCTTTCCAAGCAGGTTGTAGTTTGCAGCCGCACAGCTTCTCGCAAATTGAAGAAAGCTGCTCAAGTCTGGAGGATCTACTCCCTCAACGATCACCGCGTCCGGCGGAGTTTGCGCGAATATTTGAGCAATAGTTTTAAACGTCGGATCGGTCATGGCATTCGGATACTTCAACGACGAATGATGAACGACGGCCACGTAAATCAGCTCTTTACCGCTCTTCCTGTAAGTTTCAATGAACGGGGCATTGATTGTTGATGGCGGTGAATCAGCCAAGCAGACAGGTAACGATGCAAACAAAAATATGACGACTAGAAATTTATTCATTGATCCATCCCAATCGGCCGACATCCGGTAAGCGAGCGGGGCCATCGAGGCTCTTCAGACCGATTCTACTACCTCACCGTTCCCCTCCAGCCTGTCTCGCAAACTCCTGGCCACACGATGGACGGTCCGTAGGTCCTTGACCGACAGCCCATCCGAGAGGTCGTTAATCCAGGGAGCCTGCAATTCCATTGCAGCTGTGAAAGTGCGCCGCCCTTTCTCGGTCAGCACGACGAGTTGCGCGCGCCGGTGATGAGGATTGACCTCGAAAGCGACAAGCTCCTCCTTGCGCAGATCGTTGATGATCCGCTGCACGTTTTGACGGTTGCCGCCGAGGTCTCGCGCAATCCAGGCAACTGGTTGCGGACGTTCAGCGGCCACAATGGCTCCAAGTACCTGCCAGCGTGCGCTGGTCAGGCCCAGAGACGCTACCAGCCGATCACCGGCGGTCAACAGCAGGCTATCGAGCCGGAATAAATCGAGCATCAGATCGGTCAGGGCGTCACCCTCGGGGGTTCGCAAGACTTTCTTCATTTGTCACCACATGTCATAATTGACATCATAATGTCATTATAGTATGTAATTATAATACCGAATGGGTATCATAGTTCACCAGCAAAGGAGCCTGCCATGTCATTGCTGCGCCCGCTGGACCCCTCTTTCCCAATTGAACGCCAGATCGGTATCGACGCGAGCGCCGTGGTGCTGGTGAATCCGTTCACGCTCGACAAAGCCGATGAAGCAGTCTTTCTAAAAACCTGGCAGGACGATGCCGAGTTCATGAAACGGCAGCCGGGCTTCATTTCTACCCAACTGCACCGCGCGATCGGCGAGAGTCCTGCCTACCTGAACTATGCAGTTTGGGAATCCACCGCTCACTTCCGTGCGGCATTCACCCATCCCGATTTTCTCGCGAAAATCGCGACCTATCCGACATCGGCCGTCGCGTCCCCGCATCTGTTCAAGAAGGTCGCGGTGCCCGGCATCTGCGTCGCATAACGCGGGCCTCTGCTCGCACCGCCAGCAAAGCATCCCAAGCTGGAAGCCTGGTCAGGCTACTCGTTCGCTTGCATAGCTTACGGAGCCGGATTGATCGGGACAGGATCGATCGGTTTAGGCTTGGCCCTTTTGATAAGCGCAACCAGTAACGCGAGATGCCATTTCTGTTCCGCCGGTTGACCCGCATCTAAGTTTGCAAGCGCGGTCCAACGCGCAATTGAGGAAAACCGTAGCGAAGTATGTCCCTAAGACGAGGGCTGCGACCCACAGGGTTGCCCTGGTCATTCGATCCATACGAACAACTCCAATGATCTACTTCCGCCATCGACCGGACGGCGCCAAGCCAATGTCTGATACCGTGGGATGCTGCTAGATTCAGCCAATAACTGCCTGGTCTGACGCAGCAATGTCGGTCAGACCCCACTCAGAAATCACCAACGCTCAAGAAGCCGCTTTTAGAATACTTGCTGAATTGAACTTGAGTTTCCTGCATTCAAACACCGGAGCAAGCTTTGCCGCGTCGCTCAGGATCATCGGCCGGCCGA
Source organism: Pseudomonadota bacterium (assembly GCA_018971625.1). GTDB lineage: Bacteria > Pseudomonadota > Alphaproteobacteria > Rhizobiales > Xanthobacteraceae > Bradyrhizobium. The sequence goes on from JAGXAJ010000025.1 coordinate 33,629, forward strand.
TAAGGAAACCCTGGACCTTGGTGGCGCCGATGTCGCGCAGCGCCTCAAGCTCCTGAACGGTTTCGACTCCTTCCGCGACGACCTCGCAGCCCATCTTCCGGCCAAACATGGTGATCGCCCGAGCCAATGTCTGGCGCGCGAGATCCGAGTCGATATTGCGCGTCAGCGCGGTATCCAGCTTGATGAGATCCGGGCTAAGGTCGAGAATATGTCGAAAGCTCGCATAGCCCGCGCCGACATCGTCAATGGCAAGCCGCAGGCCGGCCGACCGGTAGCCCGCCAGACGGGCGCGCAAGGCCCCATAATCCGCAACCGGTTCATGCTCGGTCAGTTCAACGACCAGACGTTCGCACGGAAGCTCATCGAACACTTTCTCGAACTCCTCGCTGAAGATCGCATCCGGCGAGAGGTTGAGCGACAGCGACGTCTGCTGTGGCAGCGCAAGCAGACCCTTGGTCGCTTCTTCGACGGCCATCAGTTCAAGCTTCGTTCCACGCCCGACTTCGACCGCCTCGTTGAACCAGCTGTCCGGCGGGCGGGACGGCTCCCCCGGAATGCGCGCGAGCGCCTCGAAGCTCATCAGCCTGTTGTCGGACAGCCTGTAGATCGGTTGATAGACCATCACCACATTCCGGCTCTCGATCAGCTCATCAATCCGTTGTCTCTTTTCCAGCAGTCCGTTTCCGAACGAAACGGCGTCCTCGATCAGGCTTGAAACAACATCGGCGCACACGCGCACGACCTCGAGCTCCTTGTCGCCAAGAGCAGGATTTGGCTGACGGCTAAAACAGCAGAACGTGCCATAGATCGATCCATTCAACAGCCGGATCGGAACGCTGATATGAGCGCCCACCGGCAACTCGTGGGTGGCCCTCATGGCGTTGGTGATCGGATTTTTCCTGGCGTCATTCAATAGCTGGGGCAATAGCCCGCGAGCGACGTAATGGCAGTAGCTTTCCTGAAGCGGATCAGCGCCACCGACATGAATCGGGATCTCGGGCTCCCCGTCGACAAAGCGAAACTTGCGTTTGCCGTCGCGAAATTCGGAAACAAATCCGACGTCCATTGCGAGGTGCCGTCGCACCGAAGACAAAATTCGCTCGACCTGAGTCTGAATGCGCGCATTTTGCGCGGACCAGAGCAACTGTTCATTAAGCATTCCAATCGTCTCCGAAGATTTGCCTGATCACAACTCTAGAGCAATCTGGTTTCCCGCAATTATACGGCACGCGGCAAAGTTGTGCGGAATGACAAATGGAGCGTTACTTCGGGATCGGCATTTCGACCATGAGCTGTATCAGGATGCTCATGGCGCCATTCCATCTTGCGCCCGTGAGCGCATCATAGAGCCCTGCAATGAGGATATAAATCCCGCCGGACGGGGGCCCACCGTGCGCTTTTGCATCCGCCCAGGAGAACTGCTCCCCTGCAAACATACAACCGCGAATTACCGAGGTGCTATTTTACCGAAACCGCCGAAAGTACAACCGATAGTTTACTTAGCCGCCAATCCGGATAGGCTTACTGATTCGTTATCGCCGGCATTTGATGGGCGATGGCTCGGGGGCGGCTCCCATCAGGGGGTTTTGGAAAAAACTCGTTTTGTTCGACAGCAACCTTGCTGCAATGAAAGGTTGCCTGGTTCTGCTCGTCCTCGCTCTTGCCGCAATTCCCTCGCCGGCTTTCGCGCAGTTGGTCAACGTTGGGTCGATAACGGTCAATTCCTCGGCAAATCCCGGCGAGGTCGGAACGCCTGTGACCTTCACCGTGACGGTCACCGGAGTGATCCGCCTTCCTCTTCCGATCATCACGCCAACCGGGACGGTTGTCTTCAAGGACAATGGAGTTGCCATCGGCAACGGCACGCTGGACAGCAATGGCCAGGCGACGCTGACGACGAGCTCACTGAGCGTGGGCAGCCATCCGATCACCGTCACCTACAATGGTGACGTCGTCTACAATCCGGCCACCTCGTCGGCGTTAAGCCAGAGCATCGTTCAAGGCGCCACCACGACGACCGTCGTCTCCTCGTCAAACCCGTCGCAGTTCGGCTCGAACGTGACATTCACCGCAACCGTATCGGGCGCGCCATCCGGCCTCACGCCAACGGGCACGGTCACCTTCGAGGACGGCGCCACCGTGATCGGCAGCGGCAGCTTGAACGGCAGCGGGCAGGCGGCGTTCTCGACAAGCGCGTTGAGCGGAGGCAGCCACTCCATCACGGCTGTCTATGGCGGCGACGGCAATTTTGCCGGCAGCACGTCGCCAACGCTGACGCAGACCGTCAATCCGACTTCGAGTTCGACCAGCGTCGCGGCCTCCAGCAACCCGGCGACGTTCGGCAGTTCCGTGACATTCACCGCGACCGTCAGCGGCAGCGGAGGCACGCCAAGCGGGACCGTGACCTTCAAGGATGGCGGGTCGACACTTGGAACCGGCACTTTGAGCGGCGGACAGGCAACACTCACCACAGCTTCCGAAACGGTCGGCAGCCACAGCATCACTGCCGTGTACGGGGGCGACGGCAATTTCGCGACCAGCACGTCTTCGCCTCTGACCTTCGTCGTCAATCAGGCGGCGAGCAGTACCCAGGTTACCTCGTCGCTCAATCCCAGCGCCGTCGGCGGCGCCGTCACCTTCACCGCGACCGTCACCGTGCCGAACGGCACCGCGACAGGAACGGTGACCTTCAAGGACGGTGGCAGCACGATTGGCTCCGGTTCGCTCGCCGGCAACGGCACGGCAACAGTCACCACCAGCACGCTCGCGCTCGGCAGCCATTCCATCACGGCCGTTTATGGCGGCGACGGCAACTTTGTCGGCAGCACGTCGTCTATCCTGACACAGATGGTGAATGTCGATTCGAGCACGACATCCCTTTCCTCTTCCATCAATCCGTCCAACTTTGGAACAGCCGTCACGTTCACGGCAATAGTCACTGGCGTAGGGCCGACACCAACGGGCACCGTGACCTTCAAGAACGGCGGCAGCACGATGGGGAGTAGCAATCTCGACGGCAGCGGACAGGCGACGTTCACCACCTCCGTGCTTGTCGCCGGAAGCCACGCGATCAGCGCGGTCTATAGCGGCGATACGACCTATGGTGCCAGCATCTCGCCAACCGTGACGCAAACGGTCGGACAGAACCCGACGGTGACCGCGTTGACGGCAGCGCCAAATCCCACCTCGCCCGGCACGTCGGTGACCTTGACCGCGGTGGTGACCGGCGCGGGCGGCACGCCGACCGGGACTGTGACCTTTGACGATGGAGCAACGGCCCTCGGCACCGTCGCGCTCAATGGGAGCGGGCACGCGGTCCTCACCGTCGGCACCTTGAGCGGTGGAACGCATACGCTCAGTGCCACCTATAATGGCGACAGCAATTTCACAGCGAGCCTGTCGCCTACGGTCGCGCTGGTCGAAAACCCGAATGCGACCAGCACCAGCGTTGCGGCAACGCCCAATCCGGCTGCGGTCGGCACGACGATATCGCTGACCGCAACGGTGGCCGCGAGCGGAACGCCGACGGGGAACGTGACTTTCAGGGATGGCGCAGCCACGATCGGCACGGCCGCGCTCAACGGCAGCGCGCAGGCAAGCCTGGCTGTCGCGACGCTGGCGAGCGGCACCCATTCGATCACCGCGGTCTATGGTGGCGACGTCAACTTTACCGGCAGCACGTCGCCCGCGATCAGCGTGGCAATCCAGCAGCGAACCGTGACGGTCTCCCTTTCATCATCGCTCAACCCAAGCATCGCGGGCCAGCCGGTCACGTTCGCAGCTACTGTGACGTCCTCTTCCGGCACACCGAGCGGCACCGTATCGTTCCGCGACGGGGCTACGGTCCTCGCCACCACGAACCTCGCTTCAGGCGCCACCGCGCTGACGACGTCGTCGCTGGTTTCCGGCACGCACAGCATCACGGCCGCCTATAATGGCGACGCCAACTATGCCGCGGCGACATCCGCCGCGCTGACGCAGTCGGTCAATCTGCCCGCGGACAGTCTGAAGCTTCGCGCACTGCAGATTGCCGCAACCAGAATCGCTGCGCAGAATTCAGGGGCCGCGGTCGCCAGCGCAATCCATTCCGCCGTCAGCGAAGGGTTTGCCGATGACGGCGGACTCCTGGTCCCGAGCGGCAGCGGCGTCCGGTTCAATTCCGCAGGGAGTAGCGGCGAGCGCAACGCCTCGGCTGCGGAACGGCCGAGATGGGTGTTGTGGGCCGACATGCTCTATAGCGGCTTGAATACTGACCGGCCGAACCAGGATATGACAGGCCAGCAATGGAATGGACTGGCCGGCATGACCTTTCGCGCGACGCCCGACTTCCTGGTCGGGATGCTCGGAGGGTACGAAAATTTCGATTATGTCTCGCAGCCGCTCAACGGTCGTTTTCAGGGCGGGGGATGGACCACTGGCAGCTACCTGGGATGGCAGCCGTTGTCGGGCCTGCGCTTCGAGGCCGGTCTGGCCTATTCGGCTCTCAACCTCGATGGCGTCGCCGGCAGCGCGAGCGGCTCTTTCCCTGGCTACCGCATGCTTGCAACCACGGGCTTGACCGGCAACTACAAGATCACCCAGCACCTGGAGTTCGAGCCGTCGATGCAGGTCTTCGCGCTACTGGAAAAGGAACAAGGCTATACCGACAGCCTCGGGACCGCGCAAAGCGATCGAACCTTCTCGACCGGTCGCGCCAGCGTCGGCACGAAATGGCTCTATCGCTCGCAATGGGGAGATTTGTCGGTCGTTCCCTATTTCGGCGTGTACGGCGATTACTATTTTTCCAAAGACGACGCGACAGCAGCGCTGTCAGTGCCCTCGCTCGACGGCGCATCGCTGCGTGCGACGTCGGGCCTGACGGTCGCGATGGCAAGTGGCGCCCAATTCACAGTTGGCGGCGAACTCGGTGGCATCGGCAGCGGAAGCTTCGACATCTGGTCCGCGCGCGCCCGCGTGGCGGTGCCGTTCTAGAGCCTTCCCGCTCCGATGGAATCGGAACGTAGCTCTAGATTCTTGTTTGACGCGTTTTCTTTGCGCGAACCGGCATCCGCTTCGCTCGAAAACGCTCCAGGGTGTTGATACCGAACCACCGATCGAGATCACCGCATTGAGCGATGATCCACAGCGTCTAGGTGTTGAAAAGATCGGCTGTCGCCGGCGCGCGAAACGACGAACCGGCTATCCATTTTTTGGCGCGGGCGGGCGCAGGATGGTTCGAACGCAGAGCTTTCTCAACCTGATTGCAAAGATAGACGCGATCCATGTGCGGCCGGGAATAGGCCATCGAAAGTTCGATCAAGCGGCTGCCCGCGGCGACCGGATTCAAGCCGATCGCAACCAGGACGTTGGACGCGACAGGTTCGTTCTCGCCAAAAGCAAGCAACCGGAAGCCGAGATTGCTGAAGGCGCGCTGCGCTTGTCTGACGTTTCTCAAGGCTTGATCGTAATCGCGTATCTCCTGCGAGCTGACCGCCAGCTCCCGCGGCTTGGGGAACGAGATACTTTCGGCCATGGACATCTGCCCAAGAACCTTGCGCCGAAGCTCAAAGAACGTCCGCAATGGTTGGCTCAGCAATTCAGAAGCGAACCAGCTGAGGGCTGCGGTGGCCGAGATCGTAACCAGATACACATACCATTGCATGTTGCTGCTGAACCTCGTTTAAAGTTCCGCGCTGATCCACTTTAGATGTTCTCAGAGTTATTCGATGTATCGGGAAGCAGAGCCGTTCCCCGCCGGGAGATCGGCCACCGCAGAACGAGCAGAAGGCGGTGCGAACACCACCTTCGTTGCGAACAGGCTGCCGAGGAGCGCAAGGCCGAACGTCGCAATCCAGATCGTTCTGATCAACTCGAGCCCCACTTCGACAGCTCCTGCGTAACCGGCAATTCCATCTTCGCAACGTCGGGTCGACGCACTCAATCAACCTTAATAGAGCGTTATTCACAAGGTCGAATCGATCGACGCGCGTTATCGTCTGCAATTAGAGTTAACGCGACCGGCGGACCGAACGGACGCTCATCGCGATGCACGTTGATGCGTGAGAAGCACGCGCTAAACGCGTCCGCGCGCTGCCGACGCCTCGCGATCAGTCCTGACGCTGCAGCAAGGCATCGGCAGCGTCCGATATCGAGCTGCGATCCGAGACCAGCACCAATTTTCCACGACGCGGCGTATTAGCGCTCGCGGTTCGCGCGCTTCGGGCAAACACCGAAGTAACTCCTCAAGATCAGTCGCGGCCGCTGGATTTTCTTCGCGCCCCTGCCCTTGAGTTCTGCTTTCAAACCGCGTTTGACGCTTGTGTCGTCGTTTGCGCCTGATGCGTTTCCTGCAAACCAGAACGAGGTTGCACGGCGCGACTTTACGGTCATCAACGCGGAGGAGTTTTCATCCGCTGCATATCGGATGAAAGATTCGAGATTCCATCGCCGGGGTGCAGCCGCGCAGCAAGCGTCAACCGCGAAAAAAGCCCGTCGATGCCGGGAACGGAATCGATCGATGCCACGTTGTCCGGGCACCACTGGAGGAGGAAACAGTCATGGGCTTTGGAAGAGGTGCGTTGCTTTGGCTTTTGGGAGTGCCGCTCCCCATCATAATATTGCTCGCATTGTTCTGGCATCATTGAGGATGTGCCCGGATGCGCCCGGCTGTGAAGGCTCTTGGCTATGCCGAGGGCCTTTTACCGTGGAGCGCGTCCTTGGAATGACAACCGTCATTGTTCAGGGAGGCGTCGAACGGATCCGGGCAACCTGCACTTTTACGGTGTCGATAGATCGGCGGCTGAAAATGGCTTACGTTAGCCGGCCTGCGCAGGCTTAGCGCGATTGACGCGGACTTTGTTTATCAATAGCATTCGGAATCGATAAAAGGGGATGGAGTACCCCCTCAACCGCCGCAAGGCTGATGACTCCTACCGGGCGCATTCGCGTCGGTGGGAGCTGTTGTCCTCCGAGCTGCGCCATAGCAACGGGGCGTTGTATGGACAGACTTCCAGGCTCCTTACAAATGGCGATTTGGTATTGTGGCGCGCTATGGCTGGTCGCCATTTTTGGCTACGCAATGGGTGCGCCACGAGAGATGACGATCATCTTCATGGCTCTTTTGGTGGCCGGGTTCGTTTGGTGGTAGGCATTAAAAAAGCTAACGAATCGAGCATCCGCAAGCGAGCAAAATACCAATGGCGGCTCGATCTCCGTTCAGCATCTTTTCTTGGAATGGGACAGAAAGCCAACTGAATGGCCCTGTCGGCACGACTTCCGCGGAGGATCGCGATCGAGGCGAATGCGAACGTAGTGCAGCACAAAACAAGACGGCCCCCCGGCGCCAGAGCCCCGAACCGGTTGCTTCGTGAATGACGTCAAATTGCTGCGAAATCGGGACAGCAACTTGGCAATCTTAAAGAGTCATCCAAACCATTGCCACCCCGCCTCCCCGGCTAGGCGGCCGTCGTCTTGTCACTGCCATATTGCAGCACCTGCAATTTCTCCAGCGTGACGAGACCACTATCCATCATGCCGTCGAGAACCGGCAGAAACTCATTGATCCTCTCTTCGGAATCGACGATTTCGATGACCAATGGCAAATCCATCGAGAGGCGAAGAATCTTGTCGGTGTGGATGAGGCTCGATTTGCCGAAACCCATCGGACCCCGCAACACCGTAGCGCCCGCCAGATGCATTTCCCGCGCTTTCTTCACAATGGCCTCATAGAGCGGACGACCATCGAACTTGTCGTTTTCACCGGTGAAAATCCGCAGCAGCAACGCTTGTTTCGGCATTTGCATTTTCAGCTCCCCTACAAACGATTGAGGCGTGCCGCCAGTGCATGACCGAGCCATACGCCGACGAGCCAGGTGATGGCCGAGACCAACAGATAAATCAGCGCGGTCCGCGTGTTGCCGGACTGCACAAGTCGCAACGTCTCCAGACTGAACGAGGAAAACGTCGTATAGCCTCCGCAAATCCCGACCATGACGAACTGTCTCTGCCGTGGACTGACGAACAATCTGCCGTCTGGGCCCGTCAGCGCCGCATAAAATCCGATGGCGAACGAGCCGGTCACGTTGACGAATAATGTCCCCCACGGAAAACCGTCGCCAAACTGGCTCACGGACAGGACGGAAACCAGGAAACGCGCCACAGCGCCGACCACGCTTCCGAGTGCGACCGAAATATAGGAACCGCTCCTGTCCCAGAAAGTCTGCCACCAACTGGAACGGCGCGGACGAGCAAGCGGGCGGTTCTCGACCTGCGTGTTGGCCGAAGAGTCCGGTGGAACGTTGTCCTGCATGGGCCGGACCTCAGCCGAACGCGCGGGCGCCGGCCGCGAAGCCGACAGCAACGGCAACAAGACAGAGAGAAAGCGACAGCACGATATTCCCAACCGCGCGCATCATGTCGCCGTCGCGGGCGAGCGACAGGGTTTGAAGGCTGAAGGAGGACACCGTGGTGTAGGTTCCGAGGATGCCGATCGCCGCGAATTGCCACGCTCTTTCGGCTGCAAAAATCCCGTGGCTGGCGGCCGACGCTCCCAGGATGCCGAGCAGGAACGCGCCGCTGACATTGACGGCCAGCGTTCCCCAAGGAAATGTCTCGCCAACGCGCCGCGCCACAAACCCGGACAGCCAGAATCTCGCTGTGCCGCCGAGTATGCTGCCAAGGGCAACCCACATCGCGCCGTTGATCGTATCCATCGCATGCCTCGCTCGCCGATCGACCCCCTGGTCGGTCACTTTCAACGCGGCAGGAAGCCAGATCCTTTACTTCCCTGCAGCAGTCGTCCTCAAAAACACATCTCGCCGGTAGCGCGCAGCATCCCTGGTTCGCGCGACGCAGCTATCCGACTTTGCGTTGAGATGAAGAAGCAGGTCCAAGCGGCATATCGCCATGGCTTAACCCCCGCATTCTCGACGCGGCAGGAGTCATCAGCCTTCATCAGGCGGTTTTGGGGAACCCCATCCCCTTGGATCGCGGGATGCTAGACGATGTCTGGGCGACGATCAACCTAAACCGGCCGGGATACGCGCCGGCCCTTCGCCTGGTTTTCCGCGATATACCGCAACGATCAGATCGTGGAGATTCGCCGGCCCGGCAGCCACGCCTTGAAACCGGACGCGCCGAGTCTGGCCATCACATCATCGAGATGGGCGCGATCGCGGGTTTCGATCACGAGTTCGAGCAGCGTGCCCTTGGCCGGCAGAACGGAAAACGTTCGCTGGTGCGAGACCTCGACGATGTTGGCGCCGGCTTCCGCCAGCAGCGCCGCTACGGCGGCGAGCTGGCCGGGCCGGTCGACAATGTCGATTGCAAGCTGGGTCAGCCGGCCCTCGCGCGCGAGTTCGCGGGTCAGCACCGAGGCGATCAGCCGCGTGTCGATGTTGCCGCCGGTCAGGATCAGACCGACATTTCTCCCCGCAAAGCGCTCCGGCGCCGACAGCATCGCCGCAAGGCCTGCGGCGCCCGCGCCCTCGACGACCGTCTTTTCGATCGAGATCAGCATCGACACCGCGCGCTCGAGCTGGTCCTCCGTCACCAGCATGATGTCATCGACCAGACGGCGCACGATCTCCGTGGTGATCCGGCCGGGAACCTTGACCGCGATGCCTTCGGCCAGCGTGTCGCCACGCGTCGGCAGTCGCGTGCCGCTGATAGCGTTATGCATCGAAGGGTAAAGCCCGGCCTGGGCGCCGACGATGCGCAGGTCGGGCTTGACCGATTTGGCGGCAACGGCCATCCCGGAGATCAGGCCGCCGCCGCCGATCGGAACCACCAGCGTATCCAGCGCCGGCACCGCCTCGAGCATTTCCAGCGCGATGGTGCCCTGCCCGGCGATCACAAGGGGATCGTCATATGGATGGATCAAGGTCATGTCGTGCGCACGTGCATGGGCACACGCAAACTCGGCCGCCTCCTCGAAGGTGGCGCCGGAAATGATGACCTTGGCTTCGTGCCGCCTGGTGTTCTCGATCTTCACCATCGGCGTGCCGATTGGCATCACGATGACTGCGGGAATGCCCAGCCGCCGGGCGTGGTAGGCGACGCCTTGCGCGTGATTGCCCGCCGACATCGCCACGACGCCGCGCCGCCGCTGATCCGGCGACAGCGCCTGCAGCCGGTTCAATGCGCCGCGTTCCTTGAAGCTGGACGTGAACTGGAGATTCTCGAATTTCAGCCAGACGCGGCAGCCGAGAATGCCGCCCAGCGTTCGGCTTTCGTTACATTCGGTGACGATCGTCGCGCCGCGAATGGTTGCGGCGGCATCCCTGACGTCAGCCAGCGTGATCGGCAGGGGTACTTCAAGGGATGGGCTTGGCTGGTTGGGCATCTCGCGATTCGTTCGTCTGCGCGGCGTCATATAGCCCGATATCCGGCTGTGTTGAAATGCCGCGTTCGGAAGGGGTCGGATTTGCCGATATTGCGGCACGGGAGAGCAATGGCGGCAGCTCGCGTCCCATGCCGGGAGCTTCGAGCGAGCTGGTCACCCGGACGGCAAACGCTTCAGGTCGGTCGATAAATCCGCGGCCCGCATCAGATCTGCGCGGCGACCTTTTCCAGGCCGATCAGGCGGGCGAGCGTGCGCACTTCGTTCTTCTGGTCCTCGCGCAGCTGGAATAACAGCGGCATCGCGGCCGATTTGAGCTGCTGGACTTCGGCGGAGTCGGGGTCGATCGGCGCACCTGTCGCGTGCGGGGCGGCTTGGCGGTTCGAATGGATCTTGCGGGCCACCGCGCGCAGGGCGCTTTCCACCGCCGGCCAATAGGGTTCCTGATCCGGCGACAGCCTCAGGCGTTCCTTGATGCCGGCGATCTGCGCATCACTGAGCAGCGCATAGGATTTCTGCGGCGCGTGCCTGGCGGCGGCTTTCGGCGCCGGCGGTGCGAGGGGCGTTTGTGGCATCGCTGCCGGCGCTACGCCCCGTGGCGCGATGATCTGCGGCGGCGCGACCTCGGCGGCGGCGGGAGCTTGGGCGGCAAATGCCTGCCGCAGCGACTGGGTCACGTCGGGCCTAGTCACGTCGGGCTGCGTCACGTCAGGTGTGGTCACGTCGGCCGTCGACTGCGCCGGCTCGAACGAGGCCAGCGCAAGCGTTGCGACTGCCAACCTGTCGGTCTTGGCCGCTTTGTTCGATTCGGGATTGTCGGTAGCCTGCGAAACCGTTTGCGGCTTCGCATCAGGCATGCTGGTGCGGCCGAGAATGGTAGTGGCTGCTACGCCGATAACGAGGAAGCAGATCAGCGCGATAATCGTAATCGCCCGCGTCAAGCAGCTCTCCGTTTCGTTGACGAACCGAGGCCATTTTGCCCAGAACTGGGTACGAATTAAGGCTTAACCGTGCTCCGGCAGCGGCTTCGCAACGAATTATCGGCGCCGTTTCTGGGCGAAAAAGCCGACAATCAGGCCGCAACAGCCAGTTCATAAGCATCCTGGATGTCGGCGACGATGTCGGAAGCCTCCCACAGCGCCTCCGGTGCCACCGATTGCAGGGTGATGGTCCAGTTGGACTTCTTGGAGCGCGGTATGCTGACGACATCGAATTGCACGTTGCGGCACAAGGGGTGCCGATCAAGTGCACGGGCAACCCGCCACCTGATCTCGTCGAGCGTAGCTGGCTTCTTGGCCTCGAAATCCATGTCGCACCACCCCGTCGTTGAACCTTTTTGGCACAGCCGCCGCCTGTGGCCGTCTCAAGACGATTTTTGCCGCGAGAATGGTTAACGGCGCGTTAAGGCGGAAAGCCCGTAAAATCGCGGGACGACGGCGAGCAGCCGTCATGGCCGGATGGCGGATAAAGCCGGCGTTATTTCGGCGGGAGGAATTCCGGCCACATCGCCCGCCATTTTTCGGCAAGCGGGCGGAAGTCAGCCGGTCCGAGTTGATGGCACTCGGCATCGGCCGCCGGCAGAATCCATGGTTGCGCGCTCCGCATGAACATATGCGCCACCGGCCTCAGCCAGCCTGTGTCGTCGAGCGTGCCGGCGCGAAGGTTCATCGATTCCGGCCGTCCCTTGCGCGCAGCAGCGGCCACACCTTGGCTGCGCGTTACTGACACAACGCGCGGGTGACGTAGGTATCGGTACGGCAATCGTCGGGCCTTCGCGTGCGGCCGGGGATCAGCACTTTCGCCGAGCAGGTTTCCGCGGAATCGGTGAGCAGGCTCTTTCCCTCCTTGAAGCCCTTGGTCCGGCATAACTTGTCGGAGGCGGTCTTGCAGTCGGGCGCACCGTTCGCGGAAGCCGGACACACCGTTCGCCCGGTCACCATCAGCGGCGTGGTCAGGCGCGACAGCGTATCGCTGGCGCCCTTGGCCGTATCTTTTGCGCGCGCATTGAAATTATCGATGGTCTCGCCCGGACTTTTCAGCGTCGGCAGCTTGCCGAACATCTTGCCGATTTCGTTGATCAGGCCCGGATTCTCTTCGCGTGCGGGCGCATTGGCTGAAGCTGCTTCGCTTTGCGCGGGTTGCGTCGTTCCTGCTTCCTCGGGCGTCGCCTGCGGAACTGGCGATTGCCGGAGCGGTGCTTGCGCGTCAGGCTGCGTCGGCATCATCTGACTCGACGTCGGCGCTGCCGCGATCATGAGCACCAGCATCGCCAGACCTGCGGACGCAACATGCCTGCCGGAAAACACCAACGAATGACCGGATCGAAGTATCATGATCGAAGCGTAACCCGAAGCAATCGTCTGGCAAAGCGCTTCACGCTAGACCAGCCGATAGGCGATATAGAATCCCAATAGCAAGGTAATGGTCAGGACGGTCACCCACAGGGCCAATCGTTTTTCCAGTTCGGCGCGAATGAAATCGCCATACCTGTTGAGCAGCACCGCAACCACGAAGAATCGTCCGCCGCGGGCAACGATCGAGCACAAGACGAACAGCCAGATGTTGTAGCCGGCAAATCCGGACGTGATGGTGACGAGCTTGTAGGGGATCGGCGTCAGCCCCTTCAGCAGGATGATGACCGCACCCCATTGCGCATAGGAGGCGCGAAACGCCTCGACCTTGCCTTCCAGGCCATAGAGATGGATCAGCCAGTGCCCGAGCGAGTCGTAGAGCACCGCGCCGATCAGATAGCCGATTATCCCTCCGGCGACCGAAGCCGCCGTGCACACACCTGCGAACAGCCATGCCCGCCGCGGCTGTGCCAGCGACATCGGCAGCAGCATGATGTCGGGGGGAACCGGAAAGAACGAGCTTTCAGCGAAGGCTACGGCTCCGAGAATCCAGAGCGCATACGGCTTGTGGGCGGCGTCGATGCACCAATCATAAATCCGTCTCAGCATGGCGCGATCAACCATCATGAGACGGATTTGTCCATGCCGGATGGACCAGGAATTTTAGCCAGCAATTTTATGGGGAATCTGGCGGGCGAACCAAATGCCTAATGGCGCTTGCGCAGCGCCCGGCTCTCAAGCGCGACAATTGGTCGCCGGGCGATCCGAGGTGGGGTGGTCGCCTTTGGCATCTTGACCGCCGATTTCGGCAGCTTCTCGGCTATCCCGAGCATGAGCTCGCGCCGCTCCATTTCCTGCCACACGTCGTCGGGTACGACACCGGCCCCGGCCCACAGCACCGTGAGGTTATAAAGAAGGTCGGCGCTTTCGCGGACCACGGCATCGCGCTTGCCGTTGACGGCATCGATCACGACCTCGATGGCTTCCTCAGCCAGCTTCTTCGCCATCTTGGCCGGGCCACGCTGAAACAACCGTGCCGTTCGCGAAATTGCCGGATCGAGATCCTTGGCCGCGATGACTGCATGGTAAAGCCGTTCGAGCGAATCACTCATCGTTGCAAGGCTAGTCCAAACCCATGGACAGCGCGTTAACAGCCCGTTTCAAACTTGCAAGTGTCACAAAAGATTCATCAGCCGTCCGAAGACGGCCAATGAACATCGGATCAAACGCCATGGTACCGGTTGCCGTTCTGGCGACGCCGGTTGGTCAATCGAGGCTGACTGCGACCTCTCGTCGTGAAAACGTCCCGGCCGCACAGAGGCAGCTGATGCAGATCATTTTGCCGATCATTCGGTGAAGCTTCCGGCCGCCGGCCGCGGACCCAACGGAAAGATCAAGACGAAATGGCGTGACCGAGCATCCTTCGAAATCCAGGTCGGCGCCCGGTCCACACGGGCTTGTGACATCCGTCGTTCCGGATCATGCTTCCCTCTTGCTTCATGGTTTGCCCGGGTACCCGTTTCATGTCGCTGCTTCGCCTTTACACCCGCGTCCTGGAATTGCTGGGCAAGGAAGCACGGCTGGGCTGGATTCTCGCCGGCGCCAATTTGCTGCTGGCCGGTGCGCAATTCGCCGAACCAGTCCTGTTCGGCCGCATCGTCGACGTGCTCTCCGGCAAGGCGGTGACCGGGACGTTCGGATCATCGTCGGCGTGGCCGCTGCTGGCGGCATGGGCGGCGTTCGGCTTGTTCACCATTCTGTGCAGCGCTGCAGTCGCGCTGCATGCCGACCGGCTCGCACATCGCCAACGTCAGGCGGTATTGACCGACTATTTCGAGCACGTCATGCAGTTGCCGCTGACCTTCCATAGCGGCACCCATTCCGGTCGGCTGATGAAGGTAATGTTGAACGGAACCGACTCGTTGTGGCGGTTATGGCTTGGATTTTTTCGCGAGCATTTCGCCGCGATCATGTCGCTGGTAGTGTTGCTGCCGCTCGCGCTCTACATCAACTGGCGGCTCGCCATCCTGCTGTTCATGCTGTGCGTGGTGTTCACGGTGCTGACCACGCTGGTGGTGCGCAAGACCTACGGCATGCAGAGCGAGGTCGAGGCGCATTACAGCGACCTCTCCGCCCGCGCCTCCGATGCACTCGGCAACGTCGCGCTGGTGCAAAGCTTCGTGCGCATCGACGCCGAGGTGCAGGGCCTGCGCTTCGTCGCCGACAAGCTGCTCGCAGTGCAGATGCCGGTGTTGTCATGGTGGGCGCTGGTGACGGTGATCACGCGGGCGTCGACCACCATCACGGTATTGGCGATCTTCACGGTCGGCATCATGCTGCATGAGAAAGGCCTCACCTCGGTCGGCGAGATCGTGATGTTCGTGAGTTTTGCCACCATGCTGATCCAGAAGCTCGAGCAGGTGGTGAGCTTCATCAACAGCGTGTTCATGGAAGCGCCGCGGCTGCAGGAATTCTTCAATGTGCTCGATGCCGTTCCTGCCGTCCGCGATCGGCCGGACGCGATCGACATCGGCCGGCTGTCCGGCCTCGTCGAGTTCAACGACGTCACCTTTACGTACGATGGCAAGCGGCCCGCGGTCGAGGATCTTTCCTTCACCGCCCTGCCCGGCCAGACCATCGCGCTGGTCGGCCCGACCGGCGCCGGCAAATCAACCGCGATCGCACTGCTGCACCGCGCCTTCGACCCGCAATCCGGCTTCATCAAGATCGACGGCATGGATGTCCGCGGCCTGACGTTGGCATCGCTGCGGCGGAACATCGGCGTGGTGTTTCAGGAAGCGCTGCTGTTCAACCGCTCGATCGCGGACAATCTTCGTGTCGGCAAGCCAGATGCGCGCGAAGAGGAAATGCGCGCCGCCGCGGCCCGCGCGCAGGCGCTGGAATTCATCGAGCGCGGCGAGAAGAAATTCGACACCAATGTCGGCGAACGCGGGCGGATGCTGTCCGGCGGCGAGCGCCAGCGGCTGTCGATCGCGCGTGCGATCCTGAAGGATCCGCCGATCCTGATCCTCGACGAGGCCACCAGCGCGCTCGACGCGGTGACCGAGGCGCGGGTCAACGCCGCTCTCGATGAAGTGATGAAGGGGCGTACCACGTTCGTGATCGCGCATCGGCTTTCGACCATCCGCAATGCCACGCGCATCCTGCTGTTCGAGGCGGGCCACGTGATCGAAAGCGGAACCTTCGATGAACTGGCGGCAAAAGGCGGTCGTTTCGCGGAACTCGCACGCGCCCAATTCATGGTCCAGCCGAATATGGCGCATGAAACCGCGCGTGGCGCGCACGCGCAGGACACGACAAGCGCGGCTGTCAAGATTTAAGTCGCGCCGAAATTCGGCCCATTTCGTCCCCGATTTAGTCGGACAAGCTCTGTTCTGGATCGGCAAGCCGGTATAGGTTTGTGGCCGCCGTGAGCTGCGGCACAAGACGCGCCCGAAAGCCGCACGCTCAAACCCCGAAGTCACATGTCTCCCTGGATGGGGACTCAAACGACCGGAAATCGGATAGTGCATTTTCCTCGCTTGCTGCGCAGTTCGTCGTTGAAATGGATCATTGTCGGCGTGGCGCTTGCGATCGCCGCGCCGCGCGCAGTACAGGCGGAAGCGCTGCTGCTGATCGAGGCCGATACCGGCAAGGTGCTGCAGGCCGAAAACGCCACCATGCCGTGGTACCCGGCGTCGCTGTCCAAGCTGATGACAGCCTATGTCACGCTGAAAGCGGTCAAGGAAGGACGCATCTCGCTCGATACGCTGCTGACGGTCTCGCCCGTCGCCGCCTCGCAATCGCCCTCCAAGATGGGTTTCAAGCCCGGCACCCAGGTCACGGTCGACAACGCGCTCAAGATGATGCTGGTAAAGTCGGCCAACGATATGGCCGTGGTGCTGGCCGAAGGCGTCGGAGGGTCAATCGACGGCTTCACGGCACAGATGAACGAAACCGCGCAACATCTCGGCATGACGCAGACGAGCTATGTCAATCCCAACGGTCTGCCTGCCGACGGCCAGATCACCTCGGCGCGCGATATGGCGATCCTCGCCCGCGCCATCATCCGCGATTTGCCGGAATACGAATATTTCGTCCACATTCCCTCGATCCGTTTCGGCCGCCGGGTGACGCAGAATTTCAACAAGTTGATCGGACGCTATCCCGGCGCCGACGGCTTCAAGACCGGCTTCATCTGCGCCTCCGGCTACAACCTGATCGGCTCGGCCACACGCAACGGCAGGCGGCTGATCGCGGTGGTGATGGGCGCATCGTCCGGCCTGATGCGCGCGGTGCGCGCCGCGCAATTGCTCGATCGCGGCTTTGCCGGAAACAGTTTGTCGTGGTTGCAGCCCTCGCTCGGCAACGTCGAAAACCTGGTGCCGATCAATGCCTCACCGCCCGACTTGCATGAGCAGATGTGCGGCCCGCATCGGAAACGGCCGGCCAGCGACGAGGACGAAGACACGATCGCCAACAATGCCGGCGCTTCCGGCACCGGAGAATCCGGCGTGACGTTCTTTGCAGCGGGGTTGCAGCCGCCGATGACGAAGCCTGCGGAACTACTGGCGGGGCCCGCCGCGCCGTCGGAGCCGATTCCGGTCTATACCGGACCGACGCGAACGGGCGCGGCATTGATTGCAGCGATCGCTGCCGACACCGCAACGCAGACGTCGCGGCCGCATGGCAAGCAATCGCACCACGCGGCGAAAAAACCCGGTGCCGTCACTGAGGCCAAGGATACCGGCAGAGACACCGGGAAGGATGCCGCCAAAAATACGGGCGCCAGGCCCGTCAGGCATACCAATGCCAAGTCGGACGTCTCGTCCAAATCCACCGATCAGGCGGCCGCCAAGCCGGCAAAGCCGAAGACGGCTGCAAAGCCCGGTGCCAAGCCCGCACCGAAAAATACCAACGGCTGATATAGCGCCTGCCTTGGCCCCGACTTAGCTAGCTGTGGAACCTCAAGAGGTTGTTCCCGGCCAGACCGAGTCGGCTGATCGGCGTCTTAGCTTTGAGGCTACTATGCGGCCGATGCCAATTGTAGCGATGGAGCCAATTGACCAATTCGGCCGAGCGTTGATCTGAGTTCTGGTAA
>JAGXAJ010000100.1 GCA_018971625.1 Pseudomonadota bacterium
CCGCCGCGCGAGCCGGCGCACCTCAGCCGCTGTAAAATCCCTTCGAACCGTAATCGGCTGGCCCATGGCAACTCCTCCAGTTGCCATCTTGAATCATCGATCCTCTGATTTGGGAATCCCAGAGAGTCAGAACCTCAGCGAATTGGTATAACAGCCTCCGTCATTCTTCTCGGAGCGAGACCGTCGACGGTGCACAGATCCACGGCCGAAAGCCGAGATCGTTGCCGGCTAGAGAACTCCGGACGACCCCCGAAGGCCCTTCGATAGCAGGCGATCGGCGGTGGCCAAAGTGTTGGAAAAAATAGCGAAAACAGCCACCTTGGAACGCTGCTCTGCCGAGGCTGTTGGTCCATGCGCTGGCCGCTCCCTCCCACGCGTGCCGGCGGGGCCCCGCCGCCGGTGCAGCCTCCAGGTCGCCGCGGTGGGATTTTTCGCCCGAAACACCAGCGAAAGTTTAACTTATTTTAGTCTTGGCCCAGGAATAGCGCTGAGCCACGAATTTCGTAGGAACACCTGTACCGCACATGCCGTTGGTCTCCGCGCCCTTCATCCCGGCGCTTCAAACTTCAACCGCCCCCGTGTGCATGAGGGGCGGTTTTTTTGCCGCGAGTTTTCCGGCCAGTGCGGGATTTCCCCGTCTTCAGCGGCCCCTTGATAGGTCGACAACGCGCCAAGTTAAGCTACGCGGTTCGGAATGCTTTGGACGACCTTATCATTTTCCTCAACAGGATCAGGACCGGATTGAACCATACCATCGTTCCTGACAAACAGGTCGAAGTGAGGATCGATGGTGAGCCGGTCCAACAGGGCTTGCATTTCTGGCCGAAGACCTTCGCCGCGAAGAACTGCGATGGAATGAAATTTGTACATGTCAGACTCCTACGTGTTTGGAACACGATAGGAGTTGTGAGATGGCGAGCCACCCGATTACCGACGACGCATCGCCAGCCGATATCGGATGACGATGCGCAACAAGGAGGTGGAGGCGCGGAACACTGTGGAAAGGGCAGATGAATGACTTCGCGCGCTGCAGCACCTTTCGCCCCGAGCCGCAGGCCGAACCGGCGAACGTATCCGAGCGTGCTAACCTGATGTCCGTTAAATCCCCAACGGCGGCATGTTCGCGAGCGCGTCATTGGGTTCATTGCGGCGCGCTGCCGCGACCATACCTCCAGCGACGCCGACGCCCAATACGTAGATCCATCCCTCGTGAAAATCGAACAGATGCGAGTTCACCAGCGAGCTGACAAAATTCTGCACGACAACGACAAGACCGATCCACGCGGCAAAATTCCGCTCGAAGAACAGCGCGAGATGGAAATACCACATCGCATAGAGCACGATGCATCCAAGCAGTCCCCATTGAATTGCGACGTAAAGCGTCTGGTTATGCGGATTACGAATCTTGTTAGCCCATTCGCCGGTCTTGCCCGCAGCCAGCCGATCAAACAGCTGCTTGGTCGATCCGGTGCCATGGCCGATCAGCGGCGCCTGCTCGATCGACTGAACCGAAGCGCGCCAATAGGCCATCCGCTCGCCGTCCGAAGTCGCAAGGTCGGTGTGCGCCCTCAAATTGGCTTCATGGGCGATCCATTGCACGCGATAGCGCACATAAGGTGAAGCAAAACCGACAAGCACCACGATCGTCACGGCAGCAACCAGAAAACCCATCGCCATTTTCGGCCTGAAATACCGGATGGCAAACAGCGCCAGCAACACCGGCAGATAGACGAACGCAGTGCGGGCGATCACCACGAACATCATGTCGCCAAAGAAACCCAGCAACAGAACGCCCCAACCCAATGCCGCGATCCAACGCTTGCGCTCCAGCAGCCTCAACAGCAGCGGCGCTGTCGCGAACATGCACAGCACGAATTCCTGGCTTTGATCGATATAGTTGTTGACGGGAACGCCGGCACTTTTCGTTGCCGCGAATTTCAGATTGGGCACGAAATAGATCAGCCACGAAAAGCCCATCAGCAGCGCGCACGAGGCAAGGAATGCAACGAAAACCCAGGACGAACGCCGGGAGCGGCTGAAGTGATAGAGCAGCAGCGGAATCACCAGCAGCTTGGATACCGGATGCAATCCTTGGAGCCGGACCGCCCAAGGGCCATCGGCCCACAGCATCCCCACCACGGCCAGTGCGAAAAAGGCCAGTGGCAGAAGACTTTCGGGCCGCTTCACGGATGTCCAGAACGCTCGCGGCTGGATCGTTGGGATGATCGCGCCGAGCCAAAGGACAATCAGGATCGATGTTGCCGATGTCGACCAAGGCAGCACGAACGCCACCAACGCCGGATAGAGATCGACGGTCAGAAGCCACAGCCAGCCGCTGGGAGCCATACGGGCCAGAATGCCCGGAGTCCGGGGCGTATCCTGCACGGTACTCGACATAACGATCGCCTCGGGACAGTACGAAGCCGCTGTATCAGGAATGGTAATGCCTCAGCGAACCGTGGCTGGCAACCGGGGCTGGCAGGTCGCCCAAAACGACTGGCGCCCGCGCGACTGGCACCGGACCACCGGGCGCGGTGGCCTGCCTTGGCGATTGTCTCGCGAATTCACGGCGATCCGCGGCTCGATCGGGGGTTCAGCAGCCCCGTCGCACATCAAGGCGCGATCAGCTTGATCCTGCCGCTGTCCCGGCAGCCGCCGGCAAGACCATCACGGGCCATCAGTTCGATCGTTGCCCAATTTTGCCGGAAGAACATGGTTGCATCCTGGATATTGGGTGCCTGCACCTTGACGCTGCAAGCCTGTCTTCCGCGCCCGTTTGAAATCTGGAAATGAAATGTATAGTCCGTTGTATCGGAGCCGTTTTCGATCGGCTGGTGATCGCGGCGCATCCAGTGTCCCCCCTGTCTTGCGTCGAAGCAGAACACTTTAGGTTTGCAAATTGGATTTTCGTACGGCGCGAATGTGGCGCAGAAAATTTTTGGGAGTACGTCGGCAGGTTTACGCTGAGGCGACCGCCGCCGATCCTGGACCGGACCAACCGCTCGCGATTTGCCGCAGACGCAGCGCGGCCGTCATACCGTCGATCGCCAAGAGATCGAATCGAGCCCCCCCGCTCGCAGGCTCATCAGCAACGTGAACATCACCAGTTGCGGAAGCAGCGCCGGCCGTAAGGTCCAGTATGCCAGCCAGGAGGGCAAGTATAGAGCGGCGGCAACCACCGTAGGGACCGCGATGCCACCCGTAACCGCAGCCGCCGTATACCTGAATCATCTGCGGCTTTGAGTCCTGTTGCAGGGGCGCGACTGGCATGGCCCGCACCGTGGCGGCTCCGGCCAGAATGACGCTCGCAACGAAGGCAGCGGGTATAAAATTCTTCATCCGCATTCTCCCGTTTCACAGCTTCGAAAAAGACGAGCGCGCCGTCCGGTTCGTTGGTACTTTTGCCAAGCCTGAAATGGGTATGAGATTGCGGGGGCTGGTTCACCTCTTCACGCGTCTGTGACATGCCCGCGCTTTCTCGGGCGCGCGGTCAGCGGCGGCCCCATGAGATGGCCGCCCAGATCCGTTCGTGTAGGTAGTACCAGACAATTTTGGTGACGATTTCGAGGCCGGCGATCGATCCTGCGATTTCGACCCGGCCGGTCATGAACCAGCTGATCGCAAAGGTATCCATCGTCCCAAGGGTCCGCCAACTGACCGCCTTGAAAACCGATCGCACATGGGTCTCTGCTCCGCGGAATAAAACCACCAAGTAGGCCTCCCCCCTTGGATCATCGACAGGTGAAGTCTATCACGTCGCAATCGCCCGAGCGGCTCGGTCTGTGCGGCTCGGTCTGTCATGTGCAGGACGCGAAAATCGCGCCGCTGCCGCTGGACAGTTTGCGCGACGTGTATTTTGCTCAAAGAGATCAGACAAACTCTTTGATAGACTTGGATAATAGCGATCGGCCCGGCAATCCACCATGACCGTCGGGTTCCATTGCGAGCAAAGGATTGAAATGAGTGTCTTTTTCGTGCTCATTGCGGCTTACACCCGGTGCCAAGCCGCCGTCCCCAGGCATCAGATTGCAAATCGATTCGGAATTCCTGGGGGAAGACTTGCCTGAGCAAGACTTGCCTGAGCTGGACATCAAAGATTACGTCGACCGCATCAGCG
The DNA here is from genome assembly GCA_018971625.1 of Pseudomonadota bacterium. Lineage (GTDB taxonomy): Bacteria > Pseudomonadota > Alphaproteobacteria > Rhizobiales > Xanthobacteraceae > Bradyrhizobium. Next base: position 4,118 of record JAGXAJ010000100.1, read on the forward strand.
CCGAGGAGGCCCTCATGAACGTGTGCATAAAAGGCAGCTGCCGCGGTCGCTGAGCTAAAACATCGCGCGCGACAGTCGGGAAAACCAGTCGTGGATCGTCTGCAGCGGCTTACGTCTGGTTGAACGAGGCGAACCGTGGATAACACCGAAAAATAGCCTATCTCCCCTTGATGAACCTTCTTGCCTCCCTTCCCACGGTGATAGGTACGGCGGCTGTCGCGCCCGCGCTGCTGATCCTTTGGCTGGTAATTGCAGCCGACGAGCGGCCGGGTCCCGCTCCCAGAATTTGGACTGCGTTCTTGCTTGGCGCGGCCAGCATTTCGCTTCTGGGGGTGATCCGCGCGCCATTTCTGCGCCTGCTCGCGACGCCCGAGAACCCCTGGATCGTGCAGGCGATGCATTCGCTCTTCGGCGTCGCGTTGCCCGAAGAGGCTGTCAAGATCCTCGTCATCCTCGCCGTCTCGGCGCGGCGGCGACCGTTCGCCGATCCAATGGATACTGTGGTCTACGGTGCGGCGGCAGGCCTCGGCTTTGCAGCTTACGAAAACCTCGCTTATCTCGTGCAACACGCGGAGATGTGGCGGGCGCTCGCAGCGCTGCGCAGTGTGTTGACCGTACCGTTCCACGGCGCGCTTGGCGTCATTGCTGGCGCCTATCTCGCGATCGCACGCTCCGGCACCGCGCTTGGCGCGCATCGACACAACCGCGACTGGGCTCGCATTTCAAGCTGGATGCTGGTCCTGTTGGCGCCGCTTGGACTGCACGCGGCGTTCGATTATCCGCTGCTGACACTGCAACGGGCCCCGGATATCGATTCCACTACAAGATTGATCCTCGGATCGGCCAGCGTGCTGACTGGATTCAGCTCAATCGCCTTTGCGATCCGCCTGGTGCGGCGTGTCGGCCGCCATCATGCCCCGCGAACCGACCTCGCGCGTCAGCGGCTCGGCCAGTTGCGGCGGATGTGGGCGCTGCTGGTGGTCGGTGGTGGCGCCGGATTTATCGGCTTGGTGTTCGTGCTGACGTCAATCCATCATTGGCTGGTCAATCCCGATCGCAACGTGTCGCTGGTGCTGATTCCGATCGGCCTCGTATCGATCTTGATCGGCATCGCTCTTCTGGTGGTAACCACCGCGATCTACATTCTGGGCCGTAACCGGATGCGCGGGACGGCGCGGGGCTTTTCATCCGCGCCAAGTCAGGGCTAGACTGCCGCAGTCCGCCCGAATGATGTTGTCCATATTCGAGCACCCAGTAGGCTGGTCCACGCCGTCACTTCAGATCGTTTTGCAGTGCCGGCATCAGGAGGTTGCAATGCCCCTTCCCAATGACCTCACCGATCTGCAATCCAGGATGAGCATTGCGGTTCGCCAACACTGGAAGGCGTTTCTGTTCGAGGGCGTGCTGCTCGCCATACTGGGCCTCGGCGCGATGATCGTACCGCCGCTGGCGAGTCTTGCCGTCACCATTTTCCTGGGCTGGATGTTCCTGGTCAGCGGCATCGCCGGCCTCGCGCTGACATTCTGGGCGCGCCAGATGCCGGGGTTCTGGTGGTCGTTGATTTCGGCGGCGCTGGCGATCGTCGCCGGCATCATCCTGCTGGCACGGCCGGTACAAGGCACGCTGACCCTGACAATCGTTGTCGGCGCCTATTTCCTTGCCGAAGGCGTGGTTACCATCATGTACGCGCTGGAGCACCGCCGCGAGCTGTCGGAACGATGGTCGTGGCTGCTGGTGGCCGGAATCGTCGACATCGTGATCGCCGGCATCATCATCGCAGGCTTGCCCGGATCGGCGCTCTGGGCCGTCGGCCTATTGGTCGGCATCAATCTTCTGTTCGGCGGCGCGTCGCTGATCGGAATGGCGCTTGCCGCGCGCAGGGGCTGACGGGTCAGCAACCTCGGCAAATGCTCTTGATCTTGCGATCGAGGGCCGCATCTTCGCGATTAGTCGGGTCATTCGGGTCACTCAAATTCTTCTCGGAGGGCACCTGATCGGCGCGAGGCTGGCGATGGCCGATTGGAGCCTCGGGGATCGACCTGGTCGTATTCGAGGAAGATGATCCAGTGCCCGTATTTTGCGCTATCGCTGCAGAACCGAGCATCAGGAACACCAGGGTTGTGATCAGCGTTCGCATCTGAATTCTCCACCAACAGAGAAATGCATCACCCAGCGGCGACGGCTTTCGAAAAATCTCCAGCGCGCGATCATGATTTCGACCGTCATGATTGCGGAGGATAGAAATGAACGTCGCCGCAATAATCAACCACACGATAGCGCGATTCCGGACCCGGTTCACCTTGTTCGGTGGAAGAATTTACCGGCGACAGGTAGTTCGGACCCACGGGCGCCTTGCCATGGCCGCCCGGAATATCGAGCACAAATTCCGGCTGGCACAATCCGGATACCCTGCCCCGCAGCCCCGCCATCAATTCCCGGCCTCGCACCAGCGTCGTGCGCAGATGGGCCGTGCCGGGCGCGAGATCGCCATGATGCAGGTAATAGGGCTTGATCCGGCATTCGACAAAAGCGCGCATCAGTGCTTCCAGCGTCGCGGCATCGTCATTGACGCCGCGCAACAGCACCGATTGGCTGACCAGGGGAATACCGGCATCGGCCATGCGGGCGCATGCCGCGCGGGCCTTGGCGCTCAATTCTCTCGGGTGGTTGGCGTGCACGGCAACCCAGGTCGTGGCGCCCTCAACCCTGAGCGCCGCGACCATCTCGTCGTTGATCCGTGCCGGGTCGGCGATCGGCACCCTGGTATGAAGCCGTATGATCCTGACGTGATCAATCGCGGCCAGTTCCGCCATGGTCTCGGAAAGCCTGCGCGACGACAGCATCAGGGGATCGCCTCCGGTCAGGATGACTTCCCAGATTTCTGGATGCGCGCGGATATAGTCGAGCGCGCCCCGGTAGGCATCCGGCGACAGCCCCGTCGCCTTGCCGGGGCCGACCATTTCGCGCCGAAAGCAAAACCGGCAATACACCGCGCAGACATGGACCAGCTTGAACAGCACCCGGTCAGGGTAACGATGCACGATGCCGGCAACGGGTGAATGAGCGTGATCGCCGATCGGATCTGCATTCTCGCCGGGCCCAATCCGCAACTCCTCGGCAGTCGGAATGAATTGCCGCGCGATCGGATCGTTGGGATCGTTACGGGCAATCAGAGTTGCGATATCGTCGGTGACGGCAATGGCATAGCGCACCGCCACCTTTTCCAGATCGGCAAGCGCCGACGCTGGCGCAAAGCCGTGAGCGACGAGTTCGGATGGCTGGCGCAGCGTCGCGGTGTATCTGAGGCCGGTCTTGCTCATGCTTTCCCCGAAGGCGGCGTCCATACCACCTGATCGATCCGGATGGCGCCGCTTGCCAGCATCGCCAGCCGATCGAAGCCGAGCGCAACCCCGCTGGATGGCGGCATTGCGGCGACCGCCTCGAGAAAATCCTCATCGAGCGGGTAACGCTCGCCGTAGCGCAACTCCTTTTCATCCATCGCTATGATGAAGCGGCGGCGCTGCTCGGCGGCATCGGTCAATTCGCCAAAGCCATTGGCAAGCTCCACACCGCAGGCATAGATCTCGAACCTTTCGGCGACGCGGGGATCGGACGGCTTGGCGCGCGACAAGGCGGCCTCCGGCACAGGATATTCGGACAGCACAGTCAGACGCCCCTGCCCCAGTTTCGGCTCGACATGCTCGACCAGCACCTTGCTGAAAATATCTGACCAGGTGTCGTCATCGGTGATCCGCACGCACTGCCTTGCCGAGGCCGCCAATGCCGCACGGTCACCTTCGCCGCCCGATATGGTCGCCAATAGATCGATGTCAGCAAAGCGCTCGAATGCCGCCGCCACTGTCAGCCGTTCGGGCTCGGCAAAGGGATCGGCGTTCCTGCCGCGAAATGAAAACCGTCCGATACCGGTGGCCTGCGCCGCTTGGGCGATCACCACCACACCATCGGTCATGACAGCATCATAGGCGGCATTGGCCCGATACCATTCCAGCATGGTGAATTCAGGCAGATGCAGGTCGCCATGCTCGCGGTCGCGGAATACCCGGGCGAATTCGAAGATTTTCGCTTCGCCCGCGGCGAGGAGTTTCTTGGCGGCGAATTCCGGAGAGGTCCGCAAATAGCGTGTCGCACGGCCGCCGCAAGCATCGGCAAGCTCGGTACGAGGCGCATGCAGATGCGTCTCGTTGCCAGGCGAAACCTGCAAAATTCCGGTTTCGACCTCGACAAAGCCCTGTCCATCGAACCACGCCCGGAGCGCACTGGTGATCGCGCCGCGAGCCATTAGAAACGGCTTGCGATCGGCGTAACGCGCCGCCGACCACCATGGTGAGGATTGGTCGACCCCGGCCATCAAACCACCCGCAGCCAGCCGATCTCCAGATCGCCCATCAACAGGTTCAGGAGATCGGCAGATCGCTTTGACATTATTCGACTTTCGAAAGCAGCGTGGCAGCGGCAACGCCGGTATCAGGCAGAGGCATGGCGTTCCTGTTCATGTCGAAAGACGCCGGCCTTGTCCATTGGCAGGTCTTTAGCCCGCAAACGTGCTGAACCTCGTCGATGACCGAGTCCGGGGGCAATCGATAGTCCGGCGGTTGGTTGCGAACAACACTGCCATCCAGCGATCAGCCGCTTAGGCGAAAAGCCTTCGCCTCGGACCAGAGAATTTCGGTTCCCACCTGATTTCGCGCCAAATTCCTACTCGTCACCAAGCCGACAGAACTGGCCGCAAAATGCTGGCATCTGGAGGGCAAATCAGTATGTTGCAGCCCGAACCGCCCTGGCGGCCCGAAGGACATTTTTGTCCGGACCGGCCGAGGGCCAGAAATCCGGGAAAACAGCTTTGAAAGTCATCGCCAGTTCTATTCGCAAGGGCAACGTCATCGAGCAAGACGGTAAGCTTTATGTGGTCCTGACCGCCGAAAATATCCATCCCGGCAAGGGAACGCCGGTGAGCCAGATCGAAATGCGCCGAATCAGCGATGGCGTGAAGATTTCCGAGCGCTACAAGACGACTGATCAGGTCGAAAAGGCCACGATCGAGGACCAGAACTTCAGCTACCTCTACAAGGACGCTGACGGCTTCCATTTCATGAACACGGACAATTACGATCAGGTCCAGGTTCCGGAAGACGTGATCGGCAGCGCAGCACCTTACCTTCAAGAGAACATGGCCGTGAAACTTTCGATTCACGGCGCAACCCCGGTGGCGATCCAGATGCCGCAGCGCGCGACGCTGGAAGTTGTGGAAACCGAACCGGTCACCAAGGGACAGACCGCGTCGTCTTCCTATAAACCGGCAGTTCTCTCCAACGGCGTGCGCACCGCCGTGCCGCCGCATATCTCCACCGGCACGCGGATCGTGGTCATGACCGAGGACGGTTCCTACGTCGAGCGTGCAAAGGACTAGGCAACACCGGGCATGCATCGGGGGCGGTTGAGAACAAAGGCGGTCGGCCGCCCTCCTTTCCGGCTGTTTGCGCCGACGCTGATATCGACCCTGTTATTCGTCGCCGGCCAGTCCACCCTACATGCTGATGAATTCAGGACGCCGGCGATTTCGACGGTGCATGTCGAATGGCGTGCAGTTCTCGACCAGCTCCGCTCCGAGATCAGCGCCGCCCCCCCTGTCTTTACCTTTTCAAGCCAGCGCCGGGTGCCCGCATCCGATCCGCGCTCGACCCCGGCGTTGATGCAGCTCAATACGGTGACATCGAAGATCTTCGAAGGCATCGACCAAAGCCCGATTCCGGTGCTGTTGCCATTCGACACGGCGGCGTTTCTCGATGCACAGGCCAACGGCGCGCCAGCCGACCGCTCGCTCGCGCACTACCAGGCCGATTTCCGACCCGTTGACCTGTTTGACGCCGGACCGGCCGGCTACGACGCGGTTTTTTCGCTCGAACCCGGCGCCGGCGATGGCATGCCGCAACGAACCTTCATCAAGCCTGTCGAGGTCCAGATCACCGGCTCGATCCTGACTTATGACATCAACGATCCGCTCGGCGGCAAGGGCGAGCCGGTCAAGGCCTTGCAGGCGCAATTCCCCGATCTGCGCCGCTTCATCCGCGAGGGCTATGTCCGTTACGCCTTCACACGCTTTGGCGTTCCCTATGTTGTCTCGATCCAGTGCCTCGACAGCGCACCCCGCGAACGGCGGCTGGCCTGCCGCGAGGCCTATCCAGTTGCCGAGCGCTTTCTCAAGGCGCTGCGCATCGCCGGCGGCGAGGCCTCCCGCGTGCGGACGGATATTCCGTCCGAGGTTGTCGAACGCCCCGCGGAATGGTCGACCGATTTTACCTACTTTCCGGTCGGCGATCTCATACCCAACAGCGGCTATCACAAGCAAAGCGGCCGCGTTGATCTGACGGCTTTTTCGCAAATCCGGTTCCCGCTGGAGCGAACGCCCGCCTTTATCCGATCGCAATCCTTTCGCAAGCGCGACAAGGCTGATCAATCCTCCGGCGGCTATCCCTGGCGGGACAATTTCTGCGAATCCCGCAGTTTCAGCGTCGGACAATGTCCTGGCGGATTCGGCCATCAAGGTGAGGACATCCGCCCGGCGCCATGTCCCGGAAATAGCGGCGAGGACCGTTGCGATCCCAAACATCAGGCGGTGGTAGCGGTGCGCGACGGCATCGTGATCCGCTCGCCGAAACAGCAGTCGGTGACCTTGCAGATCAACAACAGCAACGAACACATTCGGTTTCGTTACATGCACATGAACCCGTCGCGCATGGATGCCGACGGCTTGCTCAACGGCCGACAGGTCGGGGAAGGCGAGACGATCGGCGTGGTTTCGAACTATCTCGATCATCCCAACGGCACCACGCGGCATCTGCATTTCGACGTGCAGGTATTCACCCGCGACGGCTGGCTCTGGGTCAATCCCTACGTCACCCTGATTTCAGCCTATGAGCGCCTGATCCGCGGGCGCGGTCGTGAGATTGGCCCCGAAATCGCAACCTCTCCTGCGGTCGCGCATGTTCTGCCGGAGGATGTCGTTCATCCCGATCCTGAGGAAGGCGGCGAGAACTAGACAACCGGACGGCTGGCTGGATATCTCGTTCAGACATCAGGTTCCGGCTTTGCCTTGCTTGTCGCGGGCAAGGCGGAAGGCCTCGGCGAACGCTCCGCCGCCCGGCTCATCCTTCTTGCGCGGCGCCGCCGAAGTCATTGAAGCCCGCGAAATATCGCGCGGCTTGCCTTGCGCCGGCCGCTCACCTTTGGCGCCCAGCTCGTCATCGAGCCGCAATGTCAGCGCAATGCGCTTGCGGGCAACCTCAACCTCCAGCACCTTCACCTTGACGATGTCGCCCGGCTTCACCACCTCGCGCGGATCCTTGATGAAGGTCCTGGACATCGCCGAGATGTGCACCAGTCCGTCTTGATGCACGCCGATGTCGACGAAGGCTCCGAACGCCGCGACGTTGGTCACGGTGCCTTCGAGTATCATGCCGCGCTTGAGGTCCTTCAGCGTCTCGACGCCTTCCTTGAATTCCGCTGTCTTGAAAGCCGGGCGTGGATCGCGGCCAGGCTTTTCCAGTTCGCGCAAAATGTCGGTCACCGTCGGCAAACCGAATGTGTCGTCTACGAAAGCCTGTGGATTTAACCGACGCACGGTCTCGCCGTCTCCAATCAGCGCCTTGATGTCGCTTTTGGTCGCTTTGAGAATCCGTCGGACCACCGGGTAAGCTTCCGGATGCACGCCGGACGCATCGAGCGGATCGTCGCCGCCTGTGATGCGCAGGAAGCCCGCACACTGCTCGAAGGCTTTCGGTCCGAGCTGCGGCACATCCTTCAGCGCCTTGCGCGATCTGAACGGGCCGTTGGCGTCGCGATACCGAACAATGCTTTGCGCGAGACCCGAGCCGATGCCGGACACCCGCGCCAGCAACGGCGCCGAGGCGGTGTTGGCGTCGACGCCGACCGCATTGACGCAGTCCTCCACGACGGCATCGAGCGAGCGTGCCAGCTTGGTTTCACCGAGATCATGCTGGTATTGTCCGACGCCGATCGCCTTGGGATCGATCTTCACCAGTTCCGCCAGCGGATCCTGCAGACGCCGTGCGATCGACACCGCCCCGCGCATCGTCACGTCGAGCTCCGGCAGTTCCTCGGATGCGAACGCCGACGCCGAGTAGACCGACGCGCCGGCTTCCGAAACGACGATCTTTGACATTTTCAGGTCCGGCAGCAGCTTGACCAGTTCGAGGGCAAGCTTGTCTGTCTCGCGTGATGCGGTGCCGTTGCCGATCGCAATCAAATCGACGCGATGGGCTACCGCCAGTTTGGCTAACGTCGCCAACGTCTCGTCCCAGCATTTTTGCGGTTCGTGTGGATAGACCGCGGTGGTGGCCACTACCTTGCCGGTGGCATCGACGATAGCGACCTTGACGCCGGAGCGAAAGCCGGGATCGAGGCCCATGGTGACGCGCGCACCAGCCGGCGCTGCCAGCAACAGATCGCGCAGGTTCGATGCAAACACGCGCACGGCTTCCGTCTCGGCTGACGTCCACAGCCGCATCCGCAGATCGATGCCGAGATGCAGCTGAATCTTGGTGCGCCATGCCCATTTTACCGTATCCACCAGCCAGCGATCGCCAGCACGACCCTGGTCGGATATCGCGAAGCGGTGCATGATCTTCAGCTCGTACGGGCCGGGAGCGCCGTCGACCGGAGGCTGCGCGTCAGGTAGCAATTGCAAGTCGAGGATATCTTCCTTCTCGCCGCGGAACAGCGCCAGAATGCGGTGTGACGGCAGCTTCGGCAACGGCTGACGAAACTCGAAATAATCCTTGAACTTCTCGCCCTCGG
>JAGXAJ010000026.1 GCA_018971625.1 Pseudomonadota bacterium
CGCCGCGCGAGCCGGCGCACCTCAGCCGCTGTAAAATCCCTTCGAACCGTAATCGGCTGGCCCATGGCAACTCCCTCCAGTTGCCATCTTGAATCATCGATCCTCTGATTTGGGAATCCCCAAGAGTCAGAACCTCAGCGAATTGGTATTAATTCTTGCCTGTTATTATCAGTCAGGCGGTCTTCACCAGGCGTTCGCCCGGCCGGATCAGCGCGAACGCGCAACACGCGGTAAGAGAGCGTTGCAAGGGCGTCACGCCGCGGCCGAAACCACGCGATTGCGGCCGTCGTGCTTGGCGCGATAGAGTGCATTGTCGGCGCGCTTGAGCACGTCGGCGATGGCTTCGCCTTTCACTTCCAGCGTCGATAGCCCGATCGAGATCGTGACTTCGATCAGCTTGGTACCCTTGGCGATCGCAAACGGCTCGCCGGCGATCGAGCGCCGCAGCCGCTCGGCTACCATGCCGGCTACATGCAGATCGGTCTCCGGCATCACAATAACGAATTCCTCGCCGCCATAGCGGCAAGCGAGATCGATGCCGCGGATCGACTTGCGGATCCGGACCGCGAACTCGCGCAACACGTCGTCGCCGGCGTCATGGCCGTACCTGTCGTTGATCGACTTGAAGAAATCGATATCGAGCATCATCAGCGCCAGGGCCTTGCCACGGCTCGAAGCCTGCTCGGCGAGTGTCGCCAGATGGCTCTCCATGTAGCGGCGATTATGCAGGCCGGTCAGCGCATCGGTGATCGCCATCTCGATCGAATTCTGCACATTGTCGCGCAGATGGTCGGTATAGCGCCGCTTGCGAATTTGCGTCCGTGCCCGCGCCAACAGCTCGTTCTTGTCGACCGGGCGCAGCAGGTAATCGTTGACGCCAATCTCCAGCCCGCGGAGTAGCCGCGTGTTGTTGTCGGCGTCGGCGATCGCCAATATCGGCACATGCCGGGTCCGCTCCAGCGAGCGCGCCTGGCTGCACAGCCGCAAACCGTCGAAATTTTCCAGGCCGAGCGATACGATCAGCAAATCGTAATTGCCTTCGGCGGCATGGAACAGCGCTTCCGCCGGGTTGGTTTCGACATCGACGATGTGCTCGGCGCTCAACACCGGCGCCAGCCGCTCATAGGACGAGGCGCGATCATCGACCAGCAGGATGCGGCCACCCTTGCCGGTGTCGACAACCGCACTGCGCTCCGGCGCCTGCACGCCGATCTCCAGCGAGGTGACCGCGCGCATGCGCAACTCATCGGTCATCATCTTCAGCCGGGTCAGTGAACGTACCCGCGCGATCAACACGATGTCGGACACCGGCTTGGTCAGGAAATCGTCGGCGCCAGCCTCAAGCCCGCGCACGCGATCGGCGGGACTGTCGAGCGCCGTAATTATGACGACGGGAATGAAATGGGTCGAGGGGTCCGACTTCAACCGGCGGCAAACCTCGAAGCCGTCGATATCGGGCATCATGACGTCGAGCAGGACGATGTCGCATTCGGCACGGGAACAGATCTTGAGTGCCTCGGCGCCGTTGGAGGCGGTGAGCACATCGAAATACTCGGCCGACAACCGGGCTTCCAGCAGCTTGACGTTGGCGGGGACGTCGTCGACGACCAGGATACGCGCAGACACTCGAAACTCTCCCTACCCCACAAACCGCCGAACGGTCTCAATGAACTTGCCGACCGAAATCGGCTTCGACAGATACGCCTCGCAGCCACCGTCGCGAATCCGCTCCTCGTCACCTTTCATGGCGAACGCGGTGACGGCGACCACGGGAATGTCGCGCAGGTCCGGATCGTCCTTGATCCATTTGGTCACTTCCAGACCGGACACCTGCGGCAACTGAATATCCATCAGGACCAGATCGGGACGCAGTTCGCGAACAAGCTCAAGCGCCTCGAAGCCATTGCTGGTTCCGGAGGTCTGATAGCCATGTGCCTCCAATAGATCGCGAAAGAGCTTCATGTTAAGCTCATTGTCCTCGACGATCAGGACGGTTTTGGCCATCCGTCCCTCCAATCCCAATCAGCGGCCCTACCTACGGCGCGTTGGCTGCCCGCGCGGCGCGGGTCGAAAAGTGAATTTAAACTAGCTCCAGATTCGTTCTAACCCGTTAAGGGCCGGTGGTAACTTTCTGCGCTGCAGTTTGCACTTGCTTGAACACTTTCGGCGGATTCGGGCATGATGGTGGAGTAAACTAGAGCGCAGAAGTTACAGAAAGGCAAACAATAGAGTTGAAGAAGCCTGCTCAGAACCCCCGCGAAGTATCTGAAATCGTTGCCATTCAGGCGCTCAGTTTTATTGCCGCCGAGCCCGAGCGGCTGGGCCTGTTCCTGGCCGAAAGCGGGATCGGTCCGGAAACCCTGCGGACCGCCGCGAGCGATCCGCATTTCCTGGCAAGCGTGCTCGATTTCGTAATGCGCGACGACGCGACGGTGAAAGCCTTCGCCGCCGCTTCTCAGCTCCACCCCACCAACATTGCCGCCGCTCATCAAGCCCTCACCGATCCGCAGTGGGAGCGCGATGTGCCGTGAGCATGCCTGCGCCGACGCCAGTGCTCTGGATTTGAAGTTCCTCCCAGACTCGCGGTAACCTCTTCGGTGGAATTTCAAATTCAGGACCGCACGGGCAAATGACAATTTGCCGGTGCTCCTTCTTGCGAAGTTCGCATCAGGATTGCGGCACATGCGTGCGAACTTCGGAACCGAAGCACCGGACGGCCCGACCTGCTTTTGCCGGGACTGTCTCATCGATCTTGATTTTGCTGCAAGGCGCTGCGGCAAATGCGGCTCACCTCGTCTCATCCGTCACCGCGCGCTGCCCGCGCTGACGCTCGCCCATATCGATTGCGACGCATTCTACGCTACCGTCGAGAAGCGCGATAACCCGGAACTTGCCGACAAGCCCGTCATCATCGGCGGCGGCAAGCGCGGCGTGGTATCGGCGGCATGCTACATTTCCCGTACCTTCGGCGTGCGCTCGGCGATGCCGATGTTCAAGGCGCTTGCGCTGTGTCCGTCCGCCATCGTGATCCACCCCGACATGGCAAAATATGTCCGGGTCGGGCGCGAGGTCCGCCACGCTATGCAAGCGCTGACGCCGCTGGTCGAGCCGCTCTCGATCGACGAGGCGTTTCTGGATCTGGCTGGCACCCAGCGTGTGCACGGCATGATCCCAGCAAAAGTGCTGGCGCGCTTTGCCCGCGAGGTCGAGCATGCCATCGGCATCACGGTTTCGGTCGGGCTTTCCCGCAACAAGTTCCTGGCCAAGATCGCATCCGACCTGGACAAGCCGCGCGGCTTTGCCACGCTCGACCAGGAGGAAGCCTGCGCAATGCTCGCGGACAAACCGGTCGGGTTTATTTTCGGTGTCGGACCGGCGACCCAGGAGCGGCTCACGCAGCGCGGTTTTCGCACCATCGCTGACCTGCAGCGCGCTGACGAAATCGAACTGATGGAGCAGTTCTCGACCGAAGGTCGCCGGCTGTGGCGGCTCGCGCGCGGTATCGACGATCGTCGCGTGGTCGCGGACCGCGGCGCCAAGACCATTTCCAACGAAACGACGTTCGAGACTGACATCCGCGATTTCGCGACGCTGGAAAAAACCCTGTGGCGACTGTCGGAGAAGGTGTCGTCGCGCCTCAAGAGCAGCAGCCTCGCCGGCTGCACAGTCACGCTGAAACTGAAGACCGCCGATTTCAGACAGCGCACCCGCTCGCAATCAATTCGCACTCCGACGCAGCTCGCCGCGAAGATCTTCGCGATCTCCAGAGAGATGCTGGCGAAGGAAGTCGACGGCACCGCGTTCCGCCTAATGGGTACCGGCGTCAGCGCGCTGCGGGCAGGATCATTGGCGGACGATACCGACATGCTGGACCGCCGCTCGGCGCATGCCGAACGCGCGATCGACGATTTGCGCAGGAAATTCGGCAACGCGGCGGTCATCCGGGGCATTGCCTATGAGGGACCGGACAAGCCCGGATAACACGAAGCGCATGCGGCCGCAGTGTTTGGGCCGCGATCACTTACACGGCTTGGAATCCTTGATGTCGAATTTGTCCAGCGCGCCGGCGACCACGAAATCGTTGTAGTCGAGCATCAGCTTCCGCGAGACGCCATTTTCGAAAAGCTCGAACGACATCGCATAGACCGGACTCTGCTCGCCCTCCGCGGGTTTGGCGTCGTGGTCGAAATAGCTGACCGTGACGGGCCATCGCGTCAGCGATTTCATCGCCTCGCTTGCGGTAGACGGATCGGGCGAAGAGATGGTCCGGTCGCCGGGTATCGGTTTTCCGATTACCGAAAGCGTGTTGTAGAGTTTCTCGCCGTTGTCGGAGCCGTCATAGACCGTCAGTTCGAGCACGGACTTTCCCGCGCGCGCCGCCTCGATGATGCGCTGGATCTGCTGGGTCGGAAACACCGTGTTGCCGTCGAGGGTGAAGGTCTTGACCTCCGGCTCTTTCAGCTTGACGGTAATGTGGTCGCCGGTGCGCTCCGCAACGCCGTCGACCGGACTGGAATCGCCATCGTTCATCCGCGCGTCGATCTTGAAGCGATAGCTCTTGCCGGCGCCGTCCTCCCAGGAGGTCGAACGCAGGTCACTCAGGGTCAGCTTGTCCTCGCCGCTTTCGAGCTCGGAGACCTGCCTGAATTCCGACGTGTAGCCCTCGCAGGCGCTACCCGAAAAACTATAGAGAATGCGTCCCCGCGCGCCGCTGACACTCGAACCGCGCGACTTGACCAGGCTGAGATCGTACAGCGCCTGATGGGCCAGAAACGGGCTGGCCGGCGCGGCTTCGGCGGGCTCGCCGGCGAAGCCCGATCCGAGCGCCAGCGCGGCAACTGCCAGCGCCAATGGGCTGATCGCAAAATGCGTGAACGGCGAGGAACGAGCGCTATGAAGCGAAGCGAACGAGCCAATCATGTGGTTTCCTCGAACGGGATTTGTAACATTACTGAGCGCCGCATTACGCCGCAACTAGGGCGAACCGCAAATGGCGGCCGATTCACGGAGTTTTGCAGCCTGGTCCGATAACCCTTTCGGTACACGCCGGATGCCCGACGCGGTACCGGCCAACCGTCGCGCTCGCTTGCATGTGATATCACAATGCGCGAAACAATGCGGCCGGTCTGGTTTATCGGGCTGGTCATACCAAACGAGGACTAAAACATGGCGGGTGCGGTCGAACAAAAGCTGGCGGCACAGGGCATTGTCTTGCACGATGCCGCAGCTCCGGTTGCGAACTACGTCGGCTTTGTCCGCACCGGAAATCTGCTGTTCGTCTCGGGTCAGCTTTGCTTCGACTCGCAGGGCAAGCTGATCGCCAAGGGTAAGCTCGGGACCGGCGTCACCGTGGAGCAAGGCAGTGCCGCCGCACGCGGCTGCGCCATCAACCTGCTGGCCCAGATCAAGGCTGCGCTGGGCGACCTCGACAAGGTCGTGCGCGTGGTGCGGCTCGGCGGCTTTGTCAATTCCGCTCCGGACTTTCTCGACGGGCCAAAGGTCATGAATGGCGCATCCGATTTGATGGTCGCGGCTTTCGGCGACAAGGGCCGCCACGCCCGTACCACGGTCGGCGTGGCCTCCCTGCCCGCCGATGCGGCGATGGAGGTCGATGGCATCTTCGAGGTATCCTGAGCGGAGACTAGCCTTGCGTACCCCTGACTGGTTGACCGCACGGCCGGTCGCCCATCGCGGCCTGCACGATCAGGCTCGCGGCATCATCGAGAACATGCCGGGCGCGATAACGGCCGCGATCGGCAGAAATTTCGCCATCGAAGTCGATATCCAGCTCTCCGCCGACGGCGAGGCGATGGTGCACCATGACGACACGCTCGGCCGTCTCACTGACGGCGTGGGGCCGTTGCGCAGCCTGACTGCTACCGAACTCAAGCAGGTCGCATTCAAGGACACGACCGAGCGGATGATGACGCTTGGCGATCTCTGCGCATTGACCGCCGGCCGCGTCCCGCTGGTGATCGAGGTGAAGAGCCATTTCGACGGTGATCGCAAGCTGATCAAGCGGATGGCTGACGTGCTCGCCGCCTATCGCGGTCCCCTGGCCGCCATGTCGTTCGACCCGGACCAGGTGATCGGCTTACGCGAACTGACGCCAGAGCTGGCGCGTGGCATCGTCGCCGAACGTCATTACACCAAGGAAGAATGGCCGGCGGCCTCGCCGGCCCAGCGTCGGGACATGACGCATTTGCGCCATTTCTTCCGCACTCGTCCGCATTTCGTCGCCTATTCGGTCAACGAATTGCCGGCGCTCGCGCCCTGGATCGTCCACCACATCTTCCGCCTGCCACTCCTCGCGTGGACGGTACGCACGTCCGAGCAGCGCGACCGCGCCGCCCGCTATGCCGATCAAATGATCTTCGAAGGTTTTGTGCCGGGAACCTGAGCGGCTCGCGGGCCTTGAACTCGCGTGCGCGATGCACGATCTTTGGCGTGTTGGTCACCATGTGCGATGGCCGATCGTGACATGAGACCGGTCCAAATCGTCGATGGATTCATCCGAAATAGCCCTTTCATCCGAAATAACTCTCGAAGCCGTGTCTTCGGTCAGCCAGATCGCGGCTGCCGATTGGGATGCCTGCGCAAATCCGACGCCAGACCAGCCAAGCCTCGATATGCTGGCGCCGACCAATTCCGAACTAAATTCAATACCCAGCTATAACCCGTTTATTTCGCATGCGTTTTTCTCGGCCGCCGAGGCATCCGGATCCGCCTCTGCGCGGACCGGCTGGGGGCCCCGGCACCTGCTGGCCAGGCTGGACGGCAGCATCGCCGGCATCGTGCCCTGTTATCTGAAATCGCATTCGCAAGGCGAATACGTGTTCGATCACGGCTGGGCGGAAGCCTATGAGCGCGCCGGCGGCCGTTATTATCCGAAGCTGCAGGCCTCGGTTCCCTTCACGCCCGCGACCGGGCGGCGGCTGTTGATCCGTAATGGCGTCGATATCGATCTGGTCGGCGGCGCATTGGCGCGCGGGTTGATCGCGCTGTGCGACGCCACCGAAGCCTCATCGGTTCACGTGACTTTTGCCCACCACGCTGAACAGAAATTGCTGGCCGATCATGAATTCTTGGAGCGCACGGACCAGCAGTTTCACTGGCACAATGACGACTACAGCAGCTTCGAGGACTTTCTCGGCTCGCTGAATTCACGCCATCGCAAGGCAATCAAACGCGAGCGGCGCGAGGCGCTGGTAGCAGGCATCACGATCCACAGGCTCACCGGCAGCGATATCACCGAGGATGCCTGGGACGCCTTTTTCGAATTCTACATGGAGACCGGCTCGCGGAAATGGGGCCGCCCCTATCTCAACCGCAGGTTCTTTTCGCTGATCGGCGAGACCATGAGCAAGAACGTGCTGCTGGTGATGGCGAAGCGCAACAGCCGCTGGATTGCAGGCGCGATCAATTTCATCGGCTCCGATACGCTGTTCGGCCGCAACTGGGGCGCGGTGGAACATCATCCATTCCTCCATTTCGAGGTCTGCTATTATCAGGCGATCGATTTCGCGATCGAGCGCGGGCTCAAGACCGTCGAGGCCGGCGCCCAGGGCGAGCACAAGATCGCACGCGGCTACCTGCCGCAAACCACCTATTCCGCACACTACATCGCAGACCGCGGCCTGCGCCGCGCGATCGCGGACTATCTCAAACGCGAGCGCGCCTACGTCGCAGAAGCCGGGCGCGAACTGACCGAGGCCGGCCCATTCCGCAAGGCCGGTGACGAGCCGTCTTGACCAGCGGGAACGGGATTATAAGGGTAGAGCCCAGCCAGGGGGAGACGTCATGAGCGCGTATGACAGCAACAACATCTTCGCGAAGATCCTGCGCGGCGAGATTCCCTGCTACAAGGTCTATGAGAACGACCATGTGCTCGCCTTTCTCGACATCATGCCGCGCTCCCCCGGACATACCTTGGTGATCCCGAAGATTCCTGCCCGCAATATCCTGGATATCGGCGTCGAGGACTTCGTCCATGTCGCGCGCGGTACCCACAAGATCGCACGGGCTGCGATGAAGGCATTCAAGGGCGACGGCATCACTATCCAGCAGTTCAGCGAACCCGCATCGGGACAGGTCGTCTATCATTTGCATATGCATGTGATGCCGCGCCATGACGGCATCGCACTATTGCCGCCGGCGAGCCGCAAGGAAGACGTCAAGGTGCTGGAAGACAACGCGACCAAGCTGATCGCCGCGCTCAAAAGCGCCTGAAGTTGACCGCTACTAAAGCATCGGAAAGTTGTTGCAGGCGAACGGCGGGTTCGCGTTGTTGGCCGGCCAGTTCTGCCCAGGCCATTTCTTCCTCGCCAGGCAGTACAGATAGCTCCCCAACACGGTCTGGGCGCCGGTGGCCCAATGCGCGGCGGCGGCGAACTCCGAAGCCGAAGCGTTCGCCGGTTGCGTCGCCGCCAGATTTGACGGACTGCAGACATAGGCCCAATCTGCCGTGACCCCTCGGGGTCGAATTTGGCATAGGCTTCGGACAGGCCGGGTCTGCCGTCGTGTAGTGCGTGATATTGAACGGGCTCTGCGTCTGCTCAAAGCTTTCGATCAATTTTCGAATGCCATCGAAATCCGCCCACGCATAGGAAACGTGCAAGGCGTTCAGCCGCTGCTGCAGTGTTACGTTGTGAAGATGCCGGAATTGCTGCTGCTCGGCGGTACCGAAGGATTCGAGGAGGCCGATGACGACAATATGGACACGGTTGAAACCGAAACGATAAGCTGAGAGCTGCCTGATGGTTGCCGCAAGCGTGTCGGCCGCGTGGGTGACGTAGTTGGTCGCGTCATTGGTCGAAGAGATATTCTATTCTTGATCGCGAGCAGTTTTCGCGTCGAGTCCGTGGCACACCTTGATCGAGATATGCCGATAACACGCGACTTTGCCGTCGGCTGTGAAACATCTCACACCGATCACAGGCGGAATGAATATCGGCTTTACCCTGTCTCGAAGTCACCGGGCTGCGGCAGGGCCAATGGCGTGAATTCGCAGCGGTAGGGCTTGATGTCGAGCAGCGGCGTATCGTCAAGGCAATCGAGGCCGCGCACCAGCACCGTAGCGCCTTCGACGCCGACTAGCTTGACGATCGAGGTGCCGATCGGGTTCGGCCGCACCGGCGAGCGCAACGAAAAGGTGCCGTGCGTCTTGTCGTTATTCTTCGGCGACTGCAGCACGATATCGCGGCGCGACTGGTGCAGCCAATACAGCACTTCGAGGTTCGCATAGGACTCGACGCCTTTCAGCGCCACGACCCATGGCTCGAAGATTTCCAGCCGGCAGACGGGACCGTCATGCCGCCCTTGCCGTGGCGTTGCCAGCCGCGAGGCCCACGGCGTGCGGATACGGCCGATAAAGACCAGGCCGGCGTCCTGCGTCGCCGGCATATCGACGACGAGTTCTCCTTCGCGGACTTCACTTTCCCGAACCATGTTCAAGATCCAAAAATGTTTTGCTCGGCGAGCCGGCGGGGTCGACGGGCCGGACCGGGCCTCAATCCAGCCTTTGTTATCTGACCTTACCCGAGCCAGAGTCCTGGGCAAGGCCGCCCTGCAGATCCCATGGTCAACCCCGGAAATTCATGTTTCGCAGCACGAAGCAGGCGCCGCCGGCGCGGCGGATGCGATTGCAGAGGTCGTCCGCCTCAGGCCGCGTGTCGGCGCCGATCCGCACCTGATAAAAGGGACGCATGCCGCGATTGCGCAACACCGAGCTCAGCAGACTCGGATCCCGGTTGCCGATCACGGCGCCCAGATGTTTGACGGCGCGGGCATACATCGCCAATGCCTTGTCGCGATCAAAGCCTCCTGCGAGCTGCACGCCCCAAAGCCGCGCGGCGCCGAGCTTCACATGCGCTTCAAGCTGGGTGACGAATGGATTGGGCGCGCGCCGCAGCAGCGCCATCAGTTCGCGACAGCCGAGCCTCGCCGAGGCGTGCGGTCGCTCGGATGGCTTGCCGCTCTTGCTGGCTGCCGCCCAATCGTCGACCGTCGTACCGGTAATGGAGAGGACATAGTTGCGCGTCTCCTGCGGCATGCTGCCGGAACCGTCAAGCCATTCCTGCACCCGGTGAGGTCCGGCATTGTAGGCCGCCGCAGCCAGCCCGAGATTGCCAAACTGGTTGCGTAACTCGTTCAAAAATTCCGCCGATTTCGGCAACGCCTGCACGGGATCGAAGGGATCGAGCAGGCGGCGTTCGCTCGCGGTACCCGGCATGAATTGCGCGATCCCCTGGGCGCGCTGGCCGTTGCGCGTAACCGGTCCCACGGCATCGGACTGGAAGCGGCTCTCCTGCCATATCACCCGCGCGAAAAACTCCACCGGCAGGTCCTGTGACCTCGCTGCCGATTCGATCATCAGGCACATCGCCTCGCGGGTGCCGGCATCGCCGGTCTCCTTGACCGGGGCGCTGGGGATAGCGAGTTCCTCGACGCTCGGCTTGATGAAATGGCTGCTGGCCGGCATCTCCTGCGCGATCGCCCGCGAGCCGAGCATCACCGCGACTATGCAGAACGTCATACGCCAACTGGACCGCGCCCGCATCGTCATACCGGCTATCCATCCGTCAAGTCGCCTGCCCTTCCAGCGGATTGTAACCCGCTATGCGGCAATCATGGCGCGTATGTGGGGAGCATTACTCTGCTGGCAAATCCCGAACCGTCGAGATCACGGCGGGGATCGGTTTACGTTAACGCCGCTTTCCGCCGAGCTTGCCCTTTCGCGAGAGCCGAAGCGGGGTAAGGTTCCGACCTTTATCGGGAGATTACCGATGCGAGAGCGACGGCAGACGACGCGTGACAAGGTGCTTTATGACGGCGTCGCGGAAACCGGCGAAGCTGGCTCGGCAAGAGATTGCATCGTCCGCAATATATCGGAAAAAGGCGCCAACA
This sequence comes from Pseudomonadota bacterium, assembly GCA_018971625.1. Taxonomy (GTDB): domain Bacteria; phylum Pseudomonadota; class Alphaproteobacteria; order Rhizobiales; family Xanthobacteraceae; genus Bradyrhizobium. The sequence continues at coordinate 10,906 of JAGXAJ010000026.1, forward strand.
TCGAATTCAGCAACGTCGTCAAATTTCCGAAGGAACAGATGTCGCTGGCCATTGCGCGCAAGGGTCGCTCCTTCCTCGGCAAAATCGTCTGGTGGCGCGACAATTTCGTCGGCGTCGCCTTCTCGGATACACCGCCCACGCTGCCGGTTTCCGATCTCGACGAGCGGTTGCGCAAGAGCGAAGCCAAAAAGCGTCAGCTGCAGCGTCGCATCGAGGAACTGCTCGGCGAAAGCTGACATGCCAGGCGGCTTGCGAGACAGCGCCGTTGGCTACGCGCGAACGTAGACCCAAGCCGAGTTGCCGGAGCGGAGCCGCACCAGGATCCGCTTGTAGTCCGCGACCTCGTATTGGTCGGCGGCCTTTAATTCGGCGTCCGTAATCCGGAACATCCTGCCCTTCACTTCATCATCCGACTGATCGCTCGGCTCCACGATCGGATGGAACCGCTTGCCGCTGGTTTTGATTACCTCCGGATCGGTGATTTCGATCAAGGACTGACGGTATCCAGGCATGGCGTCGTCTTGCCCCTCCAGCAGACGACCAAACGAGGCCAGTTGCACGTCATCCTGTTGCAGCGTGCCGTATGAAAACAGCAGAACGGTTCTATCGCCAGACATCGTCGTCATGCGCTCCGTGGCCCGGTCTATGCGCAGGATACGAGTACCCACGCCCAAAACCAACTATCGGCTCCCGATCAAATGCGATAGCCCATTAAAATGTCGACTACCGTGATCGAGCACGCCGATGGCCTGCCCCAGCCACAGCGTAGCTGGGCGATCCTGACCATCGCGCTCGGCCTCGTCATGTCGGTGATCGATGGCTCGATCGCCAATGTCGCGCTACCCACCATCGCCGGAGCGCTGCGTGCAAGCCCGGCGTTTTCGATCTGGATCGTCAATGGCTATCAGCTTGCGATCACGATTTCGTTGCTACCGCTGGCCTCGCTCGGCGAAATCATCGGTTACCGCCGCGTCTATCTGGCCGGACTGGTACTGTTCACGCTGGCGTCGGTGTTTTGCGCGGTCTCGCACACCCTGCTGCTGCTGACGGTCGCGCGCATCATGCAGGGGTTCGGCGCAGCCGGCATCCTGAGCGTCAACGCAGCGCTGGTCCGCTACACCTACCCGCGCGCGCAGCTCGGGCGCGGCATCGGCGTCAATGCACTGGTGGTCGCAGTCTCCGCTGCGGTCGGTCCTACCGTCGCCGCTGCCATTCTGGCGGTCGGGACCTGGCCCTATCTGTTCGCGATCAACGTCCCGATCGGCATCGTCACACTGGTGCTGGGTTGGCGCACCTTGCCGCGCACATTACCAGCCGGCCGCAGCTTTGACTGGCAAAGTGCAGGTCTCAGCGCGGTGACCTTTGGTCTCGGCATCGCGGCGATCGACAGCGTCGGCCATGGTGAATCAGCGTTGTTGTGCCTGACCGAGTTCGGCATCGCCGCCGGCGCCGGCTTCATGCTGGCAATCCGGCAGACCCATATGGCCTCGCCGCTGTTGCCGGTCGATCTGCTGCGCATTCCGATTTTTGCGCTGTCGATTTCGACCTCGATCGCCTCGTTCTGCGGCCAGATGCTGGCTTTCGTTGCGATCCCCTTTTACCTTGAGAGTCATTTCGGCTATTCGGCCGTCGAGATGGGCCTTCTGATCACGCCCTGGCCCATCGCAGTGGCGTTCGCGGCACCGTTGGCAGGGCGCTTGGTCGAACGCTACCCGGCCGGACTGCTGGGCGGCATCGGCCTGACGCTGTTCGCGTGCGGCCTTGGCACATTGGCGCTGATGCCGGCCAATCCGAGTTCGTTCGACGTGATCTGGCGCATGGCGCTGAGCGGCGTGGGTTTTGGTCTGTTCCAGACCCCCAACAACCGCACCATGATCGCGGCCGCCCCGCGCGAGCGCAGCGGCGGCGCGAGCGGCATGCTGGGTACGGCGCGGCTGCTTGGCCAAACCACCGGCGCCGCCCTGGTGGCGCTATTCCTGGCGCGGTTTCCATCCGCAGGCACGCAGATCTCGCTGCTGACGGGCGTCGGCTTTGCCCTGCTCGGAGCAACACTGAGCATGCTGAGATTGTCTCCGGCGGGTGCGCGAGGTGCGGAACGGGTGCGAGTTCACGACGGTCAGCGCATGAAAGGCGAATGAAGGCGCTCGCGCATACGCGGGCGATGCCGACGAAAGCCGGGCGAATCAAACCCTTTCCACCAAAAACAGCAAAGCCGGCGGTCTTGCGACACACCGGCTTTACTTGTCAGACATTGCGGTTTTCAGGCCTTGACCAGCGGACCTCGCGAAGCCGGGCCCTTGAATCCGCCCGGCTTGCTCTTGCGCTTGCGCGAGACCGGCAGCTTTTCCGGCTTTGGCGTGACCGGTCCTTCGACAAATTCGAAGCCGATCTTTTCGGCGCCAGCTTCCGTCGCTGCCTCGTCCTTGACCAGCACAACGCGAACATGGCCACCGCCCTTAAGGTGACCGAACAGCACCTCGTCCGCCAACGGCTTCTTGATGTGCTCCTGGATCACACGGGCCATCGGCCGCGCGCCCATCTGCTCGTCGTAACCATGCTGCACCAGCCACGCCTTGGCAGGCTCCGACAGCTCGATGGTGACGTCGCGATCCGCCAGTTGTGCCTCCAGTTGCAACACGAACTTCTCGACCACCATGCCGATCACCTCGGTATTGAGGTGCCCGAACGAAACGACGGCATCGAGCCGGTTGCGGAATTCAGGCGCGAACTGTCGGTTGATCGCTTCGCGATCATCGCCTTCCCGCTTGTTGCGGGTGAAGCCGAAAGCCTGGCGAGCAAGATCGGCCGCCCCCGCATTGGTGGTCATGATCAGGATCACGTTGCGGAAGTTGACCTGCTTGCCGGTATGGTCCGTAAGCCGGCCATGATCCATGATCTGCAGCAGCACGTTGTAGAGATCCGGATGTGCTTTCTCGATTTCGTCGAGCAGCAGCACGCAATGCGGATGCTGGTCCACGCCATCGGTGAGCAAGCCGCCCTGATCGAAGCCGACATAACCGGGAGGCGCGCCGAGCAGGCGCGACACCGTATGCCGCTCCATATATTCCGACATATCGAAGCGGATCAGTTCGAGGCCGAGCGCGGCGGCGAGCTGTTTTGCGACTTCGGTCTTGCCGACGCCGGTCGGCCCGGAGAACAGATAAGAGCCGATCGGCTTTTCCGGCTCGCGCAAGCCGGCCCGCGCCAGCTTGATCGAAGCCGACAACGCGTCGATCGCCTTGTCCTGACCGAACACCACGCGCTTGAGCGTCTGTTCGAGATGCTTGAGCACTTCGGCATCGTTCTTTGACAGGCTCTTGGGCGGTATCCGCGCCATGGTCGCGACTGTGGTCTCGATTTCCCGCAAGCCGATGGTCTTCTTGCGTTTGTTTTCCGATACCAGCATCTGCGCCGCACCCGACTCGTCGATCACGTCGATCGCCTTGTCCGGCAGTTTGCGGTCGTGGATGTAGCGCGACGACAGCTGCACTGCGGCCTCGATCGCCTCGTTGGTGTATTTCAGCCGATGATAGTCCTCGAAATAGGGCTTCAGCCCCTTGAGGATCGCGATCGCGTCTTCCACGGTCGGCTCATTGACGTCGATCTTCTGGAATCGACGCACCAGTGCGCGGTCCTTTTCGAAGTGCTGGCGATATTCCTTGTAGGTCGTCGAGCCCATGCAGCGGATCGTGCCAGCCGCCAACGCCGGCTTCAGCAAATTGGAGGCGTCCATGGCGCCGCCGGAGGTCGCCCCGGCGCCGATCACAGTATGGATCTCGTCGATGAACAGGATGGCGTTCGGATGCGCCTCCAGTTCTTTCAGGACCTGCTTCAGCCGCTCCTCGAAATCACCGCGGTAGCGGGTTCCCGCCAGTAGCGTGCCCATATCGAGCGCGAACACGGTCGCCGCTGACAGGACTTCCGGCACCTCGCTGTCGACGATGCGCTTGGCGATGCCTTCGGCAATCGCGGTCTTGCCGACACCGGCTTCACCGACGAACAGCGGATTGTTCTTCTGCCGGCGGCACAGCACCTGAATCGCGCGCTTGATCTCGGCATTGCGCCCGATCACCGGGTCGATCTTGCCGTCGCGCGCCTTCTTGTTGAGGTTGACGCAATAGGTCTCGAGTGCGTCGCCTTTCTTCTTGGGCTCCTCGTTGCCCTTGGTCTCGGTCTCTTCGTCGACGCCGCGCACCGGCCGTGCCTCGGAAACGCCGGGGCGCTTGGCAATGCCATGGCTGATGTAATTGACCGCGTCGTAACGGGTCATGTCCTGCTCCTGCAGGAAATAAGCGGCGTGGCTCTCGCGCTCGGCAAAGATCGCGATCAGCACGTTAGCGCCGGTCACCTCCTCGCGGCCGGAAGACTGAACGTGAATGACCGCGCGCTGGATCACGCGCTGGAAGCCGGCGGTCGGCTTGGCGTCATCAGCCCCTTCGGTGACCAGGTTCTCGAACTCGGTTTCAAGATAATTGACGAGACTGGTTCGCAGCTTGTCGAGATCGACACTGCAGGCACGCATCACCGCCGCTGCATCGGAATCGTCGATCAGCGACAGTAGGAGATGTTCGAGCGTGGCATATTGGTGATGACGCTCGTTTGCAATCGCAAGCGCACGATGCAGGGATTGTTCAAGGCTTTGAGAAAAAGTCGGCATTCGCGTCCTCTATGGCCTCCGGCCATCATAATCGCCTTCTAAGGCGCCCGGTTATCACGATCTCCACTAACTCCACTAAGCCCCGGCTATCATGATCGCCGTTGCCCAATCACGCAACAACAACCTTTATCATAGTCATATAGTTGCACAGGATCGCGGCGAAAGACCGGTTCCGTCAATTGTTTACGCCACGCCAAACGCGCGGTTTTCCCCACCAAAACGGCCTTGCATCCCCTGAAAGCGCGTCGGAATCGATTCGGCACCCGTCCAAGGCAAAATCCGTTCCCGACTTGAGCGATTCCGCCGCCACGGCAATGGCCGCCGGGATAGCAAATCAGCCGCCAATCGATCAGTGGACTACTTCTTTTCCATCACGCATTGCAGCGGATGCTGGTGCTTGCGCGCGAAATCCATCACTTGCGTCACTTTGGTTTCGGCAATCTCGTAGGTGAACACGCCGCACTCCCCGATTCCATGATGATGCACGTGGAGCATGATCTTGGTCGCGGCTTCGACGTCCTTCTGGAAGAATTTCTCCAGTACGTGGACGACAAATTCCATCGGGGTGTAGTCATCGTTCAGGATCAGCACACGGTACAGGTCGGGACGCTTGGCCTTGGGTTTGACCTTGGTGATGACAGATGTGGCCGGGTCGCCGGAACGGCTCTCGTCATTGCTCATTCGGGGAGCAAATGCGCCGGCTCGAGGCGCAGGCGGTTCGGATTTGGACGTTAACTGTAGCATGGCGGATATTATAAAGTCCCCACGGAAAACCCGACAGCGGCCGGGCAACTTGCAGTATTCTAAAGCGCGCGGCCAAACCGCTCGCTCCCGCTCCTTTGCCGCACCCGTCCTTCAGTCTGCATCGACAACCGGAATATGGATCGGCCGCGGCCTCATCGCAAGCGCGCAAATAGCCGTCTGTTGCGACTCGTGGCAGGTCCAAAGCCGGGCTCGGCGACCTGTCAAGGTTAATCAATTCCGATCCGTTTGACAAAGCAATCCGGCTGGTCGTTTAGCGGATATTGACGGTATCAGCCAGTTCCGGCGCGCGATTCCATGATCCGTCATATTCGCGAAGCGGCCAAACGTTTCATTGGCGCCAATGAAGACAATGTCGCGGGTGATCTTTGGCATCGTGGTAGTTCCGGTGATCGGCCTCGTAGGCGCGGCGATCGACTACAACCACGCCAATGCCGCACGCACTACGATGCGGTACGCAATAGATTCGACTGGTCAACGCGGTGCAGCCGACGGCCGTACCGACCAATCGGTTGGCCTCGCCTGGGGATGGCAGTCGCCTGTTGACGACCGGCCCGACCCCGGCACCGGCTGAAGACCCGAATGCAACCTATAACCAGGTCATCATCCTGCTGTCTGACGGTCTGAATACCGAGGACCGCTGGCCGGTTATGGCAACCGGCAGCACGCAAAACGTTACGTCGATCGACGATCGGCAGGCGCAGCAGTGCACCACAACATCAAGAATGCTGTCACTGGCAGGCTGATGTACACGATCTATACGATCCGGGTTGACACCAGCTCGCCGGCGGATCCGACCTCGACGGTGCTGCAGAACTGCGCGAGCGACCCGAGCCAGTTCTTCATGCTGACGAATTCGAGCCAGATCGCCACCACCTTCACCATGATCGGAACGGCGCTCAGTTCACTCCGCGTTGCACAATAGTTTCCGATAAACTGGACCCGATACGAAAAAGCCGGCCCTGGCGGCCGGGCTTTTGTTTTGGTCGTCGCGTCAAGCGATCAGTTGGCGGCAGCCGGGCTAAACCGGTTAGCGATGTTTTCCAGCGGCTTGAAGGTTTGCCTGGCGAGATCAGTGTAGAGGCCCGCGATCTTCTGCGACTCGGTCACGAACGTCTCGTAGGTCGATTTGGCGTATTCGGTCTGCGCTTCCAGCGCCTTGTCGATCGACTTCACGCCGGACAGCCTCTCGACAAACGATTTGGTGTCTTCGAAGGATTTCCTGGTGTAGTCGCCGTAGGCAGTCGCAATCGCTTGCACGCCGCTTTGCAGAGCAGTCCCGTATTGCTGGATTTCTTCAACCTTGATCATGTGGAGTCCTTTCTCAGAACGGATATTTGACAGATCGGCGGGAGATCCCGGCTCCCTGATGCAATCGATATAGTGCACCGCACAAAAATGTCAAGAATATTTGTGCACCGCACAAGCCCCAACTTTACCCGTCAAACCCCGCAATTCCCGGCAAGGGTTACTTAACCTTTTGGAAACTCCGGCCCCCTAACCTGACTCCAGCGCTGTTCGTCGTCTCCCGGCCTGTCGAAAAAGTTGTTTGCACACAGCCGGTTAGCTAGAACAGCGACCCGGATTGCTCTTCTGCCAAAAATGGCTAGGCGGATCGAGGCGATTCAGACAGGAAACCGTAGCCGGCCGTTGGGCATAATTTGGCCTCACGAACCGGTGAATCAGATAGAAAATGGGGACGGGGAAGTCATGCTTCGTACAACCTTAGCTTCCTCACGCGTTCTACGAGCGTGTGCGGTCGGTCTGGCGACCGGCGCAATTGTTTTCAGCAGCAGCACGGCCGAAGCGCGGCACAGGTACCGGCACAATGTTGCGCGCCACCACGAAGAACGCGACAGCTACAACCCGCAATTCTCCTCCATCATCGTCGATGCCAATTCAGGCGCAACGCTTGAATCGAACAGCCCGGACGGCATCCGTCATCCCGCGTCTCTGACCAAGGTTATGACGCTCTATCTGCTGTTCGAACGGCTTGAATCCGGCAAGATAACACTCGATACCGAAATGCCGGTATCCGAGCACGCCTCCGATCAGGATCCGACCAAGCTCGGCTTGCGGCCGGGTTCGACGCTGCGCGTCGAGGATGCCATCAAGGGCGTGGTGACAAAGTCAGCCAACGACGCCGCCGTCGTGATCGCGGAAGCGATCGGCGGTGACGAAAGCGATTTCGCAAAAATGATGACCCGCAAGGCGCGCGCGCTCGGCATGACCCGGACGGTCTATGTCAATGCGTCCGGCCTGCCGGCGGACGAACAGGTCACCACGGCGCGCGATCAGGCAACCCTCGGCCGCGCCATCCAGGATCGCTTTCCGCGCTATTATCGCTATTTTGCCACGGAATCCTTCAACTTCCACGGCCGCACGATCCACGGCCATAACCATCTGCTCGGCAGCGTCGAGGGCGTCGACGGCATCAAGACCGGCTATATCCGCGCTTCCGGCTTCAACCTAATCACCAATTTGCGCCGCGGCAATCGACACCTCGTCGGCGTGGTGATGGGAGGCCGCAGTAGCGGGTCGCGTGACGCCACCATGCGCAGCCTGCTTGCCGAGAACCTGGAAAAGGCTTCGACCACGCGTACCGTCGCCGCGATCACCGAGCGTAATCCGGCCGACGCCAATGCCGATGTGGCGGAGGATGTGGCGCGGTCGCGACCGACGCAGACCGTTCAGGTCCAGGGCGCGGTTCAGGTCGCCTCCGGTTCTTCGGAGCCCACCCAACCGGTACGCGCTGGAAAGCCGTCCCTGCTTGCCGCAGCGGCTGCAGCGGTGCCCCCGGCGCAAGCCAAGCCTGTGCCCGAGCCGTTCAGCAACGGGGTGATCCAGACGCAGCCGATTGCAGCGATCCCCGGTTCAAGCGAGCCGATGAAGCCGGTCAGGGTGAAAACCGTCCAGATCAAGGCCGGTCAGGTCAAGGTGGCCTCGGCCGCGGCATCGCAGATCACGCCGATCACCGGTTTGACATCCGCGTCATCGCGCGCCGACGTACCGGAAACCTCGGGCGCGGTGGTCGCCAAGGCGGAAGCCACCGCCCCCGCCGCAGCTGAAATGCCGCGGCAGCCAGCCAATTTCGGCACTGGAAACGGTGTGCTTGGCGTCATGCCGGCCTCCCGTGCGACAGCCTCCTCGCCCTCGCAGGCGATGGCCTATGCTGATCCGAAGCTGCAGGCCGTTCAGCAGAATGGCGCCATCAAGCCGGTCGCAGCCCATACCGGGTGGATCATCCAGGTCGGCGCCCTGGACAGCGAGAGCGAGGCGCACGAACGCATCGAGGCGGCGCGCAATCAGGCCCATGGCATGCTCAGCAAGGCTGATCCCTTTACCGAAACGGTGATCGCTAAAGGCGACAAGAAGCTGTACCGCGCCCGCTTCGCCGGTCTCGACCGCGATCAGGCCGATGCCGTTTGCCGGACTCTGAAGCGCTCCGAGATCTCCTGCATTACCATCAAGAACTGATCCCCACCCGGATCGACCGCCTCCAGGCCGGGGCCGTCTGCCGCACGCAGGCGGCCTTTTTCCGTCCAAACCGGTCCCGCGGCAATTTATGGCAAATCTGCGTCCGCAAACCTCTCGTCAAGATTTGGCCGTTACAACTATCACAGAAGATAGATCGACCATGCCGGATAACCGGCGGGCGGCACCGAGGCATCAAGCGGCGCGGATGCAGGTAGCAGCTCTCGCTTTGTAGCGTTTGGTGGTGTTGCCGGAGTCAGTTGCGATGCGTGCGAAGCAAAGTATCCTTGGCCTCGTTTACCCGGGCAGCGAGATACGTCGAGCCCCCTTGGTCGGGATGCAGTTTCTTCATCAGGGCGCGATGGGCGCGGCTGATCTCGTCACGCCCCGCCCCCGGTTGCAGGCCAAGGATCTGGTAGGCCTCCTCGTCCGTCATTTTGCCGTGCGCCGCAGAGCGGCCTTGCCCCCCTGCCGCATCTCCCTGCGCGTTCTGACGCCAAGCGGGAAACCTGCGGTCCAGATAACTTTCAAGTAACGACACGCTCTCGACATCGAAGCCGGAGATCATTGCCATCAATTGCGGCAGATCGAATTCGTTAAGCGAATGGCCCGCATAGGCTCCGGCCACGATTTGGCCCTGCAACTCCCCGCTGTCGTGATCGAGTCGCATATCGAGAAACTGCGAACGGACCCGGGAGGCCCGTCCCGTCGACCGTTGCGCGCCGAGGCCGCCGAACATCCCGTTGATAAAGTTGAAACCCGTGGCGCCGAGCGGCGACCAGCCGAGCAGTCCGGCGCCGAAAAGACCGATCGGAATAGCAGCCGCAAGTTCGCCCCGGAGACCGATAAACGCAGCCACGGCAAGCGCCACCACGCCGCCAAGGATCTTCAGGGCCCGCGCCATCACGGCAGGGTTGGCCGCGTGAAACATCTGCAGCAGCGAATAGAGCAGGATAACGGCGACAGCGCCAGCGATCAGGGCCATGCCGTCAATATAGCGCGATCAACGCCAAAAAGCAGGCCGGCCGCGCTTTCATCACCGCGACAGATCATGCTGCGGTCACTTCATTTGGCCGATCAGCTTGGCGGCGCCACCGCCGGCCTTCGACAGCCGCAGTAGCGCCTCGCGGCCACCTGCGGCATAAGCCGCGGCCGCCCGCAGCAACTCGCGCAACTGTACCGCGGCGCCCGGATCGAACCGGCACCACGCACCGCCCGTCAGGCGCGCGATCTCCTGGAACGCGGGCTCCGCAACGTCGTCATGCCCCTCCTGGAACATGAACACCGGAACCCTGAGCAGGCCAAGCTCACCCGCCATGCGGCAAAGCCGCTCGATCGGTTCTTCCATGGCATCGCCGACAAACACGACCGCGCGCACGGCCGAAGTGGCAGATTCACGCCGCACGTCAGACAGCACCTTGCCGATCTGGGTATGACCTTCCCGACAATCGATCTTGTTCATCAGCCTGGCCAGTTGCGCGCTATCGGAAATCCAGGCCGACGCGCGGCATTCGTTGAAGCCGCGATAATAGACCAGACGGATATCGAGACTCCCGAGCGCCTCTGCCTCCCGAAACATGTCGGCCTGCAGCGTGCAGGCCATGTCCCAGGTCGGCTGCCGGCTCATGGTGGCGTCGAGCGCAAACACCAGCCTGCCTCTGGCTCCTGCCGCGTGCGGCGACATCGCGCGCGCCTTGGCGACAAAGGCGGCAATATCCCCCGAGTCAAACGAGACCAGGTTCGCATCGTCAGACGAAACGCCCGTTGCGGCCTGATCTGCAGATTTGGGTTCGACGGGTTTTCCGGACATGAGCGCTCGCTGATTGCGCATGTTTATTTGGCGTCCGGTCCGGCCGCGGTCAATGCACCCACCGGATCGCCCTGCTCAGCTCGGGAAGAGAACGGAACCGATGTGACCGTCGGTTCTTGATCGGCGCATGGAGGGCCACTGGACCGGGCCCGGTAGTCGTCGGCATATCGGTCATGACCGGCGGCGGTGTACTATCGTCCTCAAGAAACCGGTCAAGCGTGCCCTGGATCGATGTCTTGACCTCGTCGGGACCGCGATCGCTCATATCGGTATGCTGGAAGTCGGTCTGCACGACCTTGATGCCTGATTTCTCGCAGATTGCGTCATCCGGAATCACACCGGGATCGGTCTTGAACTGCGGATCCTTCGAACGGAACGAGAGAATTTTGAACTTGCCGTCCGTGATGAAAGGCACGCGCAGATTATCGAGCGTGACGCTCACCACCGGGACGGCGCGCGGTATCAAGCGCCGATAATGTCGTGGAGTTCGAGAGGCTTATCAACCTGGTTGAACCATTCGGCACGGTTGGCGGCGCGGCGACGACCGCGTTCGTCGAGCGGCAGCTTGAGCTGGCACAACAGGCTCGTGACCTCTTCGCGCGCCGTAACATGGCTCATGTTTGGCCGGGTACCCAGCGTAGCTTCGTCGAGGTCGTCGAGCGCGGTCAATCCGCGCGGAAAGAATTCGCGATAGACCACCCGCTCGGCAAAGCCGTCGATCGAACGGAAGCCGAGCCGGAACGATAAATCGTTCAGGCTCTCGGCGACGAGCTGCTTGTTGCGCGATCCCAACATCGACAGCCGGTTGCGAACCACGATCCAGTCGCAGCTCGCGCCGTCGAGCTGGCGGCGCTTGCGCCGGGAATCCCGCACCATCTCGGCGTAATGGCTCTCACCGGTCACCGAATACGTAGTGGGGTCGACGGTGCCAAGCACATCGAAATCGAGGAAACTGTCGTTGATCGGTGTCACCAGCGTATCGGCCATCGAGTGGGCGAGCCGCATCAGATAGGAATCGGAACCCGGCGTATCGATCACAAGGAAGTCGAAGGTCCGCTCCACCTCGCTTACTGCGTTCACGAATTGCTGGAACTCGGAGGATTCGTTGTCCGCGATCTGCATCGTATCGCCGAGCTTGATGCAGCAATGCACGGGAATTTCGAGATCGAGGCCGGTGCGGCGCGCCCAGGCCCGCCGGTTGTTGATGTAGCGGGTGAAGCTTTGCTGTCGACAGTCGAGATCGATGGTGGCGACGCGCTGGCCCGCCTTCATCAAGGCGACAGCAATGTGCAGCGCGGTGGTCGATTTACCCGAACCACCCTTCTCATTGCCCAGCACAACCACGTGGGCCGAGCCGGATTGTCCCTGGGTACTCTGCACCAACATCTTCCATCCCCTAGACTCATCTTCAAATTACGCGCGACTGCGGTCAAGTGAAATGCGCGATCGCATCGAACGATCGACTGATTTGCTTAATCAGGAATCGTGCGCAGCATTTTCGATTGCCATTTCCATGTGCAAGTGGGTGGCCGGGCGATCAGCCAGCGAGAGTGATCATCGACTGGCGAGGCGACACCAGCCTTGATAGGATCGGCGTTCCCGTCGTGAAGCAGAGCCTGCGGCCTGCATAGCCCCAACAGATCGAGCCTCGATGTCGCGAAGCCCCATGATCGCCCGCACGGTTCCGGCGTTGCATCGGGCGCTGGATCGCCTTCGGGCACGAAAGGCCACCGTCGCGCTGGTGCCGACCATGGGAGCGCTCCATGACGGCCACGTGTCGCTGGTCCGGCTGGCCAAGCGGCGCGCCTCGCGGGTGGTGGTCTCGATCTTCGTCAACCCCGGCCAATTCGCGCCGACCGAGGATTTCGGCTCTTATCCACGCACCTGGAAGTCCGACGTCGCCAAGCTCGCCGCCGAGGGCGTCGATCTGATCTGGAATCCGGACGCCAGGACAATGTACCCGGACGGCTTTGCCACCCGGATTGCGCCGGAAGGGGCGGCAACCGCAAATCTCGAGGACCGCTTTCGACCACACTTCTTCGGCGGGGTCGCCACCGTGGTCGCCAAGCTGCTCACGCAGGTTCGGCCGAACCTTGCGATCTTCGGCGAAAAGGACTTCCAGCAGTTGCGAGTGGTGACCCAGATGGCCCGGGATCTCGACCTTGGCGTCAGGGTGGTGGGTTCACGAACGGTGCGGGAACGCGATGGCCTCGCGATGTCGTCGCGCAACGTCTATTTATCGCCAGAAGAGCGGCTCAAGGCGCCGGTGCTGTATCGCACCATGAAGGAGAGCGCTCGACGGCTGCGGGCCGGTGACGATGTCGCGGCGACAATGGCCGGCGGCGTCCAGATGATCGTCGCCGCCGGCTTTGTGCTCGACTATTTCGAGGTTCGCCACGCCGAGACGCTGGCAAAGGTCAGTTCGCTCAAGGACGGGCCGCTGCGGATATTGGTGGCGGCGAGGCTCGGCACCACAAGGCTGATCGACAACATAGCGGTCTGAATCAAAGGAGCCCGAGATCGCGCAATTCGCGGCGTAACGGCTCGGGCAAGGCCGCGAGCCCGGTGCCGGCGGAACCGAGATCCGGTGGCACGTCGCTTTGGGCGAAGTAGCGCCAGCCTTGGAACGCGCGCATCGGCCGCGGCATCACCGCGATCACCCTGGGCTGCATCACCAGCCGGCAGCGCCCGATACCGTCGCGGTCACGGAACGGCTCGATCGCGATGATCTTTTCCCGCGCCGCGATCTCGCCGCGGATCACCCAATAGAGCGAACCGCCGGTCAATAACTCGTCGACGCGCTTGGGCGTCATGCGGGTGATATGGACGTGATGGCGCGGGAGTCCCTTCTGCTTTGCGGTTCGCGCGCGTTCCGCCACCCAGCCTTTCAATTCCTTGACGGACTCGCAACCAACGGCCAGCTTGATGAGATGCAGCGGCATTTCTTCCGAGGTTCTTTTGATTCCTGGCTTTCGAAGCTCAGGCTGGTGACGTTAACGGCCGGCGACGAGGTTTGGAAGCATCAATCGTTGGACGTCGCCGGCGCAGCGGCGTGCGCAGCGGGCGCGATTTGAACCGGCGCAGCGATGCGCGGTTTCGGCGCCGGTTTCCTGGCCACGGCAGCAGATGCCGAACGCGGTGCCGCTACCGTATTCGCCGGCGCATGCGGGGGCGCAGCCGGCGTGGTCGGCTCCGGGTTCATGATACTGACGGCGGGCGTCGAGGCGGCGCTGGGGAAATCGGCATTGGTCGGCCTGCCCGTAGGTATCGAGGAGGGCAACGCGGCGAGCGCGCCTGCGGCTCCAGGGATCGCGGTTGAAGGCGCGTTCCAGGACGGCGCGTAACGCATGACCAAGCCGTCATAGATCCGTTCGTCCATGTTCGCCGAGACTTGGTTATGATCCGTCAGTGAACGAAACGCCGCGCAGTCCGACGGCGTACAATGGTCGCGGACCAGCAGCACGTAAGCCACCAATCCATAGCGGTCACGCTCGACCGACCGGCGCAGCGCCCGCAATTCGGGGGTCATATTGCGGTTGGCGGCGGCCACATCGCCAAGCGCGGTCAACTGGTTAATCCGGGCGGACGTATATGATACCGCCGCAGCAACCGACTCGGATGAGCCGAACAGCACCTTTTCGCAGGCCGCCAAAACCGTCTCTCCCGCCATATCGTCGATGCACGAAAGGGCTGGCAACGCGGCAGTCTGTATTTGCGACGCCGATCCAGTCTCGACGGGTGCGTCCGTCCCCGCAGGAGTGGACCCGCGAACGGTTGCGGCAACCGCAACACCGATCGCTACCAGCGTGATTACGGTCAGCGCGCCATTGGCGACCGATTTCTCGGCGCGTATCAGCGTAACGAAAACGATGATCCCGAGGAATCCAGCAGCCGCCAGCGTCAGCCACACTGGAAAGTCTGGCGAATGCCAGACTTGATCGAGCGATGTTGGCCAAGCCCAATTCATGCGCGATGTTCCCGAGCGCAGCATAAAGCACTTTCACGCAAAGTGAATGCTGATCTCACTTGCGCAGAATGGTGCCGTAAACCGGCCTTTTGAAGGAAGAAAACGGGAATCGCTTCATCCGATCAGGCGCGATTGTCTCAGGAGATGTCGAGCTGACTTTCCTTGGCAACCCTTTCAAAGGCCTCGATCGAGCTTTTGATTCGATACTGGCAGTCATCTCCGTCGGTCGGAAGCAGCCGGATCACCTCGTAGGTGCCGCTGGCGGCCGGACGGGCAACGTTGCTGGCAGTGAAATAGACGGTCTCTCCCACGGCGTATTTGTGCTTCAACGCCCTTCTCCATCACGCAAGAATGCCGGCCATGCTCGCGATTTCGTGAGGCTATAGCCGACCGTAATACCTAGTGACTAATCTAGCACGGCGGAGGCTGGCTCGGCCAGTATTTTTCGGACATGGCTGACCGCAATTTTTCAGATTTTTCAGGGCGATAATTGCTTTTTTCAGGCGCCGGGAGGGAACCCGCATGACTCTGGAACCCGGTACTTTATTACCTTACGACGAGGCCGGAAGTGTGCCATTCGGGCTGGCGTTGTCCACGGCCTTCGGCAGCGCATGGGCCAGGACCTGGCTTAGCTGATCCACCGGAATATTGAACCTGGCGGCCAATTGTTTGACGACGTCGCTCCCCAGCACCTGCTGCAATTGTTCGGCCGTGATCGGCAGGTTCTGGCCGTTGCCAATCCAGGACCTGACCTGATCGCCGAAACCCGCCTGCTGCAGCTTGGCAACGATCGCGTTCAACCCGCCCTGGCTGCCATTGCCGAGAACCTCGCTCAACACAACCGGAAGCACGGCGCCCTCGAGCTGCCCGAGCGCCCCCTTGAATGCGGGCGAATTTTCCAATGAATCGAGAATTCCCATGGCCAAAGCCCTTTCGCGTTGAGCCGGTTCCGAATTCAGACCGCTTTATCTGCGACCCGTCAAGACATCATGACAGCCGATATCGGGCAATCGGGCTTCATGTCGTTTCGAACCTCTCGATCACGATGGTTTCGGCAAGCCCTCCGCGGGTCCATTCCTGGAAGGCGGGCTGAGCCATCATCGTGTTCATATAATCCGCCGCGGGCGGCGTCACCTCGATTGCATAGGTGCGGAAACGATGCACCACGGGTGCGAACATCGCGTCCGCACCACTGAATGCGCCGAACAGAAACGGACCAGACTTTCCATGACGCTTGCGGCATTCGCTCCATATCTGCTGAACTCGCGCGATGTTGGCGCGCGCGTCATCTGACAGCGTGACGGGCCCGATCGGGCGGTGCAGGTTCATGCCGCATTCGTTGCGCAACGCCATAAAGCCCGAATGCATCTCCGCCGAGATCGAACGCGCATGAGCACGGCTGGCGCGATCCTCGGGCCACAGCCGCGCATCCGGAAATCGCTCCGCCAGATATTCAATGATCGCAAGCGAATCCCACACCGTGATATCGCCGTCTACCAGCGCCGGTACCTTGCCCGAGGGCGTGACCTCGAGAATCCGCCGCTTGTCGGCATCCCCGGTATAAAGCGGGATGAAAACTTCCTCGAAGGCGATGTTGTTGGCACGCAGCGCCAACCACGGCCGCATCGACCACGACGAATAGTTCTTGTTGCCGATGACGAGTTTCAGAGTCATGCGGGGACATTCCACTTGCGTCTTTTATCATGCCATAGCACAAGCAGCATTCAATTCCGCGGCCGGCCGCCGCGTTGCCCGTTGCGCAACCGGTTCTGTGTGCCGGCATTTACGGCAGCAATGTTTCCGTGCGAACCCGGCCCGTCGTTCAAAAATGCTTCGGGTTGCGCGGTCAGGACGCATTGATGAAATCCTGCGGCGTGAAATTGAGATCGAGGATCTTCCATTCCTGATAGTGATCTGGCGGCAGCATTGTATAGGGCTGACACGCTTGTAGCGCGCTGATGGCGCTTTGCATCAGAAGTGGCCCCTTCACCGACGCGCTGGCCTCGATCAGCACCGGTTTTGCGGCCAGCCGGCCCTCGGGCGTCATCAGCACCCGCAGCTTGATCGCGAGCTTGTCCGAGGGGGCGATTTCCTTGGGCAGCGTCGAGCATGTCTTCAGGTGGCGCCGAAATTCCGAGATCAAGTCCCTTGCAACGTCGGCGCTCTCGATCGCCGGAGCGTCGAAGCCGTCGCCGGGTCGCTCCTGGGGCAGCCCGAGCAGCACGTGGTATTTGACGGAGAGATCTGGTTGCGCGGGACTGTAGGCAGGTTGAACCGCCGGTAAGGGCGCGGCGGCCTTCTTGCCGGGATCTGGCGCAGCGGTTAGCGCAGGCGTTGATGCAGGCGCGGGACTGGGCGGCGCCGGCGCGGCCTGCTTTTGCGGCGTCGCGGCAGGTGCCGGCTTTGCAGCCGGCAGCGGCGCGGCGGCCGACGGCGACGAACTCGCGGTCACGGCCTTTGCGGAACTATCTGCCTTCGCGGAAAGGTCCGGTTGTGCGGGCGTATCAGGGGAAACCTCGGGGTTTTCCTCTCCTTTTTTGAGCGGTAACTGCGGCTCCGGCGCCTTCCCGGCCACCTCTTCCGGCGCAACGATGTCGACCGAGATAGGCTCAGCCGTCACCGAACCGAAGGGGTGAACTTCAGTGAAGAAGATCACCAGCATCAGGCATGACAAGTGGACGAGCGCCGATGCCGTGATGCCTGAGCGTAGAAATTGCCGCGGTTCCACCGTATTCGATCAGCGTCGATGCCGTCCCTGCCCGCCGGCAGCATATCTCAATCCCATTTCGGCGAGAAACCGAAATCGGTCAGCCGTCCCTTGGCGCTCCCCATCCGGGAGATTTGCGCCATCTCCTCGCTGGATAGTTCGAAGTCGAAGATATCGAAATTTTCCGACAGCCGCTCGATGCGCGAGGTCCTGGGGATCGCGGAAACGTTTTGTTGCACAAGCCATCGCAGGCAAACCTGCGCCGCGGTCTTGCCGTAGGTTTGTCCAATGCCGGCAAGCGTCCGGTCGTTCTTGATCCGGCCCTTCGCTACCGGGCTATAGGCGACGAGCGCCATGCCGTTTCGGGCGCAGGCCTCCTTGACCTTGTTCTGGTCGAGATAGGGATGGAATTCGACCTGATCGCAAACGAGCGGTTCCGGACAGGCCGCGACGGCCTCCTCGATCAGGGCGACAGTGAAATTGGAAACACCGATGTGCCGCGCCAGGCCGAGTTGTTTGACATGGGCGAGCGCGCCGAGCGTCTCCGTGAGCGGCACTCGCGGATTGGGCCAGTGCAGCAGCAGGAGATCAACGGCAGCCAGATGCAGCCTGTTCAGGCTTTCTTTCGTCGAGCGCTCGAGATCGTGCGGCGCGAAATGGGTAGTCCAGACCTTGGTGGTCACGAAGACGTCGTCGCGCTTGACCCCCGAGGCGCGCAATGCGTCGCCGACCTCGCGTTCGTTCTCGTAGACCTGCGCAGTGTCAATGTGACGATAGCCGAGCCTGATGGCCTGCTCGACCACACGCGCGCATATGCGCCCGCGCAGCTCCCAGGTGCCTAGTCCGATCGCAGGAATGGTTGCGCCGTTGGCTTCGACAAACAACATGGGCGAATACCTGACCGCCCATTATGTCGCGCAGCGACGCCGATGCCAACTCAGGTGGCTGCAGGTTCCGTCGCCAATGCGGCAAATACGGTATCGGGCGCATGCGCGATCACGGCGAGCAGCGCCCGCGCCGGTCCGCGCGGCATGCGTTTGCCCTGCTCCCAGTTGCGAATGGTCTCGACCGGAACACCTAACCGCGCGGCGAATTCAAGCTGAGTCAGCCGCGCGCGGCGGCGCAGTTCGCGAACTTCTGATGACGACTTGGCCTCTTCCGAGGCCAGCGACGACGTCGCTGCCGGCGCGAGAGGAATTGTTGCCGGGGCGAGCGGAAACTCCCGCCCATCCCGCAACTCGACGATCCGTCCGTCCGCTTTCAGCCGCAAGCGCTGCATGGTCTGCCCCGAACCCCGCGGGAGTGTCGGCGATGCGCGTTAAGGCTTGATTAACGATGCAAGGCTCGGGGCAGCCCGCGCCTATTTCAGTCCGAACCAAAGCGTCGCGATGCCCAGAAACGAGAAGAAGCCGACTACGTCGGTAATGGTGGTGACGAAGGTGCCGGAGGCGACCGCTGGATCGGCCCGCACCCGCTCCAGCACCATCGGGATCAGAATGCCGCCAAGAGCGCCGGCCACCAGATTGCAGATGATCGCAAGACCGATCACGACGCCAAGTCCGGGAATCCTGAACCAGGCCACCGCAGCAACGCCGGTGATCACCGCGAAAGCAATGCCGTTGACGAGACCGACCAGGCTTTCGCGCATCACGACGCGAAAGGCGTTGCTGGAGCCGAGTTCGCGAGTGGCGAGCGCGCGGACCGCGACCGTCATGGTCTGGGTTGCGGCATTGCCGCCCTGGCTCGCGACGATCGGCGCCAGCACCGCCAGCGCCACCATTTGTTCGAGCTGACCCTCGAACAGACCGAGCACCGAAGACGCCAGGAAGGCGGTAGCGAGATTGACCAGCAGCCAGTTGAAGCGACCACGAGCAATGGTCCAGACGTTATCGGACAGTTCTTCGTCGCTGGTGACACCACCCAGCGCCTTGAGGTCTTGGTCGGCCTCCTCCTCGATGACGTCGACCACGTCATCGATGGTGATGACGCCGACCAGCCGGTTGGTGGTGTCGACCACGGGCGCAGCGACCAGATTGTACTTGCCGAACAGTCGCGCCACTTCTTCCTGGTCGTCGAGCACAGAGACCCGGCGACGGTCCTCGTCGATCAGGTCGACCAGCGGCACCGGTCGGCGCGCGCGCAACAACACATCGAGCGCGATCGCGCCCTGCCAGTGCTGGGCGCGATCGACCGGATAGATTTCGTAAAACCGGTCCGGCAAGTCCGGCGTATTGCGCATGTAGTCGATCGCCTGCCCCACAGTCCAGTCCGGCGGCACCGTGATGAACTCGGTCTGCATCCGCCGGCCGGCGGAATTTTCCGGATACAGCAGGCTGCGCTCGAGCGTATTGCGCTCCTTCGCAGGAAGCTTTTCCAGGATCTCTTCCTGGTCCTCCTCGTCGAGGCCCTCGAGCAATTCGACGGCGTCGTCAGATTCGAGCTCAAGCACGCCTTCGGCGACCGTTACAGGCTCGAGCTCCTCGAGGATCTCCTCGCGGACGGAATCGTCGACTTCATTGAGCGCCGAAAAGTGGAAATCCGCACCCGTCAGCTCTACCAGCTTGACCCGGTCGTCCGGCTCGAGCGCCTCGATCAGGTCGCCGAGGTCCGCCTCGTGCAGTTCCGCCACGATCGCACGCAGCAGCTCGATATTGGTTTCGTGAATGGCACGGGTGACTTCCGCGACGAATTCGTGGCGAATTTCGCCATTTTCGTCGCGCATGGGGAGACGATCGAGCACGGAGGCATCGGCCGGTTGGGCAATATCCACGTCCTCGGTCATGCCGCGCCTCGCCGATTTGACAGGAGAGAACTCACCAGAGCTGTGGGTTCACGCATTAGCCAAAGGGCAACGCCAAGCGCAATGATAAAGATGGACCGAGCGAAATGGGCCTTGCTGCCGGCGCGCGTGCTTGGCGTTGTCCTTGCCGCGCTGGCGGGAAGCGCGGCGACCCATGCGGAGTCTTGCCCGCGCAAGGACGCGCTTGGTACCTCGCGCATCCTGGCAGTCGATGCGGCCTCAACCCCAAGGGTCGGACTCAAGAGCTTCCCGCAAACGCTGCCACTCGCTGACCACGAGGTGGTGCTCACTTTCGATGACGGACCATGGCCCGCGACCACGCCGAAGGTGCTGGCGGCCCTGGCCCATGAATGCGTGCGCGCAACGTTTTTCCTGATCGGAAAGCCGGCGTCGGAGCACCCTGAACTGGTGCGTCGGATCGCGGCGGAAGGTCATACCATCGGTACTCACACCTGGACCCATCCCAGCCTCGCGCGGATCAAGCCCGGCGCAGCGGTCGAGCAAATCGATCACGGCATATCGGCGGTGGAGGCTGCGCTGCACGATGGAGGAGCCGCCGCATCACTTGCGCCGTTCTTTCGCTTTCCCGGCTTCGAGAGCACGCAAGCGACCCTCGATCTGCTGCAATCGCGCGGCATCACGGTATTCGGCGCCGATCTCTGGGCAAGCGATTGGAATCCGATGACGCCGCGGCAGGAACTGAAAATCATCACCGACCGTCTCAGCGTCGCCCACAAAGGGATTATCCTGCTTCATGACCCCAAGGCACACACTGCAGCCATGCTGCCAGCTTTCCTGGACTATCTCAGGCAAAACCACTACCGCGTGGTGCATCTGGTGCCGGCGGCACCCGGAGCCAAGGCTGAAGTCGCGCGTTGAACCGAAGGTGATGGGCGGAAGTCCAACGGTTAAGGCCTCGTTCATGGCGTGGCGTGTAATGACGATGATGCCGACGCGAATGATGGAACTTTATGACCAGTAAAATTCGAACATTGCCAAAACTGCTGGCTCACGCTGTTTTGTGCGTGACCCTCAGTTTCGGCATGTTGGCCTCGGGCAGCATGCGGACCGCTTTCGCTGCCGATTGCCCCGGCCATCCCGACGCGCTCGGGACTTCGCGAACCCTGGTGGTCGACCCCAGGGAGCATCCCCGGATCGGCACCATGCAATACCCCGAAACCCTGCCGCTCAGGGATCACGAGGTGGTCCTGTCGTTCGACGACGGACCGCTGCCGCGCAACAGCGATCGGATCCTGGCGATTCTGGCGGCGCAATGCATCAAGGCGAACTTCTTCCTGGTCGGCGAGATGGCAAAAAGCTTTCCGGAAGGCGTCCGCAAGCTGCGCGACGCCGGTCATACCATCGGCACCCACACCCAGACCCATCCGCTCACCATGAACAAGATGCCGATCGAGCGCGCCAAGGCAGAGATCGACGACGGCATCGCTTCGGTCAAGGCAGCGCTGGGAGCCGACGCCGACAAGTCGCTCGCGCCGTTCTTTCGCATTCCCGGCCTGCTGCGCGCCGATGCGGTCGAGGATTATCTCGCATCGCGGGGCATCCAGGTGTGGAGCGCCGATTTTCCGGCCGACGACTGGCGCCATATTTCCTCGTCGCGGGTCTACGACCTTGCGATCCAGCGGATCGAGGCCAAGGGCAAGGGCATCCTGCTGCTGCACGACATCCAGGCTCGCACCGTCGCCGCGCTGCCGAGAATCCTGGCGACGCTGAAAGCGCGCGGCTATCACATCGTCCACGTGGTGCCGGCCACGCCGGATCGGCCAGCAACGCCGACCGAACCGCAGCAATGGCAATTGCATCCGAGGTCAGAAAACGTGGCGATCTCGCATTGGCCCGTGATACCAAATTTCGTTTCCACCAATGCTGATCAGCTCGCCGCGCCTGCATTCTCGTATTTCGATGCATCGGGCGCGAAGCTGTTGCTGTTTCCGTTGCCCAAGACAGCGCCATGGCCCCGCGATTGGCCGGTTCCGGTTGCCGACACGGCCAGTACCCTCGCCATACCGGCGCGCAGCGTTTTCGAACTACCCGAACTGCCCCGCCTGTCTGTGGAATCGTTTGCCCTGCTCGCACCCGGCCCGGCGCGAATGACGGTGACCGAAAGCAAACCGGAGCGCGCCGTGACGACCGTTGGAACCAGCCATTTCGAGCACGCAATCCGCGGCAAATTCCGCTCCGGTCATGGCAAGCGGCTAGTCGTGTCCCATCATGGCGGTCGTGGAACAATGGTTGCGCATGGACGGTCCAACGCTGCACGTCGCCGCAGCGGGCCGGCACGGCATCTGGCCCAGGTCCGGAAAAGAAGCGCCTGACGCTCAATCCGTCACGATCTTCGAGATGCACAACAAGATCACGAGGGCGAGAAACAACAGATCGATATAGGACTTCATTTCGCCGTCGCGGCGGAGCGCGCTGACGTCGCTTACAACCTGCTTGCGCGACGCATTCGAGGCCGGACCTTCGCCGGTAAGCCCTGCCAGACGCCGCGCCTCGAGCTCAAGGCGTTCGACGCGCTGAAAGAAATGGAAGGAACGAAACGCCGACGCCACGCGCATCGCCGCATAGACCAGCACGAGGATCGCGACAATCGCGCGTTGCTGATACTTCTCCAAGAAGTTCAGGCTGTAATAAACCAGCGCCAGGAACACAAAATTGGATACGAAACGATAGGCAAAGCCCAGGAATTTCATGGGACGTGCTCCGATCGATAATCAACCGGTCAATTTTTCGAATCGATCCGAAGAAATCCGGTCGCCAATCCGCTGCTAAAGAGCCGCTTGTCAACATCGCCAAGCCTGATCCAAGGCCGCCGATCTACGCCAACGTTGTTATCCGGGATCGATAACGAGGAAGGCCGTTTCAAGCCAACAAGGGCTTTCCAGCCAGATAGTAATCGAGTCGTCGGCGATCGTGCCAGAATTTGTTGCCGTCCCTAAGGCATCCGGCCCGAGCCAGAGCGGCTTTGGTGACTTCGAGTTCCTTGAACTCAGCCTGCGCGAGAACCGCCTCGACGTGGCCATGCGCTATCGTGTAGCTTCGGTGAACGCCGCCACGCTGGCATAGCCGCCTGCCCGCCGCCCGTAGCTCGACGCCTTCTATCGCCGCAACGGGATTGGCGATCTCTTAGCGGCCAATCCCTTTTCAGTCATCCTGAAGGCGACATCCCTACCCGTGCCCTCGCGCTCGATCCACCGTTTGTCGAGGAGGCGTTTTATTATTTTTGGACCCGAGGGCAACGTGGTTGCCTTGACCCAGCCGCGGCCGCGTAACCGCTGCATCAGTTGACGTTCATAGTGGTTCGGAACCGTCGCCACGCTTGCGCCCGCTTTTCGCTTCGCAAGCAAAGTAATGGACTGGCAGTTAATGAAAGTTTGCCGTGATGTCGATTGGACGTTATCTCTCAATAAATATCACGGTGCCGGACGATCTGCTGCACCCTGACGCAATAGATCGGCTACGGATTCCAACGCCTCCAGCGTGAAGGATTTCCGCAAGGCGGGCTCGAAATTCCTCGGAGGCAAACTGTCGGCCCGTATCGGGTGGCGTAGCGTTCACGCCCGCTCGCCACGCCTGAACGTGATGATTTTGAAGACGCTGGCTTCGCTGCAAGCGGACTACGAAAGGTTTGCGACCACGACGCCGATAACTACGCTCGGCGGCTGAAAGCCTTAGGAGCTTCGTGCCTTACGAATCCATCCGCAAATGCAGGACTTCGCTGCCAGAAAGATTCAAACTCATCCCGCTTCGGAAAATGCCGGGACTAAACACCTGGTCCAGACTGAAACCTAAAGCTTGTCCACCGCTTTGAAGGTGCCATCGGCCTTGATCACAGTCAGGAAGACCTTCGACGGTGCCTCGCGCGACTTCGCTCCGCAGGTGATGATAGTACCCGAGATGTCAAAGCGTCCGATCTCGTTGATCAGTTGGAGCATACCGGCACGCGTCGGGTTGGGCCCGGCGAGCTGAAGCGCGGCGGCCGTAAGCCGGCCTGAAAGATAGCCTTCGAACGACACGAAGTCCGGCGTCAGTCTTGGATCCAGCGCCTTTTGCGCCTTCTGGTAGTCCACGACGACCTTCAGCGAAGTATCCCACGGGAATGGCACGACCTGCGACACAATCACCCCGTCCCCGTCCGGCCCAAGCTCCCTCGCAAGCGCATTGGCGCCGACAAACGAGATGTTGACGAAGGTTGGTCGAAAACCGGCTTTGTGGGCGAGTTTAATGAACTCGGCGCATGGACCATAGGTCCCAACCATGACCACCGCTTGCGGCTCGGCGCGCCTGATGGTTTTCAACGCCGCACCGACAGCGCGCGTGTTGCGCTCGAAGGTGCCTTCGGCGACCAGTTCGAGCCCGCGGCGGTCGAGTGCGGCCTTGACGCCAGCGAGCCCGTCCCGGCCGAAGGAGTCGTCCTGGTAAAAGATCGCGATCTGGTTGAGGTGCAGGTCTTCGGTCAGGTGTTTGATCCAGGCCTCCGCCTCATCGCTGTAGCTCGCGCGGATATTGACGACGTTGTGGAACTCCGAGGAGCGCAGGAAATCCGCGCCACTGAATGGTCCAATAAATGGCACGTTGTTCGCAGCCGCTATCGGCACGGTCGCCTTCGAGGTCGGCGTGCCCACGGCGCCGATCAGTGCGAACACCTGATCCTTCTCGATTAACTCGGTAGTCTGCACCACCGAGCGATCGGGGTCGTAGCCGTCGTCGCGGCTGATCAGGTTCAGTTTACGCCCATGCACACCGCCTTTGGCGTTGATTTCCGCGAAGGCGGCAAGGATACCTTGCCGCATGCTCTGACCGAGCGCCGACGAGGGGCCTTCTAGCGCCGCTGCTTGGCCGAAAAGAATGGAGTCCGCCGTAACGCCTACCTCGGCTGCATAGGCCGGATGTGTCACGGCGAGCAGCATCGAAAGCGCGATCAGGAAGCGTGCCGGTCGCATGGCCATGGTCAAGCGGGAAAGAGATCGCCTCAGCATAGGCGTGCGGAATGAACAGTTCCCTAACGCACTCTAAATTGCCACCCCGTTACCCCGGATCTTCAGGTTTTCAGGGATGAAGCTTGAGAACCGTTAACCAAGCCGTTTGACGCAGAGCCGTATGGCCCGCGAATTGTCGACTTTTTAATGCAACCCCTGTCCGATGACAGCGCGACGTTCAACTGGGGCTATATTCTGTAGAAGATCGGAATGGGCGAGCGGGACACGAACGGCACGGGCCGCGAGCGCAAGGCGGAACGGCGGAAATCCACGTCGCGGAGCGGATTGTACCGTCCTGCGCGGGTTGCCGCCTGCATAGGCATCATTCTGTCGTTAGCTGCCGCTTTTTCCGTCGCCCGCTGGGAGAGCCGCGCTGCGCGCGCCGAATTCGAGGTCACGGCTGAGACACAGGCCATCGTTCTCCAGAACGGCATCAACGAATATGTCAGCCGGCTATCGACGCTGCGCACACTGTTCGAATCCGCCAACGAGGATATCACGCGCAGCGAGTACGAGACCTTTAGCTCACGGCTTTTCGAGGGACATTCGGGATACCTCCGCCTCGCCTGGGTGCCAAAAATCAGGCGCAAGGAGCGTGCCGAATACGAGGCAGCGGCCGTTGCCGACGGCGTTTCGGGTTACCGCATCAAGTCGTTCCCGGATGGCGCTGTGGCGCCTGAGAGCGACGAGTATTATCCCGTCTACTTCTCCACCGAACCAAAGACCTCCGTGATTTACGGGCTAGACTACCGGACCAATCCGGCGCGCCGTGCCGCGCTCGAACACGCCCGCGACGAGGACCAGATCAAGGCGTTACGCACGAAGCTTTTCGAGGGACGGAGCGGCCCCAACGCCGTCGGGATTGCCGTCTTCGTGCCGGTCTATGCCAAGGGCACGTCGCGCACCACGGTTGCGGATCGCCGGCGCAACCTCGCGGGCTTTGTAGTCGGTGTCTTCGATCTCGCCCAGCTTCTGCAATCGATCCGCAACGCGGACGCAGCAAATCCAGCCGTCAGCATCAGCGTCTATCCACCGGGTACCGGCCGATTGGCGCAGCGGGATGCCCCTGATTTTTCCTCCGTCCAGCGGACACGAGAGCCGGGCGATTTACAATGGTGGACTACGCTTCGCATTGGTGACGCCAACTGGCGTCTGCTTGCCACACCCGCGATCGGCGGCCAACTGATCGCGCAGCACTATCGTGCGCTCGTCCTGCTGGCCGCGGGACTTATCGTCACGCTGTTTCTCGCGGTGTATCTTGCACTTGCGAGCCGGAATTCACTGCAGCTGTCACTTGCCAACCGGCGCGTGCTCGAACTCGCCCAGACCGACATCCTGACCGGACTTCCCAACCGGGTCTATCTCCTGGAGCAACTGCACAAGATCCGCGTCTCCCAGCAGGCGCCTTCGACAGGTTTTTCGATCCTGATGCTCGATCTCGACCGCTTCAAGAATGTCAATGATTCATTGGGTCATGCTGCTGGCGACGCGCTGTTGCGGCAAGTGGCGCGGCGCTTACGCTCGACGCTGCGCGAATCCGACGTCCTGGCGCGGTTTGGCGGCGACGAGTTCGCCATCGTCCAATCCGAATGCGACAACCAACGCGGGGCATCGATCGATCTTGCTGCGCGAATTTGCAAGGTAATCGCAGAGCCCTTCCAGTTGCCGGGAAATCGCGTGGAGATAGGCACCAGCGTGGGGATCGCACTGGCGCCGGAACATGGCGGCGATCTCGATCAACTCCTGAAAAAAGCTGATCTTGCGCTCTATCGCTCCAAGGCGACGGGCCGCAACAGCTACACCGTCTATGACGATGCGATGTCAGCCGAGTTGGAGGCCCGCAACACGCTCGAAAGTGACCTGCGTGACGCTATCGCGCGCTGCCAGCTCGAAGTGCACTATCAGCCGTTCTTTGACGTCGTGAGCGGCGAAAGGCGAGGGCTGGAGGCGCTGGTGCGCTGGCGTCACCCGGTCAAAGGCCTGATCCCGCCGGACCAGTTCATTCCGCTTGCGGAAGAAACCGGGCTGATCGTTCCTCTCGGCGAATGGGTGATCCAGCAGGCGTGCGACGATGCGACGTGGCTTCCGCCCGAGCTCAAGGTCGCCGTGAACCTGTCGCCTGTGCAGTTCAAGCAGGAGGAACTATTCGATATCATCCAGGCGGCGCTGCAAGCTTCGGGCCTCGCGCCCGAGCGGCTCGAACTCGAAATCACCGAATCCGTGCTGCTGGAACGCGCCGCCGAAAACCATGACTTCGTCGAAAAGCTGAAAAACATCGGCATTTCGCTCGCCCTGGACGACTTCGGCACCGGCTATTCCTCGCTCAGCTATCTCACGACGTTTCCGTTCGACAAGATCAAGATCGACAAATCTTTCATTCGCGACCTGACCAATCGCCGCAAACTTACCGCGATCATCTCCTCGGTCGTGACGCTCGCCCGTGGGCTCAACATTCTGGTTACCGCCGAAGGAGTTGAAACGCCTGAGCAGTTCGAACGGCTGAAAGCGCTCGGCGTCGATTTTGCACAAGGTTATCTCTTGGGGCCGCCGCTTCCGATCGGCGAGCTAGGGGACCAGACGATGACTTATGCCACGCCACCGGTCGACGCCAATGCGGCTTGACCTGACCAAACTTGCTAAGCCTCGCCCATAGCGCGGCGGCAATGGACAAGGTCATCGCGTTCGATCAGAGCACTTCGCCTGGCGATTTATATGGCAGCCGCGCGAGAACAGCGAAGGAACGTCCAACGCGGGACAAAGTAGCGGCTTTGCATATCGACTTGACGCGGCTGATGTGGCTTGATGCTGCTTAGTCGCGAAACGTGTCGGATGGCGGTAAGGCATGAGTAATGTCGTCATGGTCGGGGAAGGCAAGGACTCGGCCTTGGTACCTCATCCTTTGCGGACGACAATACTCAGCGAGGTGCATGCCCGGCCTTTCAGTGCGGTTCCGGCCTCGGCACGAATCCTGCATTTTGCCTTTGATACCCAGGGAGACCGAGCCGCCGCCGACCGCGAGCAACTGATCGCGTTCTGCCGGACGCGAGGATTGGTGCCTCCGTTGCCGCAGGATAAGCATTTCCGCGTGACACTCGGCGGCACTCAACTGCGATGGGAGCAGCATTCGGAGTTTACCACCTATACTTGGGAGGTGCCGGTCGAGGTTAAAGCAAGCCCGTTCTACCCTTCTGCCTCCTCCCTTGCCATGCCAATGCGCTTGGTGCAGCAGCCCGGGCCAGTGTTGGTCGCGGTCGATCTCAACGTCGTTCAGCAATCCGAGAACGAAAATGGCTTCGTCAGCCTGTTTGACCAGACCAGTCTTGCCGTGGCGGAGAGCGGAGATGGGGCAGCGCTCTACGCTACGGACTTCAAAGTTACCCCTGAGGGATTCATCCGAATTCTTCTGATCAATCGTGGCATGAGTCCAAACCGGACCGGGTCTATGGTCCAGCATCTCCTTGACATCGAAACGTACCGAACGCTGGCCCTTCTCGGGTTGCCTGAGGCGCACCGCTTGGCACCGTCGATTGGTATTGCTGAAAAGCGTCTGGGTGAAGTGACCGAGCGAATGCGCCGCGCCAACGATCTCGTTGACAATAATCAGATGCTAAACGAACTGACTGCACTGGCTGCAGACGTAGAAGCCGGTGCAGCCGCCAGCTTGTTCAGGTTCGGCGCCAGCAAAGCCTATGAAGAGATCGTGACGCAGCATCTGCAGACAATCGGTGAGCGCAAGCTTCCTGGTTTTCCAACCTGGACTTCGTTTCTCGCCCGACGGATGGCGCCGGCGTTGCGCACCTGTGTTTCCACCGAAGCTCGCCAGGCAAATCTGTCGCTTCGCCTGACCAGAGCGGACAACCTGTTGCGTACGCGCGTCGATGTCGAGCTTGAGAAACAGAATCAGCAACTGCTGAAATCGATGAACGAACGGACACGGCTGCAACTGCGTCTGCAGACCACGGTCGAAGGCCTGTCGGTGGCGGCGATTACCTACTACATGACCGGCTTGTTCAGCTACTTGGCAAAAGCTGCGCATGAAAGCGGAATGCTCAAGTTCGATCCTGGTTACATCACCGCAGCTTTCATCCCATTGGCTGCGCTGGCAATCTGGCTGACCGTACGAAGTATCCGCCGCCGGCATATTTTGGAGCGTGCCTCAACAGACTAGCCGGATGTCTGCCAACCGCTTCGACGAGATCACTGCCGGCTTTCGACCGGTCCTTACGCGCTTCTGTGACCCTCCTGATCGACGCTGAGCATGGCGCTGCGACTGCCGAGCTCCCTAAGCACGCCGTGCTCCGATACCCCGGCTTGACTTCATGTCGAGCGGCGGCATGTGCGCCACTGCGCCTGTTGAGAGAAACATCCATGCGCCTCATCATTATTCGATCATTTGCGATCATTCTGTCCGTTGCAACTCTTGCTATCACGACCGGACCTGCAGCCGCGCAGGACAGATACTGCCTGCAAGGACGAGAATGGGGCTATCCCGGAAATTGCGCCTTCGCGACCTACGGTCAGTGCATGGCGGCTGCTTCCGGCACCAGCGCCGGATGCGGTATCAACCCCCGCCATGCCTATGCGCGTCAGCGCAGCTGGTATCGCAGACGAGGCTACCACCGCTACTAGCGTTACGCCGAAGCTTGAGGGTTGGCGCACTCTGTCCTCCCGCACACTGCGCCCGCTACTCTCCGAAAGATCTCGCGCGGCGGCGCAATGGCTCCGACGAAAAACAGGCGCAGTTGCTTCGCGAGACCAGCGCCGCTGACCTTACAAAGTTCAGGACCACGCTGTCGGTCGACACGGCGTTCGTCGAGGTCATGGCAAACGCGCGCCACATCGAGCGCGTGCAGGTCGTCAATGGGCTGGTGCCGGGACGGCTCACCGCCCGCGCTGCGTGGCGATTGGGTGCAATACAACAGCTCTCCCGTCCATCCGGGCGACTTCAGGTAGGCCCTTTGGCTCCCGGAAAGACGCTCCCTTTCGAGCGGATTGCTAGACCCTGGTAAGGAGAATAGCGATAACTCTCGGATCGCATTGAGCTAGCCTGGAGCTTCGCGCCAGATTCGGGAGGTTGAGAAAATAAATGACAGGCGCGTTTGCTAATCAGCAAATTCGCGCGTAGCGCACTCTTACTGCTGCCAGACGAAACGGCATTGCTATTGATCTTGCCGACAGTGGTTGCGCACGAACAACGTGGGAACGCCGCCCGCGAACGGAGTGGTAACATTCCCGGGTAACATTCGGAAAAAGGCTTAAGAATTCAACGCCAAACGTGGATTTATGGTGCGCTCGGAGGGCGGTCGCGTTCGTTGTGATTTCAATAGCTTGCGAGGATGGGCAAAGAGTTTAGGTGCATTTCCTCCCTAAAGGTAGCTTTCAGGATTGGCTCAGCCGAGATAGCCGATCCAGGAGGTCATTCGCAGAGCTCCCTTGAATACGGAGAGTTTGTCAGCCGGATTAGAGGCCCACTGATCGTGATCAATCCAGCCGCCATTCTCCACTCAAGGAGATCGGCCGTTCTCGGACCTGTTTATGACGATATGCCGCCGGCCTGATATAGGCTCGATGTGCGAGAGCCATATCGCCCGGTGAGCTGCGCAGTATAGTCGTCGCGCCTCGGCTTCTTTTGCGTCGCGAAAACCAGCCCCCACAATGTCCGCGATTTAGCGGAATCCCTGTCTGCGAATTACTGAAATCTCTGTCCGCGAATTAGCGAAATCGCTGTCCGAATTTTATCGAAACCCGCAAAATAGCGTACGAAGCGGTATTGGACAGTGACACGAAATCCTCCTGATTACTGGCTAATTGCGCAGAATACCCCGCCGAAAGGACGACTTCGCATGGCTGCACCCCGCCCCTACAAAACAAAAATCGGCAACCACGTGCTGCGGCCGGAAACATTGATGCTGGGCTACGGGTACGATCCAGCGCTTTCCGAAGGCGCGGTGAAGCCTCCTGTATTTCTGACGTCGACGTTCGTGTTCGGCTCGGCCGAAGAGGGACGCGATTTCTTCGATTACGTGTCGGGGCGCAAGGTGCCGCCGGCCGGTGCTGGCGCCGGGCTCGTCTATTCGCGGTTCAACCATCCCAATAGCGAAATCGTCGAGGACCGGCTCGCTGTCTACGAAGGTGCGGAAGCCTGTGTCCTATTCTCCTCGGGCATGTCGGCGATCACCACGGCGTTAATGGCCTACACCCGGCCCGGCGACGTTATCCTGCATTCGCAGCCGCTATACGGCGGTACGGAGACGCTCCTGACCAGGACCTTCGCCCAGTTCGGGGTCAAGACGGTGCCGTTCGCCGACGGCATCGACGAGGCGATCGTCCGCGGCGCGTTGGACAAGGCAAGGCCATTAGGCCGCCTCGCTGTGATCCTGATCGAGACGCCATCAAATCCGACCAACACGCTGGTCGACATCGCGCTGGTGCGTCGGCTCGCGGACGAGGTGGGCACCGCGCAGGAATATCGGCCGATTGTGGCCTGCGACAACACCCTGCTCGGCCCCATCTTCCAGCATCCCATCGAGTTTGGAGCCGACCTCTCACTCTACTCGCTGACCAAGTACGTCGGCGGACATTCTGACCTGATCGCAGGCGCGGCGCTCGGATCGAAGGTAGCGATCGGTCCGATCAAGATGCTGCGCAGCAGCATCGGCACGCAACTCGACGCTCATTCATGCTGGATGCTGGGGCGATCGCTCGAGACGCTGTCGCTGCGGATGGAGAAGGCTGACGCGAATGCGAAGGTTGTCGCGGAATTCCTACGTGAGCACCGGCGCGTGGCGAAGGTGCACTATCTGCCCTTTCTCACAGAAGGAAGGGAACACGATGTCTATCTCCGGCAATGCACCGGCGCGGGTTCGACGTTCTCGTTCGATATCGAAGGCGGTGAGGCCGAGGCGTTCGCCTTCCTGAACAAGCTTCAGGTCTTTAAGTTGGCAGTGAGCTTAGGTGGCACGGAGTCGCTCGCAAGCCATCCGGCGGCAATGACGCATTCGGGTGTGCCGGCGGACGTAAGGGCTCGCATCGGCGTGCTCGAGACAACGATCCGGCTCTCCGTCGGGATCGAGCATCCAGACGATCTCGTCGCCGACATTGCTCAGGCGCTTGAGCCTGGATCTACACTCAAATAATCCCGCGGTCACGACAGACACTTGCCGTCAGCCGCTTCCCCGTCTCGCCTGCGCTGCGTGAGGCCTGGGAATGCGCCCCACGACTACCACATTCCCACCGCGCGACGGCATGTTCACTATGCCGAGAAGTCCGAGTTAATCATCAACACCGGATTAATCATCATCGGGATGCTGTCCGCACGAAGGCACACCCCGAGCCGCGCTCAAGGGCAAAAACAACCAGCGGCCCGAACCGGCGTAAGCGCGGTGAGGCACCTGAGGGTTCAATCTATCGCGTGTGCTTCCCCCGCGCAGACTGAGGCTTCTTCATGGCGCAAGCATCGGCCGACCACAAGCAGTCGAGAAAACGCGCGGTCGGACCACCGGGATCCTTTGAGCGATCACTTAGTCTGTTTGCAGCGGGGAAAACGTCCTTGGAGTGTGCTGAAGTGAACAGTTGCTTAGTGCCGACGATCCAACGTACGGTGTCGCCGGCGGCTAGCGACCTTGAACCGATCAGCTGCTCGCCGGGTTCAAGCTCGATATCTGTAATCTGCCCCGGCGAGGCGTAGATCTGATAGAGCGCACTGGCGCTATATGGAAATATCTGAACGGCGTTGAAATACCCTGCGCGTCGGGGCTGGACCCGGGCGACATCATTGGCGATCTCGATTCGATCGGTCGGTTCCTTCCTCTGCTTCGCTCCTCTTGCCGCCACGAGCCGGACTCCAAGATGGAGAGACGTGCAATGGCTGCGCACGATCGTCCGCGAGCATCGGCAGGTCGGGAGATGGCGGTACGTCGTCATCATAACTGATCGATCCGCGAATTATCTCACGTCACACAAGACGGTGCACGTCGGATGCGTACAGAGCAACGAAGCTGCCGCCGTTCAGGTTTCTGAAGCATGGCCGCTCAGGGCAAGGCTATGGAAGAGGATCTTGCCGGCTTTCTGGCCCAAGCCGAGGAAGATACAACCGCAGCCGCTGATGAAATGACCGTGAAAGTTGGCTCAGCCGCGAACTCGATGCACGGCTACTTCAAAGGCCTCTTGGTGGGCTATGCGCTGAACCGGGTCGGCGGCGCTTTTCTCGGTGGCGTCGAATCGGCCGTAAGCGATGCGGCCGTCAATCCAGAGAGGATCGCGCAGCTTACGGACCAGATAAATCAGCAAAAAGCAGCAATCGCCCAACACCAGGCTGAACTCAACAAATGGGTGGGCACAACTGCACAAGTAGAAGTCTCTCACTATGCCGCCGCTACGGCGATAGCCTCCGAAAAGGACAAGACTATCGAGCTGGAGCAACAGGTGCAACCTTTAGCTCGGCGCAAAATGGGCTGGCGCCTCAGAGGACATACCGCCAACCGAACTCGACGCGGCCATCATCTATGCGCCGGTCGGCGCTTTAGTCCCGCTTGCCCTGGCGCCGTGCGCAAGGGTGGATAATCGGCGGAAAAAACTGTGAAATTTCAACGCCAAATGTGGGGGTGGTGCGCTCGGAGGGACTCGAACCCCCACGATGTTACTCACTGCCACCTCAAGGCAGCGCGTCTACCAATTCCGCCACGAGCGCTCTTCTAAAATCGGTGCGGTAACGACGCCGAACCGGACAACGGCGCGGGATGTAACAAATCGGCGATAGAGGGACAAGGCCTGCGGGAGCCGCTGAAACGGAGCTTCCGGCGGTATTGCAACCGTCAGGACTTTTCAGCGGAAGACAGGCAGTTCGCTTTCTGCCTGCCCTCAACTACCCGAAAATGTGTTTCTGGCTTCAACGAACCTGGCGCCGAACCCAACTACCGGACACCCGGCAGCCGCGGCAGCATCTGCTTGACTTCAACCGCGATCCGGTTGCGATCGACCAGCACCACGCCGCTGGCGATCGGCAGGTTGTTGGCGAGGATCTTGACCTCATCCGCCTCGGTCGCGTCCAGTTCGATGATGGCGCCGCGGCTCAAGCGCATTACCTGATGGATGGGCATCGACGTGGTCCCGAGGACCACCATGAGATCGACGGTGACTTTGTCAAGCGTTGGCACTGGGACCCGGACTGACTATGGCGAAATTGCGTAGTTTCAGATCACCACGTTATAGTTAGCCAATGGTTAATGACCGCCAAAGCCTTAATTTGACGACCTTCGCCCAGCCTCAAGCAAGCGCCGAAGTCGAATGGCGGATATCCGACTCGCCAGTGCCCTATCCTGACGCGATCGCCGCCATGGAGGAGCGGGTTGCGGCGATCGCGGCCGGCGTTGCACCTGAACTGGTCTGGCTCCTGGAGCATCCGTCGCTTTACACTTCAGGCACCAGTGGCAACTCCACAGACCTGCTGGAGCCCCGATTTCCGCTGTTCATGACCGGGCGCGGCGGCCAGTTCACCTATCACGGACCGGGCCAGCGGGTGGCTTATGTCATGCTTGACCTGAAAAGCCGGCGGCCGGACGTGCGGGCCTATGTGGCCGGCCTGGAGACCTGGATCATCCGCACACTGGCGGCTTTCAACGTCAGGGGGGAACGGCGCGAGGATCGCGTCGGGGTCTGGGTCAACCGTCCGGACAAGGGGCCGGGCCATGAAGACAAGATCGCCGCGATCGGCGTGCGGCTGCGGCGATGGGTGTCGTTCCACGGCATCTCCATCAATGTGGAGCCGGATCTCTCGCATTTCGACGCCATAATACCCTGCGGCGTGGCCGATCCGCGCTACGGCGTCACCAGCCTCGCCGACCTCGGTCATCCCGTCCCCATGGCCGAGGTCGATATCGCCGCCCGGCAGGCCTTTGCCGAGCTGTTCGGGCCGGCCCATCGCTAGAGGCCTCTTTCACCTGGTCTACAAAAGGTTCCCGCTATCGAGGAACAAAATGCAGCCTTACTGCGTTTGGCCCAGCCGGGGTAGGATTGATGGACGAAGCAACTAATCAGCAAAGGGGCTTGTTTGAGAGCGAGCGCAGTTTCCGCCTTCTTGTCGAAGCCGTCGCCGAATATGCGCTCTTCATGCTCGATCCCAGCGGCCGGGTAACCAGTTGGAACATTGGCGCCCAGCGAATCAAAGGCTACCAGCCGGCGGAAATTCTCGGCCAGCATTTTTCCCGCTTCTATACCGAGACCGATCGCGCCAACGGCAAGCCCGTACGCGCGCTCATGATCGCTGAACAGCAGGGCCGCTTTGAGGACGAAGGCTGGCGTGTGCGTAAGGACGGCACCTTCTTCTGGGCCAGCGTGGTTATCGACCCGATCCGCGAGAACGGCAAACTCGTCGGTTTCGTCAAGATCACCCGCGACATCACTGAGCGCCGCGAGGCGCAGCTCCGGCTTGAGCAAATGCAGCAGCAGCTCGCGGAGTCTCAAAAGCTTGATGCACTCGGCCAGTTGACCGGCGGCGTGGCGCACGACTTCAACAACCTTTTGATGGTGATCAGCGGCAGCGTCCATTTTTTGAAGAAAAGCGCGGGCAATGACCCCAACGTGTTGCGCGCGATATCTGCGATCGAAACCGCCTCCAAACGTGGCGCCGCCCTCACCAGTCAGTTGCTGACCTTCGCGCGGCGGCAGAGCGTCAATCCGCAGCCGATCGATCTCACCGATCGGATTGGAGCGGTGCGCGAGGTGCTGGAAACCGGCGTCGGCAGCGCGGTCATGCTGGCGTTCGATGTCGAAAAAAACGTCTGGCCGGTCGTCGTCGACATTTCCGAATTCGAGACCGCCATGGTCAATCTCGTCATCAATGCACGCGATGCCATGCCGACGGGAGGAACGATCAAGATCGACGTCCGCAACGTCTCGCTTACCGATGCGCCGAATGCCGGCGATCATGTCGCCATTCGCGTGGAGGATTCCGGTATCGGCATTGCTCCCGACGTGTTGAGCAAGATATTCGACCCGTTCTTCACGACCAAACCCGTCGGCAAGGGCACCGGCCTGGGGCTCTCGCAGGTTCACGGCTTTGCGCATCAGGCCGGCGGCACGGTCCGGGTCGAAAGCGTCCTTGGCAAGGGAACCGCGGTCACGATCCTGCTGCCGCGAGACAAGGCCCGTCCGCAAACCAAACGGCGCGAGACGGTGGCGACCGGCGGCAGCGGAACGGTGCTGCTGGTGGAAGATAATCCGGAAGTCGCTTCGGTCAGCGCCAGCCTGCTCGAACAACTCGGCTATACCGTCCGCAGGGCATCGGATGCCGAATCCGCGTTATGCGAGATCGAGCGTGATGGGGTCGATCTGGTATTCTCTGATATTGTCATGCCCGGCATGGACGGGCTGAAACTCGCACGTCGCCTGAAGGAAATCCGGCCGCATCTGCCGATCCTGCTGGCGACCGGCTACAGCGATGCGGCTGCGAGTGTGCGCGGCGATTTTCCAATCCTGCGCAAGCCCTATGAAATCCATGAATTAAGCCAGGCGATTGCGAAGCTGGCGCGGTGATGTGGACAATTTATTGAAAGCTCACACCTGGAGCCTTTTCCGTTCCGATGGAATCGGAACGAGGCTCTAGATTCTTGCTTTGACGCTTTTTCTTCACGCGAACCGTTATCCACTCGAAAACGCTCTTTAGCTGGACGTCGACAATACCGAGAACCGCTCGGACTTAAAGCGCAGCTCGAGCTCCTTGGGGTGGCCGGACTTTTCCTCGACCGCCTGGACCCTGGCCAGGGAGGGTCCGCGCCGGCACTGCGCGATCAACTCAGAAACGATATCGGCCTCTCCCGCGAACAACGCTTCCACGCTGCCGTCCCTGCGATTGCGCACCCATCCCTCGATATTGCGCGCTCTTGCCTGTTGTTCGACCCAAGCCCGATATCCAACGCCCTGCACCTGGCCGCGGATGACGATCTGGCGAATCGAGTTCATCTATTTCTTGATCCCGAGAAATTCCGCGCCGCGGTTCTTCATGTCGGCATCTCGCGTAAGGCGGCCGGTCAGTTCCGACGATGCAAGGCCTTTCAGGCTTTTTGGCGGAACGCCCTCGCGCAATGCCTTGGGCGTCTCGTAGACCGCTTGTGTGGCGGCGGCGATGGCGTCAAGCTCGGCGCTAGCCTTAAGCCCCGTGAAAAACAAGGCATCAACTCCGGTGGCTTCATAGGCCTTGGCGCGCCCGATCGCGTCATCGAGCGAAGTGAGCGAGGCGGCACCGGTCCGTGCCATGATCACCAGCAAATGATCGCTGCGCCCGTCGAGCGCACCCCTCATCTTGCCGACGCCTTCTTCCGACGAGATCAGTTGCATCTTGGCTTCGCCATAGGCTTGGGGCAGCAAGGTATCCTCGATGGTAAGGCCAGCGGCGCCTGCCGCTTCCAGTTCCTGCACCGTGCGGCGGACATTCAGCGCGTTGCCATAGCCATGGTCGGCATCGACCAGTACCGGCAGCACGGAAGCACGTGACATCCGCCGCATCTGCTCGGCAATCTCGGTCAGCGTGATGAGGGTAATGTCGGGATCGCCGAGTACTGCCAGAGACGCCACCGAGCCGCCAAACATGCCGACCTCAAAACCGAAATCCTCGGCGACCCGGATCGAGATAGCATCATAGACCGACGCCGGGCGGATGCAGGACGATCCCGACAGGATCGCGCGCAGAGCCTCGCGACGTTGGTGGAAGGCCATCAAGAACTCCTCAGGCAAATTCCAGAATGAGCGCATCCACGGCCAGCGTCGCGCCGGGGATCACGTGAATTTTCTTGACCGTGCCGTCCTGTTCGGCGCGCAGCACGTTCTGCATTTTCATCGCCTCGACCACGGCAAGCGTCTCGCCGGCCTTGACTTCCTGACCCTCGGTCACCGCGATCGACACCACCAGGCCCGGCATCGGGCACAGCAACTTCTTGCCGGTGTCGGTGGCGGCCGTGACCGGCATCAGCCGCGCCGATGCCGCCTCCGCTTCGGTAAACACATAGACCGGAACTTCAAAACCCTGATGTGCAAGACGAATGCCATTGGCGATCGGACGCACCTGCACCGCCAACGGATGGCCGTCGATGGCGCCCTGCCAAACCGCTTCACCCGGAACCCACGATGAGATCAGAAGATGCGGATTTCCCGCGCTTCCATCGGCGCCGACGAATCGAACCGCAATGCCTTCGCGCTCGCGGGCGATATCGAGGATGATCTCATTGCGCTCCAGCCACACCGCGCGGCGGCCCTCGCGCTGCACCGGCCGGCCATTGAGCTGGCCAGAAATCCGTCGCTTGCGTTCGCCGAGCACGTGATCGATCGCTGCCCCGACCGCCGCGAGCCTTCGCGCGATCTCGCCTTCCGGAGCGCGCGCCGACAATCCCTTCGGAAACTCCTCGGCGATAAAGCCGGTCGACAGGTTGCCCTCACGCCAGCGGAGATGGCTCATCAGAGCCGACAAAAACGGGATGTTGTGGCGGATGCCGTCGACATAGAACGCATCGAGCGCATGCGACTGCGCCTCGATCGCCGCGACACGCGAGGGCGCATGGGTCACGAGCTTGGCGATCATCGGATCGTAATAGATCGAGATTTCGCCGCCCTCCTGCACCCCGGTATCGTTGCGAACGGTCACACCATCCACGCGAGCTTCCGCGGGCGGGCGATATTTCACCAGCCGCCCGATCGACGGCAGGAAATTGCGGAATGGATCCTCGGCATAGACCCGCGACTCCACCGCCCATCCGGTAAGGGTCACGTCCGTTTGCGCCCGCGAAAGCTTTTCGCCGGCGGCAACCCGGATCATCTGCTCGACGAGATCGATGCCGGTGATCAGTTCAGTCACGGGGTGCTCGACCTGGAGACGGGTATTCATCTCCAGGAAGAAGAAGCTCTTGTCCTGGCCGGCAACAAACTCGACCGTTCCGGCTGAATCGTATTTGACGGCTTTGGCGAGTGCGACCGCTTGCTCGCCCATCTTGCGGCGGGTGCTCTCGTCGAGCAGCGGTGACGGGGCTTCCTCGATCACCTTCTGATTGCGGCGCTGGATCGAGCATTCGCGCTCGCCGAGATAGATCACATTGCCATACTTGTCGCCGAGCACCTGGATTTCGATATGGCGGGGATCGACGATGAATTTCTCGATGAACACGCGGTCGTCGCCGAACGAGGATTTAGCCTCGGCCCTGGCGAGCTTGAAACCTTCTGCGACCTCGGCTTTCGAATGCGCGATCCGCATGCCCTTGCCGCCGCCGCCGGCGGAGGCCTTGATCATCACGGGATAACCGATCTCGTCGGCGATCTTCACCGCATGTTTTTCGTCCTCGATGAGGCCGAGATAGCCGGGAACTGTGGATACGCCGGCCTTGGCGGCTGCTTTCTTGGATTCGATCTTGTCGCCCATCGCCGCGATGGCGCCGGGATTGGGGCCGATGAAGACGATGCCGGCCTTCGCGAGCGCACGGGGAAATGCCTCGCGCTCGGACAGGAAGCCGTAGCCGGGATGCACGGCTTCCGCGCCGGTCTTGCGGCAGGCTTCGACGATTTTGTCGATCAGGAGATAGCTTTCGGTGGCGGCCGGCGGTCCGATCAGGACCGCCTCGTCGGCCATTTCAACATGGAGCGCATCACGGTCGGCTTCGGAATAGACGGCGACCGTGTCGATCCCCATGCGGCGGGCGGTTTTGATGACCCGGCAGGCGATCTCGCCGCGATTGGCGATCAGAATGCGTTTGAACATGTTCTAGTTTACTTGCAGCATCTTGAGCGGGAATCCTTCCAATCTGGCACGGGCGGACCAGCGTAACAATTGCGTCGTATAGTAAAACCGGCTCGCAGCAACGGTATATGTTGGCCCTGGGCTACCCTCGGATTCGCCAGGGATTGGCGAGGGTATGCGCTGGAATCGGCAAACCTGGTCGCGCCGATGCATTCGGCCGACGCACGGGTCGATCGATAATTTTTGCTCCGATTGTTGCTCCCCTGCCTTCCGCCTCGTAGCTGTTCAGACCGGGGAGATGGTGGACGGGTGTTCGGAGACATCGTGGACACTTTCGACAGCGAATCAAGGAGGCTGTCGGATGCCATTCCACGAGGTGTCCCGGATGGACGCGAGATTGGAGTTTGTGATGCTGGCCTCGGAAGAAGGAG
>JAGXAJ010000027.1 GCA_018971625.1 Pseudomonadota bacterium
CTTCACCACGCCTGGCTGGGTGCCGATTTTCGGATCGAGCTTCCCAGCCCGGTACCGTTTGGCCATCTCCGCGAGCGGGATGACCTTGATCTTGGATGCATTGCCGGCGGTGCCGAACTGCTCGAACCGCTCGCGACACAGGTCCCGCATTGCATCCATTGCGGGTTTGAGGAACTTACGCGGATCAAATTCACTCTTGTTGTTGATGGCCACCTTGCGGAACGCGGCGGTCATCGCAAGCCGGCAATCGGTATCGATATTGACCTTGCGCACGCCATGTTTGATACCGCGCGCGATTTCCTCAACCGGCACGCCAAAGGTCTGCGGCATCTGGCCGCCGAATTCGTTGAACATGTCCTGCAGGACCTGTGGCACCGAGGACGATCCGTGCATCACCAAATGAGTGTCCGGCAGGCGACGGTGAATCTCCTCGACCACATTCATGGCGAGGATATCGCCATCCGGCTTGCGCGAGAACTTATACGCGCCATGCGACGTGCCCATCGCAATCGCTAGCGCATCCACCTTGGTGGCGCGGACAAAATCGACCGCCTGGTCGGGATCGGTGAGCAACTGGTCGTGGCTGACCTTGCCCTCGACGCCGTGACCATCCTCCTGTTCCCCTCCACCATGCTCGAGCGAGCCGAGCACCCCGAGTTCGCCTTCCACCGACGCGCCGATCCAGTGCGCCATCTCGGCGACACGCCGGGTGATATCGACGTTGTAGTCGTAATCGGCCGCGGTCTTGGCGTCGGCTTTCAATGAGCCGTCCATCATCACCGAGGTGAAGCCATACTTGATTGCGGTGGCGCAAGTGGCTTCATCGTTGCCGTGATCCTGGTGCATGCACAGCGGAATCTGCGGATGCATCTCCTCCAGCGCGTCGATCATTTTCGCCAGCATGATGTCATTGGCGTAACTCCGTGCTCCGCGCGAGGCCTGGATGATAACCGGCGCGTCAACGGACGCGGCGGCATCCATGATCGCAAGCCCCTGCTCCATGTTGTTGATGTTGAATGCCGGTACGCCATAGCCGCGTTCGGCGGCGTGATCGAGCAACTGTCTGAGTGTGATGCGTGCCATTAGATCCTTCCTCCCTTATTGATAAGCAGAACCTTTACGCCCGGCAGTCCGCGCCCCTCGGTCACTTGGAAAGCTCCATCCGCCGTGGAAGCGTGGCTAAAGCCTTGCAGCAGTCCGTCGAGAGCATGACGACCGAAGCCGTTTATTGCGACGCGTGTCGTCATCCGACGTCGCCTTCGATGCGCGAGTGCCCCCTTACCCGGACGGCAGCGAGCGCTACCGCCTCGGCCGTGATACCGAAGTGGCGATAGAGTTCCTTGGCCGGTGCGGACGCACCAAAACCCTTCATGCCCACATATTCGCCGGTATCTCCGAGCCACCGCGACCAGCCGCCCTCGACAGCAGCTTCGATGCCAACGCGCGGGGCGTTGCCAAGAACGCTCCGACGATATTCGTCGGGCTGCTCGGCGAAGAGTTCCAGACAGGGCGCGGACACAACGGCTGCATGAAGCCCCTGTTCCGCGAGGATGCGCGAGGCCTGGACGGCAATTGCGACTTCGGAACCGGTAGCAATCAATGTAACGTCGCGCCGATCTTCAGGGGTCACCACAATATAAGCGCCAAGTGCCACACGGTTCTTTCCTCTTGCATCGCTGCGGAAAGTTGGAAGCGCCTGGCGTGACAGGCAGAGGATCGATGGACGGCGCTCCGATCGTATCGCACAGTCCCAGGCTTCCAGCGTCTCGATCGCGTCGGCTGGCCTGAAAACGAGGAGATTGGGGATCGCGCGAAGCGATGCGAGTTGCTCGACAGGTTGATGCGTCGGTCCATCCTCGCCCAAGCCGATGGAATCATGCGTCATGACGTGGATCACGCGTACTCCCATCAGTGCCGCGAGCCTGATGGCGGGCCGACTATAGTCGGCAAAAGCCAGGAAAGTTCCGCCGTAGGGGACGAATCCTCCGTGCAATGCGATGCCATTCATGGCCGCCGCCATGCCGTGTTCACGAACGCCGTAATGGACGTATGCGCCACGAAAGGATTTCGACGTGACGGACGTCTGCGAGGCGAGCGTGAGGTTAGAATGCGTAAGGTCTGCGGATCCTCCGATTAGCGAAGGCAAGGCCGGAACGATCCCCTGAAGCACCTGTTGAGACGCCTGGCGCGTGGCAATGTCAGGCCGAGCAGCCGCAAATCGCGTGCGAATCTCGTCCAGCGCGCGTTCATAGGCACCGGGGAGCGCTCCGCCGAGCGCTTCGTCAAAGGCTTCACGCCGGCTGGAAGACAGATTCCTGCGCCGATCCTGCCAGGCTTGATGAGTCCGCCGCCCGCCTGCGCCGACGTCGCGCCAGGCGCTCAAAATGGGGTCGGGCACCTCGAACGGCGGGAACGACCAATTCAGCTTGGTACGCGTTGCCGCGGTCTCCTCGCGGCCGAGCGGGTTGCCATGCGCTTTTTCCGTGCCTTGTCTGGCCGGTGAGCCGTACCCGATCACGGTACGGCAGGCGATGAGCGAGGGTCTGTCCGTTTCGCGCTCCTCGCCGATCGCCGTGGCGATTGCCGCAGGGTCATGCCCGTCGATCCGGCGAACCGACCAATTGGACGCGGCGAAGCGCGCCAGTTGATTGTCCGAACAGGATAACGAGGTGGCACCGTCAATGGATATCTGGTTGTCGTCGAACAGAACGATCAACTTCCCCAACTTCAGATGGCCAGCCAACGATATCGCTTCGTGGCTGATGCCCTCCATGAGGCAGCCGTCGCCCGCAATCAC
Organism: Pseudomonadota bacterium; assembly: GCA_018971625.1. Taxonomy (GTDB): domain Bacteria; phylum Pseudomonadota; class Alphaproteobacteria; order Rhizobiales; family Xanthobacteraceae; genus Bradyrhizobium. The sequence continues at coordinate 2,798 of JAGXAJ010000027.1, forward strand.
GTACGTAAAGTGATCGACGAGTTCGTCGCCGTGACGCGCATTGGCCATTCGTTCTGCGAGCGCCATGCCGACTGCAGTGGCGATGCCCTGCCCGAGCGGTCCGGTCGTGGTTTCAACGCCGGGTGTATGTCCGTATTCAGGGTGGCCTGGCGTCTTCGAACCCCATTGACGGAAAGATCTGATCTCCTCGAGGGTGACGCCTTCGTAACCGGCCAGATACAGCAGCGCGTAAAGCAGCATCGACCCATGGCCCGCGGAGAGCACGAACCTGTCGCGATCCGGCCATGCCGGATCGGAAGGGTCGAACTTCAGGAAACGCGTGAACAGGACGGTGGCCACATCGGCCATTCCCATCGGCATTCCGGGATGTCCAGAATTGGCCCTATCCACCGCGTCGACGGCCAGAAACCGGATGGCGTTTGCCATCTGCTGATGGGACACACGGTTTCGTGCCGGATCCCCCGTCACAGATCCGTTCAACGTCGCCTCGTTGAGTGACGTCGCCAGATCTGTCACTTCAAACTCCGCTTGCGGGAAATGAGTTGCATGATCAGCGGCGTCAGAATGAGTTGCATCGCAAGGTCGAGTTTCGCACCGTGAATTACAATTGAATTGGCGCGAGACATGAAACTCGAATGCAGCATCGAGAGCAGGTACGGGAAATCGATTCCGCGCGGATTCTTGAAACGGATCACGACCATCGATTCGTCCGCTGTCGGGATCCACCGGGCGATGAAGGGATTGGACGTATCGACCGTCGGCACGCGTTGGAAATTGATGTCGGTCTCGGCGAACTGCGGACAGATGTAGTTGATGTAGTCCGGCATACGGCGCAGTATCGTATCCGTGACCGCTTCGGTCGAATAACCTCGCGCGGCACGATCTCGATGAAGCTTCTGGATCCACTCGAGATTGATGACAGGCACGACACCGATCTTCAGATCGGCGTATTGCGCCACGTTCACCTTGTCCGTGACGACCGCGCCATGAAGACCTTCATAGAAAAGAAGATCCGAGCCCGCCGGCAATGATTGCCATTCCGTGAATGTGCCCGGAGGAACGCCATGAAAAGCCGCCTCGTCCTGGTCGTGAACGTAATAGCGGGTCATCCCGGCGCCGCTCTCGGCGTAGTCCCGGAAAGTCTTCTCCAATTCCTCGAACAAATTTGTCTGCGGGCTGAAGTGACTGAAGTGACTGTTTCCAGTTTCCGCTTCCTCGGCCATTCGTTGCCGCATCTCGGCCCGATTGTACCGATGGAAGGCGTCACCTTCTATGTAGGCAGCCTGCACGTTCTCGCGCCGGAAGATTTGCTCGAAGGTGCGCTTGACCGACGTCGTACCGGCCCCAGACGAACCCGTAATTGATATGATGGGATGCTTGCGTGACACGGGCGTTCTCGATCAAACTCGAAACAGGCCGCGCTTTGCGAACAAGGGCGCGGACATTCCGTCCCTCGCTCCAAAGTCCGCATGAAGCTCTTCAATATAACGAACTTCGTCGACTGAACCCATTATCAGCGGAATCCTTTGATGAAGGCTGCGGGGAGCGATATCGAGAACGCGCTCACGACCCGTCGACGCACCGCCGCCAGCCTGTTCCATTATGAACGACATCGGATGCGCCTCATAAACCAGGCGCAGCCTGCCCTCGCCGTATCCATCCCGTGCGTCGCCCGGATAGAGAAATATTCCTCCCCGCGTCAGGATGCGGTAGGCTTCGGCCACGAGAGAGCCGATCCAGCGCATGTTGAAGTTTTTCTCGTGCGGTCCATCCGAACCGGCCAGGCACTGATCGATATAAGTGCGCACCGGCACTTCCCAGTGTCGATAGTTCGACGAGTTGATCGCGTATTCCGACGTCGACGCCGGGATGGTTACCCGGCTGCGGGTACGCTTATAGAGGTTGTCGGAATCGTCGAGCGTGTAGATATCCACGCCGTCTCCCGTCGTGAGCACCAGCGACGTCTGTGGTCCGTACACGACGAATCCCGCGGCGAGTTGGTTTGTTCCGGCCAGACTGAAGGCCGCGCTGACTTCGGCGGGCGTCCGGACGATCGAGAAGATCGTCCCCACGCTCATATTGGCCTCGATGTTCGACGATCCGTCGAGTGGATCGATGGCGATGCAGATGGACGCTCCGGGATCACGAATCTCCAGGTTTACTTCTTCCTCAGAAGCGAAGGCCGCGAGCGGCAAGCGTTGGAGATGTTCGCGCAGGACGCGATCCGCGTAGACGTCGAGATCCTTCTGGACATCCCCGTCCGCGTTCCGCTCCTGCCCCTTGGTAGCTTCGCCGGTTATTCCGTCCAAAGCTCCCTTGGAAATCTTTTGCGAAAGGCTTACGGAAGCGGCCGCGATAGCGTCGATGGCAGCCGCCACACGAAGCTCCAGCGGTCCGCCTTGCGAATACTTCTCAAGAAAATCGTTCAACTGCAGCTGTTGGTCCATTGTTGCCTCCCGCCCTGTCAGCTTTTTCCTTGTGATTATGTTGACTCGAAAAGCTAGATTAGTAAAATCTAAAGAAATTGTACATGATATAGATTGTTCTAATATGCCTGCCGGACTTCGCGACCTGACCATTCGCCAACTTCGGTCTCTTGCCGCACTTGCGACCGGCGGAAGCATTACTGCGGCAGCCAGCCGCGTTAACCTGACACAGCCTGCGGTGACGCAACAGTTGCGCAACCTGCAAGATCTGGCGGGGCTCCCTTTGGTGCAGCGCACAAGCGAGGGCATGCGGCTGACCGAGGCGGGTCGGGAACTATTGGCGCTGAGTCAGAGGATAGAGGCGTCAATCGCGACCTGCGAACTGTCGCTAGAGGCCTTGGCTGGAAGAACGGGCGGCAGGGTATCTATTGGGTCCGTTAGCACGGCCAAATACTTCGTCCCCTACGCCATCGCCGCCTTTTCGAAGCTGTACCCCAAGATCGATATTAAACTTTCCGTCGGCAATCGGGAGACCATCAGACGGGCGGTCCATGATTACGAAATGGACATAGCGATCATGGGACGTCCGCCTTCCGACGTCGACGTGGAAGTCCAATTGATCGGCGATCACCCGCACATTCTTGTCGCTTCCGGGCAGCATCCGGTAGCCAGCCGTGACGTGCGCTCGCTGTCGGATATCTCCGGCGAGGTGTTCATTACCCGGGAAGTTGGCTCGGGAACTCGCTTGTTGATGGAGGGGCTGTTCGACGCCAACGGTCTGAATCCGAAAATTGGAATGGAAATGGGCAGCAATGAGACGGTCAAGCAAGCTGTGATCGCAGGTCTCGGTGTCGCATTCATCTCTGCTCACACCGTCGCGAGTGAGCTGGATGATGGCCGGCTGGTGATGCTTGATATCGAAGGACTGCCCGTGGTCAGACAATGGTTCGTGGTCAGACGCAAGGACAAGATCATGTTGCCGCCTGCCCAGGCGGTACTCGACTTCATGAGCACGCAAGGCGCAAGATACCTGCCAAAGCTGTCACAACTGTCTCGATGATGGCAGCTTGCCATCGCCTCTCACCGCTGCTTCGACCCGAAATATTCCTGACAAACCCGCCGGCGCTGAACCTGCGACCAGCTTCAGCAAGGTCGGCTATGCTTGTAACAGACGCCGGAGAACAACGCTTTAAGGCTTCTGATTGACACCTTGATCGAGGGTCGATCAACGGAGAGATGAGGTGCGCGCCGTTCCAGACCTGCTGAGGTCTACGAATGCTCGTCAGCATGGCACGTATCCGGTATGTGCGAGGGAGGCACACATCACCGCAACTCTTGCCGATTGAAATGGAGCCACTTCGTTCCAATGGAATCGAAACGGTGTTTTAGATTCTTGTTTTGACGCGTTTTCTTTACGCGAACGGTAGCATCCACTTCGCTCGAACACGCTCTAACTCCGCACGTGGATCACCGCGTGCGGCGTTTCAGACTCCGCTTTAGCTTCGCCCCAACGATCGATCACGGCATAGAAATCGGCGGCCTCGAATGGCTTGGAAAGGTAATCGTCCATGCCGGCGGCGAGGCAGTTTTCGCGCTGGCCAACCAGGGCATTGCCAGTCAATGCGATGATCGGCACCAACCGCTCCGGGCCGGCGAGTTTGCGCACCATCATGGTAGCAGAAACGCCGTCCATCTTCGGCATATGCATGTCCATCAGAATCAGATCGTAACTCTTGGCCTGCACGGCAGTCACCGCCGCCTCTCCGTCGGCGACCATGTCGGCAATGTGCCCCCGCTTCCTCAATAGTTTGGAGATCAATGTCCGAATCATCAGGTTGTCTTCGGCTACCAGGATGGTGAGCTTGCGGCCCGGTTTTTCGATTACCGGCGCCACTGGCGGGGCGGACACCGTCGGGACGTCGCCACGCCGGCATTGAACGGTAAACCAGAACGTGCTGCCCTGCCCGGGCACGCTCTCGACTCCGATTGAACCGCCCATCATCTTGCAGAGTTGATCAGAGATCGCCAGACCGAGGCCGGTGCCGCCATATTTGCGCGAGGTCGAGTTGTCGGCCTGGGTGAACGGACGGAATAGGTTCTCCTGCACGTTTTTTGGAATGCCGATGCCACTGTCAATCACCTCCATGCGAACTTCGACGATCTCGCCAGACAATCCGCGATGTGACGCCACGATGCGGACGGAGCCCTGCTCGGTAAATTTAAGGGCGTTACCAGCAAGATTGAGCAGGATCTGCCGAATCCGGTTTGGATCACCCTTCAGCCAATCCGGCATCTGGTCATTCAACGAACCCTCCAGCCGCACGCCCTTGCCGCTGGCGGTGGCCCCGAGCAGGGAAACCACGCCTGCGATCACCGCCTGCACGCTGAAATCGATCGATTCCAGAGTGAGCTTGCCGGCTTCCAGCTTGGAGAAATCCAGGATGTCGTTGATCACGAGCAGCAAGTCGTGGGTCGAGGCACGGGCCATATTGGCCAGTTTGAGCTGCTCATCGTCCAGCGCGGTATCGCACAGCAACCCGATCATGCCCATCATCCCGGTCATCGGCGTGCGGATCTCGTGGCTCATCATCGCCAAAAATTGCGACTTGGTCCGGGTCGCAGCCTCTGCCGCGTCGCGGGCAAGACGGAGTTCCTCCGCGTTGGCCACCAGGCGGAGTTTCTGAGCCTCAAGATCGGATCGCGCCAGCTCGAGATCGGCGACGCGCTGTTCCAGCGCGGCTTCCACCCGCTTGAAGTCGGTGATGTCGGCGCGCAGACCGACGATGCCACCATCCGAAGTCCGACGCTCATCCCGCCTTATCCAGCGGCCATCCGGCAGATGACGGACCATCGGCTGCTCCGCCGAACGATGCCATTCAAGCGTCCGCGCTAGCCAGGCGTCGAAATCATGGCCTGGATCCTCGTACAAACCGAGCTTGTAGCCGATGCGCAGAACGTCCTCATAGTGCATGCCGGGATACATAAAAGCGGCATGCTCGGGAAACATTTCGCGGAAGCGCGAATTGGCCAGCACGTAACGGTCTTCCTTGTCATACAGGATAAATCCCTGCGAGATCGCTTCGATGGCATCCAGCATCAGGTGCCGGAAATCAACCGCCGCCTGTTCGGCGATTTTTCTCCGGGTGACGTCCTGCGCTACGCCGAAGTGGCCGATGAACTGGTGATTCGCGTCGTACCGCGGATCGGCTTCGATGTGGATCCAGCGAAGTTCCCGGTCCGGACGAATCCACCGCAATTCTTGCACCATCTTTGACCGTGAAGCCTGGCTTTCCTCCCACGCGCTGCGGAAGCCATCGCGGTCGTCGGGATGTGAGAGCGCTACAATGGCTTCAAAAGCGATCGAAGGGGCCTCGGGCAATCCCGCGATTTCGAACAATTGTGGCGACCAGACCGAATCCGATCCCAGGCTCGTTTCAAAATGACCAAGATTGCCGATGCGTTGGGTGTCCAGTAGTAATCGCTTGCTTTTATCGATCACCAGATTCTGCTCGGCCAGCCAAGCTTCGGAGCGCCGAATACCACGGATCTCTCTCCACAGAGAGGACAGCAGGATGAGCACGCCGGCCGCTGTCCCTCCAGCGCCGAGCAACAGGATCGTCGCCTCTCGCCGAGCCAATATCACCACGTTTTGCCGTGACGTGGATCCGCCTTCGCCCAAGGCAACCACGTCGTAGGCGCTTTCGTGCAAAGTCCAGATGGCGAAACCGGCCCCGCAGACGATCACCGCGATCATCACGGCCGCCGCCGCCATCATCACCAGCCGTGATACCGGCCGGCGTGGCTTCGCGCCGGAACGAACCGCGGTGCGGCCAGGTAGAATTTTGGGATAAATTGTCAAGCTATCCTCATTGTCTGGCCCTTCAGCGAGCGGCTTCACGCCCACCCATTTTGGACGGCGTGTTGAGAGGCGCATCTGTCGCAGCCAGAGCAGTGCAAACAGGGGCGGCTTGCGGCTTCGCGAAGTGCTTCCAAAACCCGGCTGCCCAGCGTCACGATCGATTTTCCCCGACTGTGGATCGACGGTGAGTCACGCGTTCCTAGCGCAATTTGTCAGTCCGTTATGCGTTGAGTGCTGACAACCAGCAGCACGGCTGATTAAATCAGGCAGGCCTCAACATCGCGTTGCGGATCGAGGCGGCTTCGCCTCGATCGAGATACTGATCCTCCGCTTTATCGACATTGGTCGGATGATCGACGTCATGTCCTGCATACGGACTTGAACCCGAACGCACTTCGGCCGCCGCTGTAGTCAGGCACTGACCTTGAGCAGCTTGTCGACTTCCGCAAGCAGATCGGCGTTATCGAACGGCTTGGCCAACGTGGCGTCCGCCTTGCTGCGCGCCAGCGTGAAGGCCTCGTCCGCCGAGATCTGACTGCCCCCGCCGGAAATCACCAGCACCTTGGGCCGGTTGCGCATCTGTTCGAGAAACAATAGCACGTCCATGCCATCATGTTTCGGCATCAGCATGTCGGTGATGACGAGGTCGAATCGCGTTCCGCCCTTGAGCAACTCGAGGCCGGCGCCGCCTTCGTCGGCTTCGGTGACGTTGTGGCCAGCCCGTTTCAGCACCGTGCTGACGGAGCGGCGAACTCCCTTCATGTCGTCGATCAATAGAATGTCAGCCATGATATCTCTCCTTCCTTCTTGGTTATGGTGTTTGGGAAACCGGGATATAAAGGGTAAAGGTGCTGCCGCAGCCTACGGTGCTGTCGACCGCTATGATGCCTTTCCAGTCGCGCAGCACGCCATAGACGATCGATAGCCCGAGACCTGTGCCTTGCCCGATCGATTTTGTGGTGAAGAACGGTTCGAAGATCTGCGCCTTGGTCTCGGCGTCCATACCGTGACCGCTATCGGCAATCGATATCCTGAACCAACAACCTGCCGTCACTCCGAGCGACGCGGCAGCCTCAGTCAGTTCAAGCCGATCGAGCCGGATGCTCAGCGTTCCCTTGCCATCCATGGCGTGGACCGCGTTGGTCGCCAGATTAGTCATGACCTCCGCCAGCTCACCTTCGTTGATGGTGGCAACACCCGCCGCAGCGGCGTCGATGATCTGGTCGAGATGTACGCCAGGCGGCAGTAGTTCGCCAAAGGACGCTATGCTCCGGCGCAGCGCGGCAGGAAAATCGACCGGCGCCACCGCCGGTTTGGCCTTGCGGGCGAACGTCAGCAGCTTGCGAACCACTTCACGGGCCTGGTTGCCGGAAGTCAGGATCATCGTGAGACTCTCGCGACTCTCCATCTGCTCGTCGGTGCCCTCGTTCGGCAACTGATCCAGTTCCAGCTGGGTCAGACCGATGATCGGCTGCAACAGGTTATTCAGTTCGTGCGCCACCCCGCCAGCGGTGCGGCCTAGCGCGGCAAGCTTGTCGTGGGAGTGCGCCGCGGCCATGCGGCGGCGGGCCTCGGCCTCGGCGCGATGACGTTCGGTGACGTCCCGCACGATCGCACCAGATGCCAGGTCGCCTCCAGCATCGGTCCAGCGCGCGCGTGAAACCTCGATTGGGAATTGCGTCCCATCCTGACGCCGGCCGTAACCATTGATCGATCGGGTCAAATTCTCGCAGTCGGCATCATCGTCTTCAGTAGAGATCAAATCGGCAATCGGCTTCCCGATGGATTGGCCGGGTTCAAACCCGAACATCGCCTCGGCGGCGCGATTGAGGCTCGCGACCCGGCCGTCGGTATCGGTCGTCACAACGGCGTTCTCGGTGGCGTTGAGAAGAGCCTCCAGCTTGTCGCCCTCGCCCTGTAGCGTGCGTGCGGTGCGGCGTCCTTCCGCCACTTCCCGGTACAATTCGCCCAAGGCGGAGCGGACCTCCAACTCATGGAGAGCCTGTTCAGCGAGCGCAGCCAGGACGGCGGCGTCCCTCGCACTCAATTGCCGCGGCGTACGATCGATGACGCATATCGTGCCCAATGCGAAACCGTCGGGCGTCACCAGCGGCGCGCCCGCATAGAACCGCAGACGCATATCGCCGGTCACCACCGGATTGTCACAAAATCGGGGATCGAGTTCCGCATCGGGTACCACCAGAATGCTGGTACCGCGAATCGCATGATCGCAGAAGGCGACGGTGCGGGGTGCTCCCCGCACATCGAGCCCATATCGAGCCTTAAACCACTGGCGGCCGGCATCGACCAGCGAGATCAGCGCGATTGGAACGTCGAGCAACAGCGCGGCCAATCGGACGATGCGGTCGAACGCAGGCTCCGGCGGCGTATCGAGAACCTCATAGCGCGCGAGCGCCGCAAGCCTGTCGGCCTCGTCGGAAGCTGAGCCTCCGACGGGCGATGGCTCGCTGGGTTGGTGCGCCGCGTTGATCATGCCGCCGTTGCAAACCAGCTCATGACACCTTCCATGAAGGTCAGATGTTCGTGGTTGAGCAGCAACTGGATCTGACAGCCGCTGGCAATCCGATCGACGAAACGTCCACGAATCGGTCGATCCAGACGATCGATCCGCAATTCCACCATCGTCCCTGCCGCCACCTGTAATTGGCCGTCGAACAACACCATCACTGGCGATACTTTCAGCACTCGGCCGGCGACGCTTTGGCTACCCACGATCGCGGTTGCCGGAAGATTGACATCCAGCGTCCGTAGCTGCCGGCTTTCGCCGAGATCGCCCAGAGCCGCAAGGAACTCCTCTACTTCGGTGCTCAGCATGTTGGTATCGTGCGAGAGCGCCGAGGATGTTCGCCTGACCTCAGCGGCGTTGCCGGTGGTTGCATCGACGGCGCCCTGCACTTGTCCCATGCTGCGTGTCATGCTGGCGGCGTTGGCCGTCACTGATTCGATGCTGCGCGCGATCTCCACGGTTGCGGCGCTTTGCTGCTCCACCGCGGTGGCGATCGCCACGGCCGTCTCGTTGACGCCGCGAACGGTGCCGGAGATTTCCTGAATCGCCTCGGCAGCGCCGTTAGTTGCGGACTGGATCGAGGCGACCTGATGAGCGATCTCGCTGGTTGCTTTGGCGGTCTGCTCGGCCAAGGCCTTGACCTCGCCGGCTACCACCGCGAAACCGCGCCCGGCTTCGCCAGCACGCGCGGCCTCGATGGTGGCGTTCAGCGCCAGCAGATTGGTCTGCCCTGCGATGGTGTTGATCAGATTGACGACACTGCCGATCTCGGCCGACGCGTGACGCAATTCCTCAACTTTGGCGACGACCGCCTCGGCCTGCCGCATCGCTCCGTTCGAGCCGCGCGCCGATTCGCTGGCCTGACGGCCGATTTCGGAGATCGACGCTGACAGTTGTTGCGAAGCCGCCGCTACAGTCTGAATGTTAAGCGAGGTCTGTTCGACCTCGCTCAGAACCTGCGTAGCCTGAGTTCCTGTGGTCTGCGCCGCGCTTTCGAGCGAGATCGATGTCTGCGACATGTCAGCGGACGCGCCGGAAAGCGATTTAAACGAGCCGCTGACGCTGCGGGCGAACAGTCCGATCAACTGATCGATTTCCTCCTGGCGTCGCATCACAGCCGCCCGACTAGCCATCTGTGCTTCCTCCAGACGAATTTTTTCGACGCCGTTTTCCTTGAAGACCAGCACCGCTTGCGCCATCTCGCCGATCTCATCGCCTCGGCCAAGGCCGGGCAAAACGATTTGCAAATTGCCCTTCGCGAGTTCGCGCATTGCCACCGTTATAGCGGATAGGGGCCGCAGGATACGTGAGAACGCGATCCAGAAACTCAGAGCGGCAAGAAGCACGCAGGCGAGCAGCAACGCCCCATTCAGCGTCAGCTTCGATGCGCTGTCGGCCAAATCGGCGTCAGCCGCTTCATTGGCGGTGGCTCCGATCACGTCGGCAAGCCGCAGGATCGAATTGATTGCCTTAGTGGCGCGATCGACGTAATCACGGCCGCTGATCTTGTAGTCGCCGCTGTCACCGGAAGCGAACACAAGATCGCGCGTTTCGCCATAGTCCCGGAAATATTCGCTGTCTACGTCGTTGATCGCATCGATGATTTTTGCAGGGATATCGTTGCGCTGCTTGATCGCGGAAATAGTGGCCCAAGCCAGATCAACTTCGCCCCGGAAGCCAGCTACGCGACGTATGCCATCGGCGGTGAGCTTACGGCGTCCGCCGATGATTCCGCCCAGGTACGAGCGCTCCCTGCCCGCATTCTCGGCCATGAGCGCGGCCAGATTCCGAAGCCCGACGAGTTGAGACAGCGCCGCCGAGGGCGGAACAGTAAGCGTTTCCAGCGTCAATCGCAGGTTGTTGCCGGCTACCTCAATGAGATTGGTGATCGCAGGAGCAAAACCCGACACGATCTCCGGCTCCCGCGCCGATCCGGGCTTGGCCATATTGTCGTCGAGCCGGGTGCGGAATGCCTCGAACGCCGCAAACGCCTTCTCGGCTTCGACGATCTTGGGTTCGCCGGCCTTCATCGCAGGAATCGTCCGTAGTCCCTCCACAGCGTCGCGAAATGCCTTATCGGCAACGACGCGGACCTTCGCGATCTCCGCGCGCCGGTCGGACGGTACAACATCGGGGCCATTCAGCGGCGCGTTGGTCAGCCCACGCTCGACCGCCCATTGGCCGGCGCTCTCCAACAGTAATTGCGACAGCCGATTGATCTTGAGGAACGCCTCGGAATCCGAACGCCTAAGCATCGCGGTACGGGCGCTCAGCCCGGCCGCTACCACGGCCATCAGCGCGAGCGCGGAGACGATGAGTGGCAGTACTGTGCGGATCTTGAGCTTCATTGCAGCAACCCCTTGTATTCCGTATTCGATCGCCGCGACCCTGTGAGCCGAAGCAGAAAATTGCTCATGTTCTTTCCTTGCTGATTGCAACTCGACGTCTTGCAGCAATCGATCGGTGTCTGCCTTACGGCGCGTGCAATCGTTCCCTCCGAGAAATAATCCAGTTCTCTTTTTTAAAGGTTAAATTGTTGATCTATAAAAATACAAGTACCGATTGCGTCGGTATGCCGCGACATTGCTTTTCACGTTACCGGGGCTCCGCAACAGCCGACGGCTCGCTTGATCCCCGTCATCCGCCATGCGGACAACGTCATCGCCAGCAGGACGTGATGACGGAGAGCCCGGGCCGGACTAAGCGGCCTTGATATTGCTGAGGAACGACTCGACCCGGCCCCGTATCGTCTCGGACTGCCGGGACAATTCGTTGGAGGCTTCGAGGACCTGATGGGCCGCGGTGCCGGTGTCGCCAGCCGCTTGCTGAACACCGCTCACATTCGATGTGATTTCAGTGGTGCCGAGTGCCGCTTGCTGCACGTTGCGCGCGATCTCCTGCGTGGCCGAACCCTGTTCCTCCACAGCGCTTGCAATCGCAGAAGCAATCTCGTTCATTTCATTAATGGTCGCAGTGATCCCTTTGATAGCGCTGACGGCTTCGCTGGACGAGGTCTGGATTGATGAAACTTGATTGCTAATCTGTTCCGTTGCCTTAGCAGTTTGTTCGGCAAGACTCTTAACCTCGGCCGCGACCACGGCGAAGCCCCGGCCGGCCTCCCCGGCACGCGCGGCTTCGATCGTGGCATTGAGCGCGAGAAGATTGGTTTGGCCGGCGATGTCGCTGATCAGCTTGACGACATCGCCAATGCTGGCGGCTTCGTTGAACAGCCCCTGGACCGTCGTATTGGTGCGCTCGGCCTCCGTGACCGCTTTCTGCGCGATCGTTGCCGACGATGCCACCTGACGGCCGATTTCGGTAACGGAACTAGCCAGTTCCTCGGACGCTGCCGCAACAGTCTGTACGTTTGTCGAGGCCTCTTCCGTCGCTGCCGCAACCGCGGTTGCCTGGTTGCTGGTTTCCTCGGCTGTTGCCGTCATCGACGACGCCGTCGCCTGCAGTTCGGTTGAAGCCGCAGCCACCGACCTCAGCACCGACGACACGTCGGCATCGAATGCTTTGGTCAGTTCGTTGACCCGCGCGGCCCGCGCCATCCGCGCGCTGATAGCTTCAGCTTCCTTGTCGGCAAGCTCCTTCGCCTTGATCATGTTTTCCTTGAAGACCAGCACAGCCCGCGCCATCAGGCCGATTTCATCTTTTTTGTCGGTGGCAGGAATCGCCACCGAGTGGTCGCCACCGGCGAGTTGCTGCATCGCTTCCACCATTTTGAGAATCGGCGGCACGATCGAGCGGTTGGTCAGATAGACTACTGTGGATGCGACGCCGACGCCGACACCAAGTAGCACCCAGAGCAAGATCGTGAGAAAACTGGTTTCCGCGAGAACCGAGGCACCATCTTTCTTCAGACTGTCCCGTTGCCGCCCAACCATCCCGCCCGAACGTGAGCCGCTGTCATTCCTCGCGCCCGCGAAGATATCGAGCAGCTTGTTGGCACGGGGCGCAGCCTCGTTGGTCAGGAACCATTGCGCCATATTCCAGCGATCCGAAGCGCGGATATCGAACATCTTCTGCGGCAGCGGTGCGAACTTGGTACGGGCTCCGACAAGAGCATCGAACGCCTTCTGCTGATCGACCGTCATCTCCGATCGTCGCTTCTCGAGCGCGTCGAACTTCTTCTGATTAAGCGCCCAAAGTTCGGTGAACTCGGTTTTGAAAGCCTGGTCTGCGGTCAGCAGATAAGCGCGGATCGCGCCAATCGCCATCGCCAGGCTGTCGCGCATGTCGGCAAAGTCAATCAACAGACTCTTGCGCGCATCCGTGGAAGTAATGCCGCTCTCCTCTTCGATGATCGAGGTCGACTTCTGCAGCATGAGTTTGGCGAGCGGAGCTGCTTCGGTTGCAAGAATTTTCGCGGCGGGCTGCTCGTCGATGGTGTGTGCGATCGCTTCGGCCTTGTCCTGTGCGCTGCGCAAGTCGTCCAGCAATGGCTTGGCCTGCTTCCAGTCCGACCTGTTCTGCTCGCTCGTCCATTGGCGCGACAGGCCATCCATCTCGGAGCCGCGCGCCTGGATGTCTTTCCAGAGCACCGCCCGTTCGGCCTTGAAGGCATCACTACCCGTTATCAGCCAGCCGCGAAGCGAGGCGAGCGACGCGTAGACGTCCGCCACCAATTCGCCCGCGTTCATGGCGGTTGGGACCCGCAGGTTGACCGTTCGATCGGTGGATTCGTTGACCGTGCGTACCTTGATGATGGTGATGCCCACTACGACGGCCAGTAAGACGCAAAGCAAGCTAAAGCCCAAAATCAGTCGCCCACGAACGTTCAATTGCAAGAATGCCACGGCGGATCCCCCGAAAATGCAGATCGTCCCGTGGTACTATTCATTAACGGTAAAGATCGAATGAAAAACGACAACCAGTAGTAGTACGGGTACGAATCCCGCAATAGCGCTATTTCCGGTTGAGTGAGCCGCGAGCTTCATTGGAGTTCGGGCTGGAGAACGCACGCCGAAATTCGTCGGGACTATTCTGGCCTGCAAGTTTTGGCTGGATCGATGGATTTCCTCACGCAAACCTGAGGAAGCAGGTCAATTCGTTCCAGCCGCGAGCTTGGAGCGGGCTTTCTGCACGTCGGCCTCGCTGACGGACGGCGCGTTCTTCCCAAACTCGGTACGAACGTAGGTCGCAAGCGCCGCAATCTGCGCATTGTCAAGCTGCCATCCGAAAGCCGGCATCGCGGGGCCGGTGGGCTCCTGATCCGTCGCAACGCTTTGGGCACCTTGCAGGATGACGCGCAGAACCGTCGTCGGATCCGTTGCGGGAACGGTTGCGGTTTCCCGGAGATTTGGGAACATGTTCGGGACGCCCTTGCCATCAGACGCATGGCAGGACGAACAGAGATCCTGATATATCGCCTTGCCGGCGACCAGAACATTCTTCTCCGGACTTTTCGCGGTCTGCGGAGCTTGTCCAGATACGTCCTTCAGATAGACGGCCATTGCCTTGAGATCGTCGTCTTTCATTTTGGAGGTCGAGAGGTCGACCACTTCCGCCATCAACCCGGTGGCCGCGGCATTGCGATTGTGGCCGCTCTTCAGATACGCGGTGATGTCGTCGACCGACCAGCCGCCGAGCGCGCCTTGCCCGCTTGTGATATCCGGGGCTACCCAACCTTGCAGCGTATCGCCGCGTAGCGCGTCGGTTTGCTTATCCCCTCCCAGCCAACTCTTGGTCGTATGGCAGGCGCCACAATGCCCCGGCCCTTGCACCAGGTACGCACCGCGATTCCATTGCGCCGATTTCGACGAGTCCGGATGATATTCGCCGGGTTTGAAATACAGCGCATCCCATACCGTCATTGCTGAACGGATATTGATCGGGAATGGCAGCTGGTTCGACCGAACGGCGTTATGCACGGGCTCAATCGTGTTCAGGTAGGCGCGGATTGCCTCGACATCGTTCCGCGACATGCGCGTATAGTAGGGAAATGGCATCGCCGGATAGAGATGCGCGCCACTACGGCCGCGGCCCTGCCTGACTGCGGCGTCAAACTGATCATCAGTCCAGTCGCCGATGCCGGTCTCTCGGTCGGGTGTGATGTTGGGTGATACCAGCTTACCAAATGGCGTCTCGATTGATCGGCCGCCGCTGAACGGATGATCGCTGCCTGGCATCGTATGACAACTTCCGCAATCGGCGGCCGTGGCCAGATATCGACCACGTTCGATCCTGGCAAAGTCCTGCGAGCTGGCGCCGAATCCGGTTTCGATGCCTGCACCGGCCGCGATCAACGCGGCGATGATGATCGACGCGTTACGCATTGATGAGCTGCCCGGGATTCCTGAGATATTTGGTACGAATTGCATCGGCCGCCCAATAGGCAAGCGCAGCCACCGTACCGGTCGGATTGTAGCCGGCGTTCTGCGGAAACGCGCTTGCTCCGGTAACAAACAGGTTCGGCACGTCCCAGCTCTGCAGATACCGGTTAAGCGCGCTGGTGTTCTGATCGGTCCCCATAATGGCGCCGCCACATAGATGCGTGGTCTGGTACTTTGTCACGTCGTACGGCGCCTTGCGGTATTGCTTGACAATCTGTTTGGCGCCCATCGCGTGGAATATTTCAGCGAACTTGTCGGTCAGGAAAGCATTCTGCTTGATCTCGTTGTCATGGAAATCCATCGTGATCCGGGCGAGCGGACGGCCGAACCGGTCCTTATAGGTCGGATCGAGATCGACATAGACGTCGCGATAGCTGTACATGCTTCCGTGCACGCCGGTGCCCGGCTTCATCGCGCTCTGATAGTTCTCCTTTACCGCCTTCTTCCACTGAGCCCCCCACCGCGGAGTGCCGGGCGGGACCGGCGTGGTTTCGATCGGCCGGCCGTTGGTCTGTACTTGCCCCATATACCCACCGCCTACAAAGCCATGGGGACCGTGATCGAAATTGTCGCCGTTGAACTCGTCGATGCACATGCCGATCGCGCCGGAGGCGATGAACGGGTTGAAGATGAACTTGTCGGGATCAAAGAAGCTTGTGACGTCCGAGATTGTCTGATGCGTAAAGTTGCGTCCGATCACGCCTGAATTCGCGGTGGGGTCGTAAGGCTTGCCGATCCCCGAAAGCAGAAGAAGCTGCACATTGAAAATGGTATAGGCAGAAAGGATGACGAGATCAGCCGGCTGCTCCCATTCATTTCCTTCTGTGTCAACGAAGCTGACGCCGGTCGCTCGCTTTCCCGAGGCATCAACATTGATGCGCGTTACCTCGCTATTGTCGCGCGCCGAGAAATTCGGCTTGCGCAGCAGCGCCGGCAAAATCGTGGTTTGCGGGGTTGCCTTTGAATAATTGCCGCAGCCGAACCATTCGCAAAAGCCGCAATAGGTGCAGGGACCCAGCCGGACGCCGAGTGGATTCTGGTAAGCGCGGGACATGTTGCCGGAGGGCTGCGGAAATGGCTTGTATCCAAGTTCGCGCGCTCCCTTGGCGAATAACGTGTGACCGAAGGGCTGATCCTGCGGCGGATTGGGATAGGGCCGTGAGCGCGGTCCCTCGAACGGATTGCCGCCCTCGATGATCTCCCCCTTGACGTTGCCGGCCTGGCCGGAGGTGCCACACAGATATTCAAACCGGTCGTAATGCGGTTCGAGTTCGTCATAGGTGACGCCCCAATCCTGGATGGTCATGTCGTCGGGCAGGAAACTCGCCCCGTACCGTTCGGTCAGATGTGTGCGCAACACGAAATCGGAAGGAAGGAAACGCCAGGTCTCCGCGTTCCAGTGAACCCCGCCGCCACCGACGCCATTTGGCGGCATGAAGGCACCCCAGGAGCGTATCGGAAGCGCCGTCTGTGCCATCTTGTTGCGAAACGTGAATGTCGTCTGTTCGGGTCGGAGAAACAACTCATGGCGAATGCGATAACGCAGTTCGTCAGCGATATAGTTTGACGGATAGTCCGTTGTGGTGTTGCGCCAAGGACCGCGCTCAATGGCGACCACATCGAGACCGGCTTCGGCCAGTTCGTAGGCCATGATCGAGCCAGTCCAGCCCAGCCCCACGATCACAACGTCCTTTGCCGGTAATTTGCGCGCCATAAGCATTACTCAGGATGAATGAGGTGTCCAATCAACTCGTCCCGCAATACTCACCGGCGGATACGGATAGCGTTCGTTGTGATGGTGGACCCAGTCGCGATAGTCGTAGCGGATGCCGGGAAATCCGATCATCGACCAGCCAACCATATTGCGATTGCCGCCGTGAATCGGATCGGAAAAGAATCCTTCCGGAACATCTTTCAGGAGCGCGTCGAAAAAGCCCTGAGCATCGACGCCGTCGAACTTGATCTGACCGGCCTCGATCTTCTTGAGCACATCGTCCTGCTGATCCGCCGAAAGCTGCGCAAACGTCTTTCCGCCGGCGTTGCTCTTGCAATATTCATCGAGGCTTGCCAGTCCCTGGCGATAGAGCTTGGCCGGCGTCAACGGCGATTGCGGTCCCTGCTCCTTCGTGCCTTTTTTATAAGGGCCAAGATTGTAGTGCCCGACGCCTGATCCATATGGTCCTTTCAACTGGCGGTCGATAAAGACGGCACAACCGGCCTCCTTGCCTCCCGGAGTTTGCGGATCGGGCGGGATGATCCGATCCACGATAGCCTCGATCGCGTTCGCTTCGTCGGCTGTGAAGAATTGCCACGGACCAGGCCGCTCCAACCGCGGCGCATCCGACGGATAAGGCGACCATGGCATGTGTTCGTGAATGGTTGACGCACGTGTCAAAGAGGTTGTGCCGGCGAACCAAAGCGCGGCGGAAATCAGGAAACTACGGCGGTGCATCATGGCAGTATCCGGTGGCCGATAAAACGCCCTGCTTCCCGCCTCGTTCCTAATCAACCTGCCTCGTTCCTAATCAAGAAGTCTTAGATGCTGATCAACGCAATATCGAGGCCGGATCGTTTCTGTTGGCGCAAACGCGCCCACCTCCCTCATTTTGCCTCAGCATTGGCGCCCCGCCGGTCTACAGCCGGAAGACGGCGCGAAGCCGGGCGCCGTCTTGCATTCCGAGCCGGCCGACCAGTAGCACTACCCGTTCTGGTGCGGAGCCGTTGGCTTGTTGGAATTGCCTGCTCTAGGATTGCGCGTCGCTTCCCGCGACACCGACTTATCCGGATCAGTGACGTGAACGGTTTCCGCGCGTTGCTTGTCCTTCGGCTGCTCCTCAGCCTGCTTGTTTTTGACAATACCTTGGTCGGAATGAGCCATTGTTCACTCCAAGAGTTATTTCGGATCGGGATCGACGAGACCATTGCCGGGATTTTCCAGTTTGCCGGACCGATGGAGTTTGACCGCATTGCCAAGTGCTTGCGCCACGTTCCGAACTTCCTGCTGGAACGCTTCGTCCTGATCGAGGGCTTGGTGCGACGTCGCGTATGGCTCCATGTAGCCGATATAGCCCTCGCTCTCCGCCATTCCCCCGGCGGATATCAAGCCCATATCGGTCAGCCAGTCGGCCAGCGAGCGGCGCAGCGTCTCGGCGCCGACGCTGTCACCATGAACCACGATGCCGAAATGCCGCCCCGCCAAATGCCGGGGATATGGCCAGCCGCTCAGCTCAAGCGTCTTGGCTTCTGCAGCCTTTTTGCCATGAGTTGAAGAAGGATCGGGATTACCGCCGTCGGCGCAGACCAGCCGGTCGATCATGGCTTTCAATGCGGTCGGCGCATGATACCAATGGACGGGGCTTACGATCATGATGCCATGAGCTGCGACCCATAGCGGATAGATCTCGTTCATCCAGTCATCGGTCTGACCAAGCGAATAGTTCGGATAGCAGCTGCACGGCCAGTGACAGAGCGCCATCGAGGTCGAAACGCAGGACTTGCACGGATGGATTTGCTTGCCGAATTCCGATGTCAGCCTTGAAAGATCGAGTATATCGACCCCCATGCCCATTTCGACGAGAAGCCGCTCGGCCAGCTTGACCAGCCGCCAGGTCTTGGACATCTCGCCGGGGCAGGTATGTTCGCTCCGAGCCGAGCCGTTGATAAGCAGGATGCGAGGCGTTGCGGCCGTGTCATCGTGACGACGCTGCGCCTGCAGGATGGCTTCTCGAGCCGCCAGCCAATCGACCGCGATCTCGTAATCAGGATCGGAGAAACCAGGTCCCGCCCGACGCGTCAGCGGAGCCTTGCGCGAGTTGCTGTAAGCGTCCCATGCCGCCGCAACAATCACAGCCAGTTCTCGCTCAAGGGGCGCAAAGACGGGATCGACAAATCTGCGGCGATAGCGTCTTTCAAATTCTTCGCGCGTCAGTTTGACCGGCGGCATCCCCTTGCGAATGTCGACCTCGGTCATTTCCCTTGTTCCCTCCAGCAGAAATGTCCTCAGCTTTAATCCGACGCTGTTGGCTTCGTTCCTGCGTGAGCGGCTCACTTAGCCTAATTTGGAACCTGCTCGCTTGCGGCATATCAGGCGGAACATGCATGAAAGATCATCCGCCCTGGAAATTGAGTCGAGCACCTTGCTGCCCAAACGCCAAGTCGAGTCGCCGATAAAAGGCCAAAGAAGAAAACAGCGGCGCGACAAGGAGTTCTTGCACCGACGGAACCAGTATCGAGGCGCCTCGTCGCAACGGCGAGTGCCCTTTCGCGCGTCCGGAATTGATAGCTCGTTACTAGAAACTTTCATTCGATCGAGGCGTTTCGGACTGCATCGTTCGCCTTCTGCTCCAGCTGCACAGGCGCGCGTCGCTCGTTCCAACGGCGGAGGCCATCATGACCAACCAAAAGGATTTCCCGGCAGGCCCCGGTTTCAATCGACGTACGTTCATCGGCGCAGCCGCCGGAACAGCAGTTGCGCCTATCGTGGCCAAAGCCGCCGGAGCTTCCGGCGGTCCGGCCGCGACATCTGACCCATCGCTGCCGGTGGATGTGAGCCTCGACATCAATAGTGCGACGAGATCGCTCAGGATCGACGCTCGTACCACACTGCTCGACGCGCTGCGTGAACATACCGGCTTGACCGGCAGCAAAAAGGGCTGCGATCACGGCCAATGCGGCGCCTGCACCGTCTTGATCAATGGGCGCCGCGTGTTGTCGTGCCTGACGCTGGCGGTCGTTGCGCAGGGCCAGCGGATTGTCACGATCGAAGGTCTCGCTGAGGATGGCGAGCTGCATCCGATGCAGCAGGCATTCGTCGATCAGGACGCCTTCCAGTGCGGCTATTGCACGCCTGGACAAATCATGTCCGGCATAGCCTGCGTCCGCGAAGGTCATGCCGGCAGTGATGATGCGATTCGCGAATACATGAGCGGCAACATCTGCCGTTGCGCTGCCTATCCCAACATCGTCGCGGCCGTCAGGCAGGCCGCTCGCGCCATGTCCGACGAGCAGAAAGGCTGAGGCGATGCGACCGTTTGTATATCAACGGGCGAGCGACGCGCCGTCCGCGATCCAGAATCTGGCGACCGCCACCGCCGCCAATAATGTCCTGACCGAAGCCTCGGCGCAGCCGCTGGCAGGCGGTACGACGCTGATCGATTTGATGAAGCTCGACGTCATGCGGCCGAAGGCGGTCGTCGACATCAACCCGCTTGCCGCTTCATGGTCCAACGTCAGCCTCGACGATGACAATCTGCGTTTAGGAGCTCTAGCGCGGATGTCCGACGTCGCCGCGAATCCGGAGATTCAGCAGCATTACCCCGTCATCGCCGATACGCTCAAACTGGCCGCGAGTCCCCAGTTGAGAAATATGGCCTCGCTCGGTGGCAATGTTCTGCAGCGCACCCGTTGCAGTTACTTCCGGGACGTCAGCTACCACAACTGCAACAAGCGCAACCCGGGATCCGGGTGCGCAGCACTGGAAGGTTTCAATCGCAGTCACGCGGTGCTCGGAACCAGTGAGCAGTGCATTGCGACTTATCCCGGGGATTTCGCCCAGGCGCTGATGGCGCTCGACGCCACGGTCGAGATTACCGGACGATCCGGCGTCCGAAAGATCCGGTTCTCCGATTTACACAAGCGACCGGGAGAGTCGCCGCAAGCCGAAACCACTTTATCCCCGGGCGAACTGATCTCCGCCTTCTTGATCCCCGGCCCCTGGCCACGATCGGTCTATCTGAAAGTGCGGGACCGCCAATCCTACGAATTCGCGCTGGCCTCGGCCGCGGTCGCTCTCGACCTGCAGGACGAGGTCATGCGCGACGCCCGGATCGCGCTCGGCGGCGTTGCAGCGGTTCCGTGGCGCGCGCGGGAGGCTGAGGCCATACTCAAGGGACAGAAGTTCGACGACGCGCTCATTGACCGCGCGGCGGATGCGGCTTTTGCCGATGCCCGCCCGCACAGGCACAACGTGTTCAAGGTTGCGCTCGGCAAGCGCGTGATTTCGCGCGCATTGCATCAGGCCGCAACGATGGAGATTTGAGATGTCAATCACCGCGCCCGAACCGAAGGCCAATATGGGCCAGCCCATCCCGCGTTACGATGCCGCCGCCAAGGTGACCGGCAAAGCCCAATACGCCGCCGACGTGCCACTGGTGAATCCAGCCTATGCCTGTCTCGTCACCAGTTCGATCGCCAAGGGACGGATCGATGGTTTCGACATGACCGCGGCTAAACAAGTACGCGGGGTCATCGACATTGTCACTCACGAGAATGCGGAGCAACTGAAAGAGGCAAAACTGTTCAGCAATGGTGGTTATGCCGGCACCACGATCCAGCCACTGAAATCCGCCGATGTTGCGCATACCGGCCAAATCGTCGCGGTCGTCGTCGCCGAAACGTTCGAGGCGGCGCAGCAGGCCGCCTACGCGATGAAGGTGAATTATACCGCCGCGATGCCGAGCGCGACGTTTGACTCCGCCGGTACGACGTCGGCCCCCGCCAAGGGGCAATTGGCCCAGTTCAAGGAGGATCCGAAGGTCGGCGACTTCGCCAAAGCTTTCAATGATGCCGAGATCAAAGTGAGCGCCGCCTATGAGACGCCGCCCCAGCATCATAATCCCATGGAATTGTTCGCGACCAGTTGCGTTTGGCTTGGCGACAGCCTGACGATCTACGAGCCGAGCCAATACGTCTACGGCCTGAAAAACGGAGTTGCCGAGCAACTCGGCATCGATGCGGACAAGGTGCGGGTCATCAACGCCTATGTCGGCGGGGCTTTCGGCTCCAAAGGTTCAATGACTCCCAGAACGGCGATCATCGCCAGCATTGCGAGGCGGTTGGGACGCCCGGTCAAACTGGTTGCTACCCGCGCGCAGGGATTTACGATCGCAACCTTCCGCGCCGAAACCCGTCATGAGATTCAGATCGGCGCGAGGCGCGACGGCCATCTGACTGCGCTGCGTCATGAGAGCTGGGAGGTTTCGTCCCGACCTGACCCCTACGCCGTCGGCGGCACCAAGACTACCACGCGGCTTTACGCTTGCCCAAATATCGAAAGTCGGGTCTCGATCGTCCGTGCCGATCGCAACACGCCGGGCTTCATGCGCTCGCCACCGGAAGTGCCCTACATGTTCGCACTGGAAAGCGCGATGGATGAACTCGCGGTCGCCCTGAATATGGATCCGGTCGAACTGCGTCGCGTCAATGATACGGCAAAAGAGCCGATCAGCGGCAAGCCCTATACGTCACGATCGCTGATGGCGTGTTACGACCAGGGTGCAAGGGCTTTTGAGTGGGAGAAGCGCTCTCCTCAACCGAAATCGATGACCGAGGGCGATTGGCTGATCGGATATGGCTGCGCGACAAGCTGCTATCCCACGCAAATGGCGCCAGCGGCCGCGCGGGTTCGTCTGCAACGCGACGGCCGGGTCCGCGTCGAGATCGCCGGGCAGGAGATCGGCAATGGCGCCTATACCGTGATCGGTCAGGCAGCCGCCGAAAAGCTCGGCGTGCCCGTTGAAAAAGTCTCGGTATTTATCGGCGACAGCGATCTGCCGCCGGCGCCAGTAGCTGGCGGGTCGAATTCCACAGCGAGCACCTGTTCCACCGTAATCAAGGTGTGCGAGCAGGTTCGCCAAAAGCTGTTCGAAGCGCTGACGTCGAACGAAAGTCTGACGAACGAGGCCAAAGGGACCGTTGGGATGGGGCAGACCCCGAGCACGCCGTCCGCAAGCAACGATCGTCCACTCGACCTCGAACGCGCCTTCGATGCGCTCGGCGTCAGCGTTGTCGAGGAATACGGCGAGTGGAAACCGGAAGGTGCGCCGATGGATTCATTCCAGGCCATGTACAAGGGACAGGTGCGGATGGTTGGCGGCAGCGAGATGAAGGACAAGATCGCCTACGCCTTCGGCGCCGAATTCGTCGAGGTCAGGGTCAACAAATGGACCCACGAAATCCGCGTGCCGCGGCTGGTCGGAGCCTTCGCGGCGGGACACATCATGAATCCACGAACGGCACGCAGCCAGCTGATGGGCGGCCTGATCTGGGGAATGTCATCGGCGCTGCACGAGGCTACCGAGCTCGACGAACGCTATGCGCGCTATGTCAATGACAATCTCGCGGACTATCTCGTCCCCGTAAATGCCGACGTGTCTGATGTCGACGTCATCCTGGTGGCCGAGCAGGATGATCATATCAATCCAGCCGGCGTCAAAGGCATCGGCGAACTCGGCAATGTCGGAACGAACGCCGCCGTCTGCAATGCGATCTTCCACGCTACCGGACAGCGCCTTCGCAAGCTGCCCGTGCGGCTGGAGAAACTGGAGATATAGGAGATATGGTCGTCTGGCGTGAGATGGCGCCTCAATCCGTAGAACAGCGCATCGGTATTAACTTGTTTTCGGCGGGTGCACCAACACCAGAGCGCGCGCCGGCGAAAACAGATTGCTCGTCTTCTTATTGGTAATTTCCTGAAGCTGACACACAGGCCGCGTGCTTGTTCTGGTCGGGAAGATTTCACCGCCGCCATTTCCTGGAGACAGCAACAAGCTTCGAGCGGACGGCCGAGCATGAGTGCAATGACAATAATCATGTGTTCGTACGGCCACACTTTACTTGGTTTCGCTTTTAGGACCAGCATTGCTCTTCAATAGTGACGTTGGACCGCGTATGGTCGCAGACGCTGGCCCTGGAAGTCATTATTCATCTCGGATCAGACTTAAAGCCGGCTGGCCGCTGAGGATATTATATAGAGCGGTCTTTTTTGAGATGAACATAGATCGGCGGAGACCAATAGGCCGCGGGCCAGGAGCCTGCGGCCTATTTACTGATTGCACCGCCAGTCGACGCTCGAAAATCCGGCGGCTGTAAGGATGACCTCACACCAAACGGTAGCGTCCTGACGCTCCTGATCGCCTCGTTAGCCGCGCACAAAAACAAATCGGTTGGATGAACAGCCGAAGGTGCCGATTGAATGGGCCGTCAATTCGGGAACTTTCGGCAATGAGCTTCATTATTCCTGCAAAACAGGCAATACGCGAGCGCGGCTGTTTGTCCGCCGCGGCTCTTCCGAGCCCGCGTGGCAGGCGACGTCAGCGGTCGACATCGACCCCATTGAAGCAGGCGTAAGCTTCGCGAAGCTAACTCGGTACGACCGGGGATCAGGCCTCGCATAGCCGTCAAGAAAGAAAATGATTGATGGAATTCGCAGCAAGACCGTCGTCCATGACCGAGGTTAGAAAACGGCGGATCCCGAGACAGTTGAGGTCCTCTTCGCGAATATTAGCTTCGACTGTGGCGGCCAACTTCATGCGCAACGTGCACGTCTTTTTATCCATCATGATCCTGGCGTTGAGCGTCTCGGTGGCTCACGCCTCACAGCGACTGGACGAACAGACGATCGAAAAGGCCACGTTCTCGGGAAAGCGGTCGGCGGCCCACGGCACGTCACCGCTCCTTGTCAAGGTCGAGGTTTTGTTGGACCGAGCGCATTTTTCGCCGGGGGAAATCGACGGAAATCTAGGTGAGAACGTGAAGAAGGCACTGACTGCCTATGCTGACGCGCATGATCTACCTGCGGACCCACCCCTCACGAACGAGACTGTATCGTCGCTCTCAGCGGATACGCAGCCCATCCTCACCCAATATGTTCTGACCGATTCTGATCTGAAGGGACCCTTTACCGAACACATTCCTGCAAAGATGGAAGAAATGAAGGGGATGAAAAGGGTTGATTACCGGAACCCGAAAGAAGCCATTGCTGAAAAGTTCCACGTCAGTGAGAAATTGCTTGGAATGCTCAATCCCGGAACTTCGTTCAACCAGGTAGGCCAGCAAATCGTGGTACCGAACGTTCTTGTCGACGAAAGCAAAGGACCGGTGACGAAGATTGATATCGATAAAGATCGGCAGACTGTAAAGGCCTATGGTCCATCAGGCGAACTGGTTGCGTTTTATCCCGCAACCGTTGGCAGCAAGGAGAAGCCCTCACCGCTCGGCACGTTCAAGATTATCTCGATAAATCGAAATCCGACCTATCGATATGACCCCAAATACAAGTTCAAAGGTATCAAGACAAACAAGCCGTTCGTTATCGGTCCCGGACCCAACAATCCCGTGGGCCTTGTCTGGATTGGTCTTTCGGCGGATGGCTACGGGATACATGGCACGGCTGACCCGTCCCGGGTGAGCAAGTCGGAATCCCATGGCTGTGTCAGGTTGACGAATTGGGATGCGTTGGCCCTGGCATCCATGGTGAAAAAAGGCATGCCGGTGCAGTTTGCCGACTCGTCGGTGAAAACCTCATCCGAGGCGAACTGATACTGATTTGGCCCTTCGCCCTTGCATGACTGCGAA
This sequence comes from Pseudomonadota bacterium, assembly GCA_018971625.1. Classification (GTDB taxonomy): domain Bacteria; phylum Pseudomonadota; class Alphaproteobacteria; order Rhizobiales; family Xanthobacteraceae; genus Bradyrhizobium. Next base: position 28,301 of record JAGXAJ010000027.1, read on the forward strand.
AGCGCGGCGTCTGGTTTTAAACGCTAGCCTTGGTTAAGCAGGACACCTGCGGCCATCCGTTAGCCCGACGACTTGCATGGGTGACCGGCGAAAAACCAAATACGTTTCGGTGGCCGAAACGCCGGTCAAACTTGACCGAAGGTCGAAATCAGAAGAAAAACTCCAATGATTTCTGGTCGGAGTGGCAGGATTCGAACCTGCGACCCCTGCGTCCCGAACGCAGTGCTCTACCGGGCTGAGCCACACTCCGACAAGACGCGGCTTATAGCCTTGGGTTTTGCACACCGCAAGAACCCGAATTGAGGATGCCGACTGGGTGAATGTAGGTCTGAAAACACAGGTTTTGCCCGCCGGGGAAGCTGCCACGGCTGCGGCGGCGCGCGTGCTTGCCGATGGAGGTCTGGTCGGGTTCCCGACCGAGACCGTTTACGGGCTTGGCGCCGATGCCAGCAATCCCGCCGCCGTTGCCCGGCTCTATCGGGCCAAGGGCCGCCCTTCGTTCAATCCGCTGATTACCCACGTCGTCGACCTTGCGGCTGCCCGGAAAATTGCGCGTTTTGACGCGCAGGCCGCGCGGCTTGCCGAAGCGTTCTGGCCGGGACCGCTGACGCTGGTGCTGCCCAAGGCCAGCGGTTGCGCCGTGGCCGATCTCGCGACCGCCGGCCTCGATACGGTTGCGATCCGGATTCCCGCCCACCCCGTCGCGTGGGAGATCCTGGATGCATTCGGCGGCCCGGTGGTCGCGCCTTCGGCCAATCTGTCCGGCCATGTGTCGCCGACCATTGCGGCCCATGTACACGGCGATCTGACCGGGCGAATCGACCTGATCGTCGATGGCGGCGCGGTCGATGTCGGCGTCGAATCCACGATCGTCGGATGCTTCGCGGTGCCGACGCTGCTGCGTCCCGGCGGTTTGCCGCGCGAGGCGATCGAGCGCGTGCTCGGCCGCGCGCTGGCGGGCGTGCCCCAGACCACGGCCGGCGACACCACGGCGCCTCTGGCGCCAGGCATGCTGGTCTCGCATTACGCGCCGCGCAGCAAGGTCCGGCTCGAAATCGAGCGGGTCGAGGCTGGCGAAGCGCTGCTGGCGTTCGGCCCCCGGACGGCGCCGGGAGCGGAAGCCGCGGTCGCGGCGATGAACCTTTCGGTGCGCGGCGATCTGGCGGAAGCGGCCGCCAATCTTTTCGGTTACCTTCGGAGCCTCGATGCCAAAGGCGCGTGCGGCATCGCCGTGATGCCGGTGCCAGATCACGGCCTTGGCGAGGCTATCAACGACCGGCTCCGCCGCGCCGCGATCGGCCGCAGCTGAAGAAAGCGACGACAACAAAGAAGCCAATAATAAATAAAAAGAGACGCACTCATGAATATCGTCAAGCCCGCCGCTGCCGCGCCGCTGCTTTCGCCTGAGCTGATCGCACGCTTTCGCGCCATCGTCGGCGACAAATACGCCGTGACGGATGCCGCCGACATCGCCCCCTACCTCACCGAGGAGCGCGACCTGTTTCACGGTCGCTCGCCGCTGGTGCTGCGCCCAGGCTCGACTGCGGAAGTATCTGCAATCTGCAAATTCTCCAGTGAACATAAAATCGCGCTGGTGCCTCAGGGCGGCAATACTGGCCTCGTGGGCGGCCAGACCCCGCATGGCGAGGTGGTGGTTTCGATGCGCCGGCTCGACAAGATCCGCGAGATCGACGCCGCCTCCAACACCATGACCTGCGAGGCCGGCGTGGTGCTGCAGGTCGCGCAGCAAAAGGCGGCCAGCGTCGACCGGCTGTTTCCGCTGTCGCTCGCCGCGGAAGGAAGCTGCACGATCGGCGGCAATCTCTCCACCAATGCCGGCGGCACGGCTGCATTGGCGTATGGCGCGGCGCGCGAGATGGCGCTGGGGCTCGAAGTGGTACTGGCCGACGGCCGGATCCTGAACCTGCTGTCGAAATTGAAAAAGGACAACACGGGCTACGATCTGCATAATTTGTTCATCGGGGCCGAGGGCACGCTCGGTTTTATTACCGCGGCAACGCTGAAACTGTTTCCAAAGCCGCGCGCGATCGAAACTGCCTTTGTCGGCCTGAAATCGCCGGCGCGAGCCTTGAAACTGCTGACGCTGTCGCAGGGCATCGCGGCCGGCAGCCTGACCAGCTTCGAACTGCTCGCCGACGTCGCCGTCGATTTCAGCGTTCGCCATGGCATCGACGTCCGCAATCCCATGGCAAGCCGGCATCCATGGTATGTGCTAATGGAGTTGTCGTCGTCCTATGACGATGCCCGCGCGGCGCTCGAATCGATTCTCGCACAGGGGCTGGAGGACGGCATCCTCGATGACGCCGTGATCGCGGCAAACTTAAGCCAGCGCCAGGCGTTCTGGAAACTGCGCGACGAGATGTCGGCGGCGCAGAAGCCGGAAGGCGGCTCGATCAAGCACGACATTTCGGTGCCGGTCGCAGCCGTACCCGATTTCATCGCCGAAGCCGATGCCGCGGTGGTAAAGCTGATCCCGGGCGCGCGTCCGGTGCCGTTCGGCCATCTCGGCGACGGCAACATCCACTACAATGTCAGTCAGCCCGTCGGCGGCAATGCCGCGGACTTTCTCGCGCGCTGGCACGAGGTCAACGCGGTGGTGTTCGAAATCGTGATGCGGATGGGCGGATCAATTTCAGCCGAGCACGGCATCGGCGTACTCAAGCGCAATGAATTGCCTGAGGTCAAGGACAAGGTCGCGATCGAGCTGATGCGCGGCATCAAGGCGATGCTCGATCCGCTCGGCATCATGAATCCCGGCAAGGTGCTGTGATGGCTCCGGCATCCAGCCCGGCGCTGACCATCGCCGAGATCGAGGACCAGTAGCGCGTGACTTTCGCGAAATGGCTCGACGGGCGCGAGCCGACGCCCGACCTAGCGAGGAGCAGTCGTCCGTCGGAGAAACCGAGTCCCGTATGCGTTGCCCGGGATGGCTTCGCTAACGCTCGCAATGAAGGTTCAAAACAAGAGCCTTTTCAAAACAAAGAGCCCTGCCCGTCATTGTCAGTCAGTGGAGCCGGCTTGCGCGGCATGGCGCGCTTCGGCACTGCGGGTTTCTCAGCCTCGCGCTGCTCATCGGTGATCGGCAGCAGCAATTGCACGTCGTCATTGGCGACGCGATTGACCCGTGTCGAGATCTCGTGCCAGGCGAACTCGCCTACGCGCGGCGCAACCATCAGCGACATCGCGGTTTCCACGTCATGGGCGCGGCCGTCGAGCCAGCGATCGAAGTCAACCGGCCCGATGGTCACGGGCACGCGATGATGCAACACCGCCAGATCGGGGCTTGCGGCTGTCGTGACGATTGCCACCGTGTCCATTTCCTCGCCGTTAGGGCCCATCCAGGTCTCGGACAGTGCGGCAAAGCCGAATAGTTGGCCGTCGCGGCGATAGATGAAATATGGCCGCTTGCGATTTTCAAAACCATGCCACTCATAATAGCCATCGGCCGGAATCAGGCAGCGCCGGCGCTTGATCGCATTCTTGAAGGCTGGCTTTTCCAGTAGGGTTTCCGACCGCGCATTGATCACCAGCGAGAACTGCCGCGGATCCTTGACCCAGGCCGGGAGCAGCCCCCAGCGCATCAGCCGAAAACGCCGGACGCCATTTTCAATGATGATCACCGGCACCGGCTGCGTGGGTGCAATATTAAACCGCGGCGGGAAATTCGGCTGTTCCGCATAGCCAAATACCTGCCGTAGGGCCTCTGGAGGCGTGGTAATTACGAATCGTCCGCACATTCTGAAGCTCAAATGGGTATCCCGTTCAGCACCTTTTAACCTCAACCAGTGAAGACTGGAACGGATGACCTCAATGGCCGCCACACCGGCGCGATCCGATTGCCAGATGCCGAACCTGCCGGACCTCCCCGACGAGGCGCGGGCCGAACAGCTGCGCGCCGCCAACATCAATCCGCGCACCGGGCTCGCCACCGATTACCTGAATCATTTCAACGAGGCCATCATGCTGCTGGAAATGATTCCGGATATGCCGGAATGCGCGGAGGATTTCCTCGGTTGGCAGCCACTGTCCTACTGCGAACATTTCACGGCCTCCAATTTCAAGGCGCGTGATCTCGCAATCGAAGCCTATGGAGCCGCGGATACCGGTGTCCGCGCCGAGTTCGACAATCTCACCACCGCGATGACCTCGATCCTGACCGCAGTGGGCGCGGCGATGCGCGAGGCCACACAGGACAAGACCCGTTCAAGGTTGGCGGAACAGGCCACCATCTGGGTCAAGCCGCTGGTGGCGCTGGCCGGAGGTGTCATCAACGGCGGCGCCGAGGCCGACGTCGAAACCATCATGAAAAGCAACTAACGGCCGCGAGACCGGCAGCGCTGGATTAGACCTGCGGGCGCGGATCGGGCATGATCCGACTAAATTTGCCAGCTCGCCCGCGCACGCATCGATTGCACCCCCCTTTCGGAAATCGCGCCTTGGCCGCACTTATCCCGCCGCAGCATCCCCAGCTTGCCGTCAGTGCTGCGATTTTCCGCGACGGCAAGGTCCTGCTGGTGCGGCGCGCGAAATCTCCAGCCCATGGGTTTTATTCGCTGCCCGGCGGCCGGGTCGAATTTGGCGAGTCCCTGCACACCGCCCTGCATCGTGAGGTGGACGAGGAAACCGGGCTCCGAATCGAGATCGCAGGCCTGGCCGGCTGGCGCGAGGTGCTGCCGGAAACTGGACGCGGGCATTATCTCATTATGTCATTTGCCGCGCGTTGGATCGGGCAGGAGCCGCGTCTCAACAGCGAACATGACGATTTCAAGTGGCTCGCGCCTGACAGGCTCGGTGACTTAAAAATCACCGCCGGCCTGCAGCAGGTCATCGATGCGGCCGGACGCCTTATCGGGGCGTCGAGCCGGTTTTGACGGGCTCGAAAAACGCTATCCGTCGCGCCTTGCTTCCAGCGTGTTGAGAAGGCATACCGCTAGCCATGCGCACCCCCTCGGCATCGGGGGTTCCGGGACCCATTCATGTCGAAACGTTTCCTGGCCGCCCTCCTCCTGATCACGGTATGCAATTTCGGCTTGGCGCGGGCCGAGGATGCCCCGGCTCCTTTCGACGGTGACCTGCAGCGGCTGGCCGAAATCCTCGGCGCATTGCATTACCTGCGCGGCATCTGCGGCGCCAATGAAGGCCCAAAATGGCGCAACGAGATGCAGGCGCTGCTCGATGCCGAAACCCCCTCTGGCGACCGCCGGACCCGGATGATCGCGGGATTTAACCGCGGCTATAACGGCTTCCAGCAGACCTACAGGACCTGCACGCCCGCAGCCAGCGTCGCGATCCGCCGCTATATCGAGGAGGGCGCCAAGATCTCGCGCGACCTCACGGCGCGCTATGCCAATTAGCCTTTATTGCAGGGCTTTTTTCCTTTTGGGTCTCGCCGTGCCAAATCGGGAGCATCGGATCGATCTTTTCCGGCGCCGTTAACCTTTCCTAAAGAACTGGTCTAGGCGGCCCCATACCGCATGCTAAACCACGCTGGTTCGAGGCGCTCCGCCCTGGATCGCGCAACGCCAAGCCTGTTGAGCTTCATGAGCCATCCAGTGACCTTCACAACCGCCTGTGACCCGCTGCCCGATCACGAGCAGAAGAAGGCAGCGCTGAGCTATCTCAACGAGGCCTGGGCCGAGGCACGGCATGACGGCGTCGATGGCGATTGCCTCGCACAAGCCAGTCTGTTCGCCGCATTCGCGGAGCTGGTCGGCACTTATGGCGAGGACGCCGTGGCGGAATTCGTCGAAGGCCTCGCCGCGCGCGTCCGCAACGGCGAATTTTCGATCACACTGTCGAAACAGTAAACAATCATCCGGCTCGAAGGACCGCCTTCGCGGATACCGTCAGTATTTGTCCTCCGCCTGCAACGTTTCCAGGAACCGCACCGTCTCGCCGCTCGAGGGTGTGGTCAATTCGCCCTGCCACATCACGCGGCGACCGCGCACGAAGGTCCCGACCGGCCAGCCCGTGACCCTGACCCCGGCATAGGGCGTCCAGCCGGCCTTCGAGGCCACCCATTCGTCGGTGATGATTTCGCTGCGCTTGAGATCGACCACGGTAAAATCAGCGTCATAGCCTGCGGAGATGCGGCCCTTGCAGGCGATGTTGAAGAGCCGCGCCGGGCCGGCGCTGGTGAGGTCGACAAACCGCGCCAGCGACAATCGCCCGGCATTGACGTGGTCAAGCATCACCGGCACCAGCGTCTGCACGCCGGGCATTCCCGACGGCGAGGCCGGATAGACCTTTGCCTTCTCCTCCAGCGTGTGCGGCGCGTGGTCGGAGCCGAGCACGTCGACGATACCCTGCTCGATCCCGCGCCAAATGCCGTCGCGGTGATCGGCCGAGCGTACCGGCGGATTCATCTGCGCGCGGGTACCGAGCCGCTCATAACATTCCGGCGCCACCAAGGTCAGGTGATGCGGCGTCGCTTCGCAGGAGGCGACGTCCTTGTGGTCCCTGAGATACTCGATCTCCTCTTTGGTGGAGATATGCAGCACGTGGATGCGCTTTCCGGTTTCGTGTGCGAGCTTGACCAGCCGCTGCGTCGCCATCAGCGCCGCGGTCTCGTCGCGCCACACAGGGTGCGAGCGAGGATCGTTTTCGATCCGTAGCGGCTTGCGGTCGTTGAGTCGGTATTCATCCTCGGCGTGGAACGCGGCGCGGCGCCGGATCACTTTAAAGATTCTCCGCAGGCTTTCGTCATCCTCGACCAATAGCGCCCCGGTGGACGAACCGATGAACACCTTGACGCCGGCGCAGCCGGGCGCGCGTTCCAGCTCCGGCAGTTGCTCCACGTTCTCGCGGGTGCCGCCGATGAAGAATGCATAGTCGCAATGCATGCGATGATAGCCGCGCTTCACCTTGTCGGTGAAGGTGGCTTCTGTCACGGTGAGCGGATTTGTGTTGGGCATCTCGAATACCGCGGTGACGCCGCCCATCACGGCGCTACGCGAACCGGTTTCGAGATCTTCCTTGTGGATCAGTCCCGGTTCACGGAAATGCACCTGGGTGTCCATGACCCCGGGCAGGACGTGCAGCCCCCTGCAGTCGATCACTTCGGCCGCCGATCCCTGCGTCAGCGAACCGATCGCGGCGATGCGACCGGCGGTAATGCCGATATCGCGTACGCCCTCGCCATCCTGATTGACCACGGTGCCGGATTTTAGAATGGTGTCAAAACGCTGATTCATTGGTCCTCGACGCCCGGGTTTGGATGCCACACAGGCCTTGTTCCCGATACTTTAGCGCCTTACCTTGCGATGTGATATCCGCCATCAGCGTTTTCCCAGGCCGTGGATTTCCGAGCCTTGGATCCGAGCCTTGGTTTCCAAAGCCACGTTTCCGAGATTTACGTCAGACCACAAGCAAGACTTCAGGAAGGCCCTACGCGAATGAAAGCAGCGTTTCTACCGGATCGAGGCGTCGTCAAGGTGGGCGGCGAGGACGCCCGCAACTTTCTCAACGGCCTCGTCACCACGGACGTGACGTTGGTTCGTCCTGGCCTCGGCCGGTTCGGCGCGCTGCTGACGCCGCAAGGCAAGATCACGGTCGATTTCATCATCACCGAGGCCCCGGCTGGCCATGGCGGCGGCTTCCTGATCGACGCTCCCCGCGCGCTGGCAAAGGGCCTCGCCGACAAGCTCGGTTTCTACAAGCTGCGCGCCAAGGTTACGGTCGAAAACCTGTCCGACGACCTCGGCGTGATGGCGGTATGGGATGGCGAGCCTGCCACAAAACCCGACCTGACCTTTGCCGATCCGCGACATGCCGCACTCGGTTGGCGCATTCTGGCGCCGGAGGGACTCGCGCAGAAGGTGGCAGATCTCGCCGGTGCGGAGATGGTCGACAATGCTGCCTACGATGCACACCGGATCGCAGCCGGCGTACCGCGCGGCGGCCTCGACTTTACCTATGGCAACGCGTTTCCTCACGAGACCAACATGGACCGGCTGCACGGCGTTGATTTCGATAAAGGCTGCTACGTCGGCCAGGAAGTGGTGTCGCGGATGCAGCATCGCGGCACTGCGCGCACCAGAACGGTGCGGGTTGCGCTCGAGGGCGCGGCCCCGGAGCCCGGCACCGCCGTGGTGGCGGGCGACAAGCCGGTCGGCACCATGGGCTCGTCCGCAGGCGGCGCCGGTCTCGCCTTGATCAGAACCGATCGGGCAATCGACGCGCTCGATGCCGGAACGCCGCTGATGTCGGGCGGCCTGGCGATCCGCGTCGCCGATCCCGATTCCTTGCGCGCCGCGCCGAAGCAAACCACCGTGTGAGCGAACTGCATGAGCGGATCAGCGCGCCTGCACACCGATGGTCTGACGCGGTGTCCATGGCCGGGGGAGGATCCGTTTTACATGGACTATCACGACACCGAATGGGGCGTGCCGGAATATGACGACCGCGCGTTGTATGAAAAGCTGATCCTCGACGGTTTTCAGGCCGGCCTTTCCTGGATCACGATCCTGCGCAAGCGCGAGAATTTCCGCAAAGCCTTCGACGATTTCCAGCCCGAGAAGATCGCCCGCTACGACGCCAAAAAAGTCCACGCGCTGATGAGCGACGTCGGCATCGTCCGCAACCGCGCCAAGATCGAGGGCGCGGTGGCGAGCGCAAAATCCTACCTCAAAATCATGGACGAAGGTCCGGGCTTCTCGAAATTCCTGTGGGACTTCATCGACGGCAGACCGAAGGTCAACCAGTTCAAGACCACCGCCAGCGTGCCGGCCTCGACGCCGGTATCGACCAAAATCTCGAAGGAGCTTTCCACGCGCGGATTCAAATTCGTTGGACCGACCATTGTCTATGCCTTCATGCAGGCGACTGGCATGGTCAACGACCATCTGGTGACGTGTTTCTGCCACGAGACCTGCGGCCGCAAGCCGCGTAGCTCTCGTCTCAAGGCCAAATGACAGGCCGGCGACGCGCCGTGCCCGACACTTCGCCGCGAGTCTGGCAGCGCATGTTATCGGGTCGGCGGCTCGATCTCATGGACCCCTCTCCGCTTGATATCGAGATCGCCGATATCGCCCATGGCCTGGCGCGCGTCGCGCGCTGGAACGGACAGACTCGCGGCGCACATATTTTCTCGGTCGCACAGCATACGCTTTTGGTCGAAGCGGTCATGCGCGAGCAGCGACCGCGCGTCGATACGCGTTTCCGGCTTGCCGCCCTGCTGCATGACGCGCCAGAATATGTCATCGGCGACATGATCTCGCCGTTCAAGGCGGTGCTTGGCGGCGACTACAAGGCGGTCGAGAAGCGGCTGCTGTCTGCGATTCATATCCGCTTCAGCCTGCCTCCGGTGTTACCGGACGAAATGACGCAACAGATCAAGGAAGCTGATCGCGGCGCAGCCTATCTGGAAGCAACACAGCTCGCTGGATTCTCGCAAGCCGAAGCCAAATGTCTGTTCGGCAGCGATCCCGGCTTGCCGCTTTCGACGCAGGAAGACTATTTGACGCCGTGGACCGCGGCCAAGGCCGAGAAGCGATTGCTTGCAAGGTTTGCGACGCTGTGTCCTTAAGTGCATACGAAGTCGCCCAGATTTTATGAATCCGCGCGCTATGGAGCGACTGACGGCGCCGGAACCTGAGGCGACTGCAACGACTGAAGGGCCTGCACAATGCGGCCCGTGAAATGAGTCTGAAGAGCAAAATCCGCCGGAGTGTCGGTCCCTGGCCCAAACGTCAGCGTCAGATCATGCGTGCGGGTTCGGCCTGCACTTGCGAGAGGTAGACTGCCTGTCCCCGCATTGAGATTTACGAGCTTCCACACCGGATTGATACTTCCACTCGTTACGACGGCGAATTTTATCTCGTAAGAGAAAACGTCATACTTGGCGCTCTTGCCGGCTCCTCCACCGGCCGGCGCCGACGAATGAAAGACCAGCGAGCTTGCATGATGTTTCCCCCACAGCGCTCTCCATGCAAACGAAACGTGTTCAGCTCGTCAACACAACGTCACGTTTTGACCTATCATTTTGTTCCATGTGGCATTTCAGCACTACCCGGACTGCCGTGGTGCCACGCGCGGCTTGACGCCAGCAGCTGCCAGAACCTCGAACGCGAACTGTGGACCGAAGAGCCGCGATAACCGGACTGAACACTGCCCGTGCAAAGCGCCCTTTCGCCCGCAATGCATTCACACGGGACGGCGAACGGCCGACGCACGGAAAAAGAAAACCCGCCAACGTGGCGGGCCAAGGTTCAGGGAGGAAACGCTCTGACAGGGAGCGTCTGGTCAATCTCCGTGATTCGCGGAATAGCGCCAAGATCGTAGAACTACCGGGATCCGCGTTTTGAGCGCTATTCCCAGGCTCTCGCGGCGGGCGAGATCACACCTCGGAGATGCGGTTTCAACACGGCCTGCCGGTTGTTTCGCAGCCGGCTGGTCTCACGCAAGGACCGCACAAGCGAGCGAGTCCCAGATGTCAACAAAGGGACAACGCTTCGCGATAAAGTCTGCAGATGCTTAGCCTTGACCGCGGCGTTCGGGGGTTTAAGCCGGTGCCACGCGCATTCGACAGGTCGGCCAAGGAGTGCGGCGCGGCTGCAGGATCGACAGATGGCCGATGACGAACATCTATCGGACAGCTTCGCTGTGCTGGATGACTTTGCCCATTGCGAGCCGCGCCAGTCGATATCCGCCTTGCCTTAGGAAATCGAACTAAAGGATCGAACCCGTTATGTATTTTAGAAACCCTTAAGCTCTTTCGAGCATGCTGGAGCAGCGAATCGGCACGGCGGTAGCCATTCGTCTTCTGGACGTTACATTCAGCGGTTCTCGAACAGAACCAGCATACCCGAAATGACCAGCGCGGACTGTCGGGGCCCTACAAGGGCCTCCCCCTCTTCGAGTCGAGGACGCGTAGTCAATGAGGTACCACGAACGGAAATCCCTCCTTCTTCTGGAATGGGATCGCTGGCTTCAAACCCAGCCTGATCATCGGCAGCCAACCGCAAAAGACGCGCTGGAGTTTTTTTGCAAGCTCCAGGACATGCAGTCTCCGCTGTTGAACTTCCGGCCCAGAGGACATGACAGGTGGCGAGTTATCCATGCCTTGTTGCTGAACGAGGGACGCGTCTCCGATTGATGTCGATCTTCCGGCAGACGCATCAAAAATGAACTCCGTGCGCAATCAGCATGGGTCGCGCATTTTCCTGTCCCGCCAAGCGTCTATTTTTCGGCCCGCCAGATGGCTTCCGGGAACCGTCGCGCAGCCCTATAATCGCGCCGGAAGGAACGCCATGATTCACGTTTGCTCGCTAGCCGCCCTGCCTGAGACCGTCAAGGCTACTGGCGCCAGCCATATTCTGACCATGATGGCGAGAGTCGATCAGGTGCAGCGGCCGCAATCGGTGCTCGAAGCCAATCACCTGAAGGTCGCGGTGGACGACATCAACGAACAGATGGAGGGTTTTATTGCGCCCTCGGCAATCCATATCGAACAGGTGCTGAACTTCGTGCGCGGCTGGGACCGCCGCGCGCCGATGGTGGTGCACTGCTATGCCGGTATCAGCCGCTCGACCGCCAGCGCATTTGCCGCCGCCTGCATGCTCAACCCGCATCGCGACGAGATCGCGATCGCCCGGCAGATCCGCGCCGCCTCCCCCGTCGCATCGCCGAACCGGTTGATCGTCAGCCTCGCCGACAAGGCGCTCAGACGCGAGGGCCGGATGCTGCACGCGCTCGAGCAAATGGGTCCGGGCAATCTGCTGGTCGAGGGCCGTCCGTTCCGCGTCGACATCGACTGACTGTCATGTGCCATTTCCGATCCGAAGTTCGTGCTAGGTTGCGCTGCGGAACGTGACGGACTTCGGCTTCGGGATATTGGATGAGTGAAAAGCCTCTGACACCGATCGAAATCGGGCTGACCGCCGCCATCGTCGCGATCGAGGGCAACGAACCGCTGGTCCTGATCGCCCAAGGCAGCGACGGTGACAAACTCGCAGGTCTGCCGTTCGGCCCGTTCGACGCGGTCGCCCATCGTACTTTCGAGATCGGTCTGCGCGCTTGGGTGGAAGAACAGGCTGGATTGCATCTCGGTTATGTCGAACAGCTCTACACGTTCGGCGATCGCGGCCGCCATACCAAGGCCGGCGACACCGACGCGCATATGGCCTCGATCGGCTATCTCGCGCTGACGCGCGCGGCCGACAATGCTTCCCGCGCGCAAGGCGCCGCCTTCGAACCCTGGTATCGCTACTTCCCGTGGGAAGACTGGCGGGAATCCCGGCCTGAGATCATCGAACGCAGCATGCTTCCGGCGCTTAAGCATTGGGCGGCGCAGGTCGAGACAGCCGGCAGCAGGCGCGCGCTAAGCCGCAAGGATCGCGTCCGGCTGTATTTCGGCGGCGAGGGCGGGAATTGGGACGAGGAACGCGTGCTCGACCGCTACGAGATGCTCTACGAAGCCGGATTGATCGAAGAAGCGCGACGCGACGGTCGGCCGGCGGCGCTGGCGCGCCCGGCGATGCCCAGCCTCGGCGTGCCGATGCGTTTCGACCACCGGCGCATTTTGGCGACCGCGATTGCGCGGTTGCGCGCCAAACTGAAATACCGGCCGGTGGTGTTTGAACTTTTGCCGTCCGAATTTACACTTACTGAATTACAGCGGACCGTGGAGGCCATTTCGGGCCGACATCTGCACAAGCAGAATTTCCGCCGGCTGGTGGAATCCGGTGCGTTGGTCGAACCGACCGGGGTGATGTCAACACAAACCGGAGGACGGCCCGCCGCACTGTTTCGATTTCGGCGCGAGGTTTTGCAGGAGCGGCCGGCGCCGGGTCTTCGGGTTCGCGGCCGGCGCTGAGCAGTCTCTCGTGGAATAATTTTGACCAAGAGAATTTTGACGCAGCTCAGACGTCGGGCCGGTTGCCGAGAGACTCGATGTTCGATTTTTTCTCGCTGATGGTTGCCGTGGTCGCGCTCATTGTCGCGGCCAAGACTACGGGCACGCTGAGTGCGCTGGCGCTGGCGCTGACATTTGCGCTCGACAAGGGCATGCTCTCGATCGCCATCGCGCTGATGTCGTTGGGCACCGCATGGGTCTCGATGCAGCGGCCGATCCCCTTTCTGCGCTCGCTGGCGGCCATTCTCGCCGCGATCGTCGTCATGCGCACCGTGTACGAGCCGCGGATCGCCGGCGACGCTGTCGGCACCACGCCGATCTTCAACTGGCTGCTTTGGGGATACGGCGTGGCGGCGTTATCGTGGCACGACCGGCGCCGAGCAATACACCTATTCGATCATTTGGCTGGCGTTCGGAGTCATTCTGCTCGCGATCGGTATTCTGGTTGATTCACAGCGCGCCCGGCTGGCATCCGCAGTGGTGATCGCGCTGACGATCGTCAAAGCCTTCGTGATCGACATGTCGACGCTAACCGGGGTCTACCGGGCGCTATCGTTCATGTGCCTGGGTTCGTGCTGGTCGCGATCGGCTGGCTCTACCAGCGCATCCTGTTTCGCGGGCAGCCGCAACCAACCGCCCCTATTGCGCCGTCGTATCGCGAATAGCGGCCACGACTGCCACGAAAATAATGTAGCGGCATGCCGGACCCACGCGTTGGCCGACCCAAGCCTTTTTGATTGTCGGCAAAGCTGAAGCGGAAGTTGCTGCCAAGACAGAACCCATATGACCGCGCCTCGCAGCCGCAGCAGCGGTTTTTAGGGTTCCGGCCATGGATCGCATACGGCTCAAAGTATTACGGCTCAAAGTATGAAGCGCGATCGTTCCTCAATGCGGGATGATTGCCGAGATGATTGCGCCCACCGCATCACTCGGTCGAGCGGCGCAGTTCCAACGCGCTTTCCGACTTCGCCGGCCCCGGTTGCGTTCCGGACTTGACCGGTTCGATGGTAGCACTCTCGACCCGCGGCGTTTCCACGCGCGCCGACACCTCGGTCCGCGACGCTTCACTCGACGATTCCGCCCGACGTCGCAAACGCGGTCGCGCCACTGCGCGGGCCATCAGCATCTGGGCCGCGCCGCCCTGGTGATGGAAGTCGCAATAGGCGAAGCTCATGCCCGACACCGAGCCACGAAAGCTGACTTCATCTTTCTTGTCGAGATCGAAGCACGGTTCAAACGGAATGCCCTTGATCGACGCGCACACTGACTGACCGCGGACCTGGAGCGTGTTGCCCGGCAGCCGGATGTGGCGAACCGGACCGGAGCCTGAAAACTGCACCGAACCGATCGCGCCCATGTCGTCGAGGATCCGGCCCGCGCCGCGGGTGCCATCGAAGCAGGTGAACGCGAAGATCTTGCCGGCCACGAACCTGCGGGCTTCGTCGGCGTTCATCATTCCGGCGAGCGCAGGGGCGATCATCGCACCGGCCGTGACCGTTCCCAACACCAAACGCGCAAGCATGCTGCAACTCCAACTCTCACCGAGCCCGGGTAACCGCCAGACGCTTCTTTACCCGCTGCTTACCATAACAACCATGGCAACATTGGAGCAGGTTAGTTGGTAAAGTCTGAACGCCGTTAGACAATTTTTACCACAATTCGACCGCGGACCTGGCCTGCGAGGATTTTGGCCCCTGCCCCGATAACTTCATCGAGGTCAATTTCATGAGTAATTTCAGTAAGTTTTGTTCGATCCAGGTCGTTGGCCAAGCGGCTCCAGGCCACCTTGCGCAGTTCGATCGGGCACATCACGGAATCGATGCCTAACAGACACACGCCGCGCAAAATAAACGGCGCGACCGAGGATGGCAGGTCCATGCCGGCGGCCAGGCCGCAGGCGGCGATTGCACCCGCATATTTCGTCATCGATAGCAGATTGGCGAGCGTGGTCGATCCCACGCTGTCGATGCCCCCCGCCCAGCGCTCTTTCGCCAGCGGCTTGGCCGGACCCGAGAGTTCGCTGCGATCGATCACTTCTGCCGCGCCGAGGCTTTTCAGATAGTCCGCTTCCGATTGCCGGCCGGTCGAGGCGATGACGTGATAGCCAAGCTTCGAGAGTACCGCAGTTGCGACCGAGCCGACGCCGCCGGCTGCGCCGGTAACGACGATCGGGCCTCGCTTGGGCGTCAGGCCATGTTTTTCCAATGCCAGCACCGCAAGCATTGCAGTGTAGCCGGCGGTGCCGATTGCCATCGCATCGCGCGTTGACATGCCTTCGGGCAGGCGCACCAGCCAATCACCCTTGACGCGCGCCTTCTCGGCATAGGCGCCAAGATGGGTCTCGCCCATGCCCCAACCGTTGCAGATCACCTTGTCGCCGGCCTTCCATTGCGGATGCGACGACCGCTCGACGGTGCCCGCGAAATCGATGCCAGCGATCATCGGGAAGCGGCGCACCACCGGCACCTTGCCGGTGACAGCGAGACCGTCCTTGTAGTTCAACGTCGACCATTCGACCCCGACCGTGACGTCGCCCTCCATCAATTCGGCTTCGTCAAATCGGGTGAGTGCGGCGGCCGTGCCTTTTTCCGCCTTGTCGATTCTGATCGCCTTGAACGTTGCCAACGCCAACTCCTCGCCCAATGGTCCGAATTTCCTTCAGATTGAACGGATCAGGCCGGTTGTGCAACCGCACGCGCGACCGGTTGCTCGACGATGGGCAGCAGCGCCGACATCACGCCGAAAGCCACCAGTTCGGCATGTACGAACCGAATTCTCGAACACGATGCCGCCGAGCAATCCACCGAGGAAACCCCGACCTGATGGCTGAAGAACGCGAAGCCCGTACGGCGTCGCAAGCCAGCGCGTTCCGAACATCAGCATAACCAGGCTCGAGGTCGGGTACCGTCGAGAGCCAGGCCGGTCACGACACCGAATGCGATCGCCGAGGGCCAGGCTGAAAATTTAACAGTTCCGACGTCTGGCGAAGGTGAAGTCGCCATGCTATCTTTGATTTGCTCGTTATGAGGATAACCCCCCATGACGTACCCGGCCCGTGGTATTGCGGCTTGGTTTGGCTGATCGAGAAGGTTGCTTTACCGATACCGGCCATGGTGGCCGGCTGTCTCAGAACTCTAATATGCTCACATTGAGCATATTGTACCGAGGAGGCTGCCATGCCGATCGCTGGAATTTACGGTCCCCAAGACTTCGACAAGCGAGCTGACCACTCCTCCACGCTGTTGCACGACAGCTTGAGTGCCGCCAGGCGCGTGGCAGCGCTACCGCCGCCGGCGCTAGAATGGAGTCCCCAAGTCGAGCGCGCCACCGCGCATCTTTATCGTCGGGTCGAGAAGGTGATCTCCCCGATCGAATGGCCGTTGATGGCGCCCTACATCAAGGCCATCAACGACCTGAAACAGGAGCGCAATGCGGTCATCCTGGCGCATAATTACCAGACGCCGGAAATATTTCATTGCGTCGCCGATGTTGGCGGCGACTCGCTGCAGCTCGCGCTCGAGGCCACCAAGGTAAAGTCCGACATCATCGTGCAATGCGGCGTTCACTT
Organism: Pseudomonadota bacterium; assembly: GCA_018971625.1. Lineage (GTDB taxonomy): Bacteria > Pseudomonadota > Alphaproteobacteria > Rhizobiales > Xanthobacteraceae > Bradyrhizobium. The sequence goes on from JAGXAJ010000027.1 coordinate 44,743, forward strand.
CATGGCGGAGACCTCGAAGATATTGAACCCCGACAAGACGGTCCTGATCCCGGATTCCCGCGCCGGCTGCTCGCTGGCTTCGAGCATCACCGGCGCCGACGTACGACTGTTGCGCGAGCGCTTTCCCGGCGCGCCCGTGGTGGCCTATGTCAACACATCGGCCGACGTGAAGGCGGAGGTCGACATTTGCTGCACATCCTCGAACGCACTTCAGGTGGTCGAGAGCCTTAATGCGCCGACGGTGATTTTTCTGCCGGACCAGTATCTGGCGAAATATGTCGCGTCGCAAACCGCTGTGAAGATCATCGCCTGGAAAGGCGCCTGCGAGGTGCATGAGCGTTTTACCGGCGATGAGCTGCGCGCCTATCGCGAAGCAGATCCGTCGGTGCAGATCATCGCGCATCCGGAATGTCCGCCCGACGTACTGGCGGAGGCCGATTTCACTGGTTCTACCGCGCACATGATCAACTGGGTCCGCAACAAGCATCCCAAACGCGTGGTGATGATCACCGAATGCTCGATGGCCGACAACGTCCAGGCCGAGCTGCCCGATGTCGAGATGGTGCGGCCCTGCAATCTGTGCCCGCACATGAAGCGGATCACGCTGCCGAAAATTTTGGACAGCCTGCTCGGCCTGCGTGAGGAAGTGACCATCGATCCCGCGATCGCCGCAAAGGCACGACGATCGGTAGAGCGGATGATCAATCTGCGGAACTGATCTCCGTCGGCCACGCATAGGCGCACCAACAGGAACTGAAGGCGAGCATGCCGAGCCAGCATCACGAACTGATCGACAACTCCAATAACGACGTCGTTATCGTCGGCGGTGGCCTTGCCGGCCTGTTCTGCGGGCTGAAACTCGCCCCGCGTCCGGTCATCTTGGTTTCCGCAGCTCCACTGGGCGAAGGCGCCTCCACGGCATGGGCGCAGGGCGGTATCGCCGCGGCAATTGCCGAGGGAGACAGCGCGGAAGCGCATGCCATCGATACGATTGCGGCTGGCGCGGGCTTGGTCGACGAGGCAATCGCCCTTGAACTGGTGCGCGAGGCTCCCGCGCGCATCCATGATCTCCTGCAATATGGCGTGCCATTCGATCGCGACCTCGGGGGCAGCCTCGCTGTGTCACAGGAAGCCGCGCATTCCGCGCGCCGCATCGTGCATGTGCGCGGCGACATGGCCGGCCGGGCGATCATCGCGGCCCTGATCGAAGCTGTGCGCGCGACAACCTCGATCCGGGTTGTCGAAGGTTATGTAGCCGAGGCACTGCTGACCGATGGCGACGCGGTCACCGGCCTGCAATTGCGTCAAGCAGCCGATCTCAGCGCGAAGCCCGTGAACATCGCGGCGCGCGCGGTGGTGTTGGCGACCGGAGGTATCGGACATCTCTATTCCGTGACCACCAATCCGGTGGAAGCCGGCGGCCTCGGACTTGCGATCGCCGCACGCGCGGGCGCGGTAATCGCCGACCCGGAGTTCGTGCAGTTCCACCCGACTGCGATCATGATCGGCCGCGATCCGGCGCCATTGGCGACCGAAGCACTGCGTGGCGAAGGCGCGACGCTGGTCAACGGCAAGGGCGAGCGTTTCATGCAGCCGCGGCACAGGCTCGCGGAACTGGCGCCGCGGGACATCGTGGCGCGCGGCGTATTCGCGGAAATCGCCTCGGGCCGCGGCGCATTCCTCGACGCCACCGCCTCGCTTGGCAAACGTTTCGCCGAAAAATTCCCAACCGTCCATGCAACCTGCATCTCGGCCGGAATCGATCCGGCGACGCAGCCGATCCCGATAGCACCCGCCGCGCATTATCACATGGGCGGCGTCGCAGTGGATGCGCGCGGCCGCAGTTCGCTGAAGGGGCTATGGGCCGGCGGCGAAGTCGCCTGCACCGGCGCGCATGGCGCCAATCGGCTGGCATCGAATTCGCTGCTTGAGGCAGTGGTCTTTGCCGCGCGTATCGCGGAAGATATCAGCGGTCATAACTTTGCGACCCCTGCCCGCTTCCCGGCTGTGATGGCGACGCCGCGGAATTGCGCGATGCCGCCGCTCACCGGGGCCAATTTGCGGGGAATGATGACATCGCATGTCGGCGTGATCCGTGACCATGACCGGCTCGCGGAAGCAGTGCGAACGTTTGCCGCAATCGAGCGCGACACTGGCAATATCGCACTACGCAATATGGCAACCACCGCGCTCTTGGTGGCAGCGGCGGCATGGGCACGCCGCGAAAGCCGCGGCGCGCATTACCGTGCAGACTTTCCAGCCCAGAATCCCGATCTCGCGCAGCGCACACTGACCACACTTGCTACCGCGCGGGAAACCGCGGCGTCGTTGTCCGAGCGAGCGTCGCCGCGATGGATCCAGCCGCTGATTGCCTGAAGCAGCAAACCGACCTGGAATACCGACTGGAAACATGGACATGACGCCTGCTTCGCTCCTGCAACATGATGCATTCCTGTCGCCGCTCGCCATCGACGAGGCGGTGCAGCGCGCCCTTGATGAAGATCTCGGCCGCGCCGGCGACATCACCTCGATAGCCACGATTCCTGAATCGACCCATGTCCACGCCATCATGGTCGCGCGTCAATCCGGAGTGATCGCGGGTCTGCCGCTGGCGGTGGCGATCTTCCAAAAGCTGTCGCCGGATATCAGCATCGAAGCCCATGCCCGCGACGGCGGCGCGGTTGCCGCAGGAGTCCGTGTGCTGAGCATTTCCGGGCCAGCGCGTGCGGTATTGTCGGGCGAACGCGCCGCGCTGAATTTTGTCGGCCGGCTCTCCGGCGTCGCGACGCTTACCGCCGAATATGTCCGCCACACCGCTGGCACCAAAATGCGCATCTGCTGCACGCGCAAGACTACGCCAGGCCTGCGCGCGCTCGAGAAATATGCCGTGCGGTGCGGCGGCGGCTTCAACCACCGTTTCGGGCTCGATGACGCGATCCTGATCAAGGACAACCACATCGCGGTCGCGGGCGGCATCCGACCCGTATTGCAACGCGCGCGGTCGCATATCGGGCATCTCGTGAAGATCGAGATCGAGGTCGATACACTGGCCCAATTACGCGAAGTGCTCGACACCGGAACGGCCGACGTCGTGCTGCTCGATAACATGGATATTGCGGCCCTGACCGAGGCCGTGAAGCTGGCAAAGGGGCGCGTGGTACTGGAGGCGTCCGGCGGCGTCACCCAGGATTCGATCGCCAGGATCGCATCGACTGGCGTGGACTATGCGTCGGCCGGTGCACTGACGCATTCGGCGCCGAATTTCGACGTTGCGCTCGACATCGCCTCGTGAACCGCGCCTAGCGCCGCACCGTGGTTTCCGACTGTTCCGCGGTGCTCTTGGCCGCCTCGGCGAGTTCGGCCGAAATCTCGGCGGTTTGCGCCGGCGTGCCCCAACTCGGCGCGTCGCTGCCGTCGCCCCAGGCGCGGGGACGGTAGAAAGTGTGTACGCCGAATTTGTACATCTTCTTCATCTCAGAGACCCAGGAGGGGTGCACCCAATAGGCATGATAGTGGGTAGACTTGCCGACTTCGGGCAGCCAAAGCTCACCGTCAAGCATCGCTTTCGCGATCCTTTTGGCGCGGTCCCACATATCGGGTTCGCGCACGACGTCGGGGACACCGTCGCAAGCGAAGGTAAATTGGCAGGCCATGTGATGGTACTTGTTCTGATAAACCACGCCGCACACCGTTGTCGGGTAGAAGCCCGAGAACACACGGTTCATCACCACCTGCGCCACTGCGATCTGGCCGCGCACTGCTTCGCCGCGGGCTTCGAAGTAAACCGCTTCTGCGAGGCATTTTTCCGACTTGGCGCGCGACTTCTCGTCGAACAGGCCGAGTCGCTCGGCCGGCGTCTTGGTGTGCTGATTGTCGGCATTGACCTCGCCTTTGGCCGCGACGCTTTCGCCACTGTCGGCAGGCTCGTTCGTGGCCGGCGATAGCGACGCCATCTTCATGTCGGGATCTGGCGCGGGCGTCACCACCGTGGGCGCTTCGCCGGGCTGCCAGCTTTCGATGCTTTCGGCCGGCGCGCCGAGCGAGGAACTTCCAAAGAAAAGGCTCGCGGTCTTGACCGAGAAACCGTCGTGCGGCGGCGCAGGCTCCAGCGGAACAACCTCGGCATCAATCTTCAGATCGTCGAGCGGCTGCGCCTCAAGCGACAGCGAGACATCGTATTGTGCCAGTGGCGGCGCGCTCAGCGCATCCCGCAACTCGGGATCAAGCGGCTGACGGTCCTGGGGCGGCGCCTCGGCGGTTTTCGCGCCCTGCACCGACGCATTCGAGGTCGACGGATCCTCGAGCTGCAGCGCCTTGTCGGCGGGTGCCGTGGTCTCGCGCGGCGGCGGGGTGACCAGGCGATCGCCCTTCAAGGTGCGATCGACCTTTGGAAAATCGGAGGCCTGGTAGCGCAGCGCGCCTTGCGCCAGCGGATTGCGATTGATCGAGCCGGTGATGTCGCTGCTATTGCCGGGCGCGCGGTTGTCGAAGCTTGCCAACTGGAAGAGCGAAGTTTGCGGCAACGAGGTCCCGATCGGCCGGCCGAAGCTGTAGGTGGCGACCTGAATGGTGCTGACGGCGGAGAACACCCGCTTTTGCCAGCGCTCTGCGACGCCGGGCTGCCGGGCCAACAGCGATCCAATATCCTGATAGCCGACCTGGGTCGGGGTCAATGCGAAGGCGCAGAGACCGAGGCCGAAGAACGCGAAACGCGCGCCCTTCGGCCGGTTACGCACACCTAACATGGAAACGCTCACGCAACGCTACGCACACACACGCGACCGAACTCAGTACATCCGTGCAATTCGATCTTTTTTGGTGTTATCGAATTTAGGTTGCGAGGGAGTTAATCGGTGATGCAACGCGGATACACGCAAGGATTGGCGGCATCTGCGTCCGTGCCATCGAAACTGTTGGTAAATGAACGCTCGAACGAAGTGGTAAATATCGCGTCAACGGAAATGCTGAAGAAATTGTTTGCGTGATGAATGTTCCCGGGATTTATCTCGGCGCTCAACAAGCGCGCGAAGACGTGGATGCCCGGAACAAGTCCGGGCATGACGCCGAGTGTTAATCGAGACAGAGGCAATCAACCGACTCACGCCTGACCGGCGGCCACCTTGCCGAGCGCGGCCTGTGCTGCAGCAAGCCGCGCGATCGGCACGCGGTAGGGCGAGCAAGAGACGTAATCGAGGCCGATCTCGTGACAGAACGCCACTGATGCCGGATCGCCGCCGTGCTCGCCGCAAATGCCGACCTTGAGATCGGACCGGGTCTTGCGGCCGCGCTCGACGCCGATCCTGATCAGTTCGCCGACGCCGTCGCGATCGAGCGAAATGAACGGATCGATCTCCAGGATACCCTTGGCGATGTAGATGCCGAGGAATCCGGCGGCGTCGTCCCGGCTGATGCCGTAGGTGGTCTGGGTCAGGTCGTTGGTGCCGAACGAGAAGAACTCCGCGGTCCTGGCCACGTCGCCGGCCAGTAAACAGGCGCGCGGCAGTTCGATCATGGTGCCGACATGGTAGTTCAGCTTGACGCCGGTTTCCTTCATCACCGACTGGGCGGTGGCGTCGATCCGGGCCTTGACCAGATCGAACTCCGCTTTGGTTGCGATCAGCGGCACCATCACCTCGAGGCCGACCGCCTTGCCGGTGCGCTTGCCGGCTTCGACCGCGGCTTCAAAGATGGCGCGCGCCTGCATCTCGGCGATTTCCGGAT
>JAGXAJ010000101.1 GCA_018971625.1 Pseudomonadota bacterium
CCACCGCCGGCGCGGGCTACTGAAAAGGCTTGTCCTTCATTGCCAGGTGTGCGGGCGGGATCCTTCCCAACCAATCCACGGCAGCACAGTTCGGTCTGAGTTCAAGGCTTCGTCGCGTCTCCATCATGCGACAAATGCCGAAGCACTCATGTCCGAGAACCATTTTGAACGGAACCCCGTCGCTGGGACCGTTTGGGAGAGTGCTATGACCGAACGTATTCAGGAATTCCTGCGCACCCGCCGCAGCGAGGGCCAGGACACCGAGCCGTGCCTCGTCGTCGACCTGGAAATCGTGCGCGAGAACTACCAGACCTTCTCCAAGGCGCTGCCGGACAGCCGCGTGTTCTACGCGGTGAAGGCCAACCCGGCGCCCGAGGTGCTGTCGCTGCTCGCCTCGATGGGCTCCTGCTTCGATACCGCGACGGTCGCCGAGATCGAAATGGCGCTGGCCGCCGGTGCGTCGCCGGACCGCATCTCCTTTGGCAACACGATCAAGAAGGAGCGCGATATCGCGCGCGCCTTCGCGCTTGGCATTCGCCTGTTCGCGGTCGATTGCTCAGCCGAGGTCGAGAAGATCGCCCGCGCCGCCCCTGGCGCCAAGGTGTTCTGCCGCATCCTCTATGACTGCGCCGGCGCCGAATGGCCGCTGTCGCGCAAATTCGGCTGTGATCCGGAGATGGCGGTCGAGGTGCTTGACCTCGCCAAGCACCTCGGCCTGGAGCCATGCGGCATCTCGTTCCATGTCGGCTCGCAACAGCGCAAGGTAAAGGCATGGGATCGCGCGCTGGCCATGGCCTCCACGGTCTTTCGTGATTGCGCCGAACGCGGCATCAACCTGTCAATGGTCAACATGGGCGGCGGATTTCCGACCAGGTACCTCAAGGACGTTCCTCCGGTCGTGCAGTACGGCCGGTCGATCTTCCGTGCGCTGCGCAAGCACTTCGGCAACCAGATCCCGGAGACGATCATCGAGCCGGGCCGCGGCATGGTCGGCAATGCCGGCGTGATCGAGACCGAAGTCGTCCTGATATCCAGGAAGAGCGACGAGGACGAAGTGCGCTGGGTATATCTCGACATCGGCAAGTTCGGCGGCCTCGCCGAGACGATGGACGAATCGATCCGCTACGCGATCCGCACGCCGCATGACGGTGCGGAGATGACGCCGTGCGTGCTGGCAGGCCCGACCTGCGATTCCGCCGACGTGTTGTACGAGAAGATGCCGTATCCGCTCCCGGTAACGCTCGAAATCGGCGACAAGCTGCTGATTGAAGGCACCGGCGCCTATACGTCGACCTACTCGTCGGTAGCCTTTAACGGCATCCCGCCGCTGAAGACCTACCACATTTGACCGGCCTCTCCTGAGGCCTGAAAAAGGGAGCCGGCGCGCCGGCTTCCACTCCTCGCATCCGAAATTTTCCGACAACGCTTCTGCGGCCCGCGGCCGTGGCAAGCGAGGACTGACGCGCCATGACTGCTGCTCGAAAGACCGCTGTTGCCCTCACCCCCGATGCGGCCCCGTTCGTGATCCGTGCCGAGCGAGCTTCGGACGCCGTCGCGCGCGAAACGCTGCTGGATGCCTGCTTTGGCGCTAACCGCCATCTGCGCACCTGCCAGCGGCTGCGCGATGGACGTGCGCCCGCCGAAGGCCTTGCTCTTTCGGCCATGCGCCAGGGCCGGCTGGCCGGGACCGTGCGGTTGTGGCACGTCAGCGCCGGGGGCATCCCGGCGCTCATGCTGGGCCCGCTGGCGGTTGAAAATTCCTTCCGCAAGCTCGGCGTCGGAGTCGCGCTGGTGGAGCACGCGCTCGCGGCGGCGAAGGCACGTGGTCATCGCGCGATTATCCTGCTCGGCGATGCGCCTTACTACGCCCGCTTCGGCTTCTCTGCCGCCAAGGCCGGCGAATTGTCCCTGCCCGGCCCATTCGAGCACGATCGCCTGCTCGGCCTCGAACTGTGCGAAGGCGCGCTCGGCGGCGCCTCGGGAATAATCGTCGCCACCGGCGCACTGCTGCCGAAACCGAAGCCGAGCCGCGCCGGGAAAGCGCAGCTCGTGCAGCACGTGGCGTAGAACCGTGCCCGAGACACTTCCCACGCGACGCGACGGCGCGCACTCGCACTTCCGCAGCACGATCACAACGGTCTTGCTGATCATGATTTCGGTGATGATCCTCAGGGACATCTTCATGCGCCGTTGGGGCGGCGCTACGCCCCCGGCCTCCGACGTGACCCCGCCATCCCGATGAACCCGCAAGGGGTTGCGCGTATCCGGGAAAAGCCCTTAAACCGCGCCAATCCCGCTTCCGATCCAGCTTGGACCGAGGTTCTGATGCCCCGCCGCCTGATTTCCACCGGCTCGCCCTTCGAGAAGACCGCCGGCTATAGCCGCGCGGTGATCGACGGCGATTTCGCCTTCGTCGCCGGCACCACCGGCTACGATTATGACACCATGATCATGCCGGCGGATATCACGAGCCAGTCACGTAATTGCTTCAGGACCATCGAGGCCACGCTCGAGGAAAGCGGCTTCGCCATGGCGGATATCGTTCGGGCGACCTACTACATCACCGACCGCAAGGATGCAGAGGCCCATTTCGCGATCTGCGGCGAAATTCTCGGCGAGATCCGCCCGGCCGCGACGCTGCTGGTTGTTGCCGGCTTGTACAAGCCCGAGATGAAGGTTGAGATCGAAGTTACCGCTAGGCGACGCGCTGCCTGATTCCCGTTCCGTTGCCTGGCCCTGCCCTCGCTGTCCCCTGGAGACCATAGATGAGCCCGCCCTCGCCAATCCACGCGAAGATTTCCGGACCCATTGTCATGATCGGCTTCGGCTCGATCGGCAAGGGCACCCTGCCGCTGATCGAACGGCATTTCGACTATGACAAGTCGCGTTTCGTCATCATCGATCCGCATGAGGACGGCGAACTCGCCAAGCAGCACGGCGTGCGCTTCATCAAGCAGGGCGTCACCCGCGACAACTACCGCGAGGTGCTGGTGCCGTTGTTGACTGCCGGCGGCGGCCAGGGCTTTTGCGTCAATTTGTCGGTCGACACCTCCTCGGTCGACATCATGACCATGTGCCGCGAGATCGGCGCGCTCTATATCGACACGGTGGTCGAGCCGTGGCTCGGCTTCTATTTCGACAGGAATATCGGGCCCGAGAAGCGCTCGAACTACGCGCTGCGCGAGACATTGCTGGCGGCCAAGCACAAGAGCCCGGGTGGCCTGACCGCGGTGTCCACCTGCGGCGCCAATCCGGGCATGGTGTCGTGGTTCGTCAAGCAGGCGCTGCTCGACATAGCGCGCGACACCAATACGCCGTTCAACGAGCCGAAGAGCCGCGAGGGCTGGGGTCAGCTTGCCCACAAGCTCGGCGTCAAGGGCATCCATATCGCCGAACGCGACACCCAGCGCTCGAGGAAGCCAAAGCCGATGAACGTGTTCGTCAACACCTGGTCGGTCGAAGGCTTCGTGTCCGAGGGCATGCAGCCGGCCGAACTCGGCTGGGGCACCCACGAGAAGTGGATGCCGGACAACGGCCGCAAGCACGAGACCGGCTGCGGGGCCGCGATCTATTTGCTGCAGCCCGGTGCCAACACCCGGGTGCGCTCCTGGTGCCCGACACCAGGCGCGCAATACGGCTTCCTCGTCACCCACAACGAGTCGATCTCAATCGCCGACTATTTCACGGTGCGCGACGGCCAGCGCGTGGTGTACCGCCCGACCTGCCATTACGCCTATCATCCGGCCAACGATGCGGTGCTGTCGCTGCACGAGATTTTCGGCGCGACCGGCAAGATGCAACCGAAATGGCACATCCTGGACGAGAACGAAATCGTGGACGGCATCGATGAACTGGGCGTGCTGCTCTACGGTCACGCCAGGAATGCCTACTGGTACGGATCGCAGCTTTCGATCGAGGAGACGCGGCGGATCGCGCCCTATCAGAACGCCACCGGCATGCAGGTTTCCTCGGCAGTGCTCGCCGGCATGGTGTGGGCGCTGGAAAATCCGAACGAGGGCATCGTCGAAGCCGACGAGATGGATTTCCGCCGCTGCCTCGAGATCCAGATGCCCTATCTCGGTCCGGTGAAAGGTTACTATACCGACTGGACGCCGCTGACCGACCGGCCGGGCCTGTTCCCGGAGGACATCGACAGCAGCGATCCCTGGCAATTCAGGAACGTGCTGGTGCGGTAAGCCCAATTCCGCACCGAAAGGCAGGGATGGTAACCTCTGATTAACAATACCCCGCCATCGTACCGTTACGAAAGCTTACATCGCCGCGAGACGATCAACATGCGTGCCATATTCGCAATCATGTTCTCGGCGATCGCATTGGCGGGCTGCAACTCCGACAATGAGGTGACCGGTTCGATCGAAAGCTGTGCGAAGCAGCTTTACACTCCCTACAATCCCAAAGACATGAAACAGTGCGTCGGCGCCTGCCTCGCCTGCGCGCGCGGCATCGTCACCACCTGCACGACCTCCTGCACCCTGAAGGGCGCGCACTGACCCTTCGAAGGCGGCCCTCACCGACGCGTCAAATGTCTGCCGCAGATCATTTCTCCTTGATCGGGGGCGCAGTCTTCTCCGCCGGAGCCGACGGCAAGGCGGGCTGGACACCTTCCTGCTGCGCTTGCGCATCGGGCCGCGCCGGCTGGGGCGCCGGCGTGGTTGGACGCTCACCGCCCGGCTTCGATTCCGCGGGCGCCTTGTTCTGATCCGCCGGTGCGGGGGTTCCCTTCAGAGGTTGTGTGGCTTGGGCCAATTGCCGCGGATGGTCAGCGGCGATCCGGGCAAGCGAGAAGCCGGAAACGAGCAGGCCCGCCGCAACCAAGATGGTCGCAAGGATGAGATCCCGCCGATAGGCGCGTTTGTTCTCGTCCGGAGACATGCCGTTAGACCCGCCAGTTTGTTCGCGGGATCAACGGCCGGCGGATGGCAATGTTCCGCCGGGACCCCCGGGAAACACGGCCGATAACGGTCACAGTTTAAGCATGCCGGCACCGCCATCCTCGGTGGCGAATGCCAGTTGCGTCCCTCCGGCATTCCAGGCGAGAGCCGAGACTTCCGCGGTACCGCTCTTCACCAGAATCTCCGCGCCGTCGCTCAGCCGCACCAGCAGAATGGTCCCGCCGTCATAGGCGGCGGCGAGGATGTCCTGCTTTGGATTGCACGCGACCCTGGCGACCCGCGTCGGCAGCGGCGCCAGCATCGTCGGCTCCTTGCCCATCGGACCGTCCTTGCTGGCGAACGGCCATAGGATCACCGTATCGGCGCCCGAGGTCGCGAGCGCCTTGCCATTTGCACTCCATGACATCGACCGAACGCGTCCGGGAAGGCCGACCATGCGCATGTGCCTGTTATCGGCGAGTCGCCAGCCATGCAACGCCGGCTCGTGCATCGCGGTCACCAGAAACTTGTTGTCGGGCGAGAACACGACGTCGAGATGCGAGCCTGCCCATTCGAGAAATTCGGAATCGACGGCCATGTTCGGAAACCAAAGCGTAACCCCGTTGTAATGCGCGATCGCAAGCCGCATGCCTTTTGGCGCGAACGCCAATCCGCCGACCGTCGACGGCACCTCGAAGGATTTATCCTCGGCGTTGCGGCTGCGGACGAACGCGGTCTTGCCGACCGACCACGCCATCACGCCATCGGCATGCAACGCGACATTGTCGATCCAGCGCCGCTTCGGATCGGTCGCAAGCAGCGTCACCTCGCCTTTTTTGTCCAATGCGACGAGCTTGCCGTCATCGCCGCCCATCACCAGGCGCGAGTCATCGGAAACCGCGCACAGAATGCCGCCGCTGTGGACCGCGACTTTCGAAACCTCGTCAGCCTCATTCACCAGCGCAACGTTCTCCTCGACGCCGACAAAGGCCGCGTGATCGCCGAGGAAATGCACTGCGATGACAGGCATGCCCACGGCGAGCGAACGCACCCGGCCGGCAACCGAAGGGATGGAGTCCGCGTTTTTTTCCCGATCGAACCGTATCATCACGAGGTGATGCAGTTCTCGAAGCCGTCGCGGATGGTCTGCTCCGGCAATTCACGGCCAATGAAGACAAGGCGGCTTTCGCGCGGCTCGCCTTCCTTCCACTTCCGCTGGTGATCGCCCTCCAGCATCATGTGGACGCCCTGGAACACGTAGCGATCGTCATCGCCGTTGAAAGCAAGAATCCCCTTCGAGCGCAGGATCTTCTGACCTTCGGTGGCGATGAGGTCCTGCAGCCACGGCATGAACTTGGCGGCATCGAGCGGCTTGCTGGTTCGCAGCGACAGCGATTGCATGTCCTCGTCGTGGTAGTGCTTCAGGCCATGGTCGTGATCATGGTGGTCGTGATGATGACCGTGATCATGATCGTGATCATCGTGGTCATCGCCAGCTTCGAGGAATTCCGGCTCTATCTCCAGGATGCGATCGAGATCGAACGCGCCGCGCTCCAGCACATCCGACAGCGCGACCTGGCAGCGTTCGGTGCTGTGCAGCTTGGCATAGGGGTTGATCGCGCGAATCCGGCCCTCGACTTCCGTCAACTCGGGCTTTGAGACCAGATCGGTCTTGTTGAGCACGATGACGTCGGCAAACGCGATCTGGTTCTTGGCTTCGGGAGCGTCCTTGAGCCGATCGCTCAGCCATTTGGCGTCGGCGACCGTCACCACCGCATCGAGCCTGGCGTTCTTCTGCACGTCCTCGTCGACGAAGAAGGTCTGCGCCACCGGTGCCGGATCGGCCAGCCCCGTCGTCTCGACGATGATGGCGTCGAACCTGCCCTTGCGCCTCATCAGGCCCTCGAGAATGCGCACGAGGTCGCCGCGTACGGTGCAGCAGACGCAGCCGTTGTTCATCTCGAAGATTTCTTCGTCCGCGCCGATGATCAAATCGTTGTCGATGCCGATCTCGCCGAATTCGTTGACGATGACGGCGTATTTCTTGCCGTGGTTTTCCGACAGAATACGGTTGAGCAGCGTGGTCTTGCCCGCGCCGAGATAGCCCGTAAGCACGGTTACGGGAATTTTTTGGGACGTCGGTTCTGGCATGGCAACTCCGGACACGGGATCTTGCGGCGCACGGCCGGCAGGGGGACCCCTGCTCTAGGGGGAAAGCGCATTGGTGAGTGCCTTTATATTGTGCCTGACCATATCAATGTAAGTGGGTGCGTCGCCCTTTTCGTCGGTTAGACTGTCGGAATAAAGCGTTCCGCCGATGGCGACTCCAGTCTCGGCCGATATCCGCTGGATCAGCCGTGGATCGCTGATGTTTTCGGTGAAAACCGCTGGGATCCGGGCGACCTTGATACGGCGGATGATACCGGCAATATCGCGGGCGCTGGCCTCGGAATCGGTGGAAACGCCCAGCGGAGCGATGAATTCGATGCCGTAGGCGGCGGCGAAATAGCCGAAGGCGGCATGGATGGAGATCACCTTGCGATGCGCCGGTGGAATATGCGCCATCGCCTCCCGGACCTCGCGATCGAGCCCGTCAAGCTTCGCCAGATAGCTGTCCGCATTGGCGCGAAACACCCCGGCATCCGCCGGATCGGCAGTAACAAGCGCGTCGCGGATATTGGTTACGTAGATTTTCGCATCGGCCACCGACTGCCAGGCATGTGGATCGGCGCCGGATCCCGATTTGAGCGCGACAATGCCGTCGGTCGCGGTCACGATGGTAGCCTTGCTGCCTGAGGATTGCACGAGTCGCGGCAGCCAGCCCTCCAGCCCCAGGCCGTTGATGACGACAAGTCCGGCGTCGGCGACCTTGCTGGCATCCGCCGGCGCTGGCGTGTAGACGTGCACGTCGCCGTTGGGACCTACCAGCGTGGTTACCTCGACACGGTCGCCACCGACATTTTTGACGAAGTCGCCAAGGATCGAAAAGCTCGCGACGACCTTGAACCGATCTTGGGCCCAGGCCGACGAGGCCGACGCCGCCAGCATCACACAAATCAGCCAGAATTGATGACGCCGCATCACGTAGTCCCCGCTACGCTTCGAGATGACGGCCGGGAAACATCTGCCTGACCAGGCCGCTGACGCTGCCGAACAGAACCGAAACGACATAGAGCGTCGCCGCCACCAGGATGATCGCCGGCCCCGAGGGAATGCGGGTCTGGAACGATAACGCCAGCCCGGCATAGCCGGAAACGAAAGCGCTGGCGATTGCTATGCAGATCATGCCGGTAATATCGCGCGACCAAAAGCGCGCGATACCCGCCGGCAGGATCATCAGGCCCACCGCCAGCAGCGTGCCCAGCGCATGAAAGCCGTTGACCAGATTGACGACGACGAGAGCCAGGAACGCCAGGTGCGCGGGCGCGCCGGCACGGCTGACGGTACGCAGGAATACCGGGTCGACGCATTCGATCACCAGCGGGCGATAAATCACCGCGAGTACCAGCAGCGTGATCGTGGTGTTGAAGGCGATCACCAGCAGGGTCGGATCGTCCATTGCCAGAATGTTGCCAAACAGCACATGCAGCAGGTCGATATTGGTGCCGTGGATCGAGACGATTGTGACACCGAGTGCCAGCGACACCAGATAGAACGTGGCAAGCGAAGCGTCTTCCTTGAGTTCGGTGCTGCGCGCGACCACACCCGCGAGGATCGCGACGGTGAAGCCAGCGATCAAGCCGCCCGTGGTCATTGCGAACAGATTGAGTCCGGACAGCAGGAATCCGATTGCGGCACCCGGCAGGATCGCGTGCGCCATGGCGTCTCCAACCAGGCTCATCCGCCGCAGCATCAGAAATACGCCGATCGGCGCGCCGCCCAGCGCCAGCGCAATCACCGCGGCAAGCGCACGGCGCATGAATTCGAATTCCGTGAAGGGCGCGATCAACGCGTCATAGATCGGCACGGTCAGGCCGCTCGCGATGGCGTGTCGTCCACGACACACGCGGCGGCGCCGTCGTCGAACGCCTCGCACATTCGTCGCGCCTCCTGCAGATTATCGGCAGTCAGCGCCTCCGCGGTGGCGCCCCAGGCGACCTTGCCGCGGGCCAGCAGCAGGGTTTCGGGAAAATTGGCGCGCACCAGGTCGAAATCATGCAGCGCGGCCAGCACGGTGCGCCCCTCCGCATGCCAGCGTCGCACCAAGGCCAGCAGATCGGCCGAGGTCCGGGCGTCGATGGCGTTGAAGGGCTCATCCAGCACGATCATGGCGGCATCCTGCAACAATACCCGCGCGAACAGCATGCGTTGCATCTGCCCGCCGGAGAGCGTGCCGATCGCTCGGTTCTCAAACCCGTTAAGGCCCACCGCAGCCAGCGCCTGCGCGATCCTGCCGCGCGCCTGCTGGCCCATGCCGCCGAAAAAGCCGGTCGAGCGCCAAAGGCCGGTGCCGACAAAATCAAACACCGAAATCGGAAAGCTGCGATCGATATCGGTGGTCTGCGGCAGATAGGCGATATTCCGAACATCGCGATCGCCCCGTTCGATGGTGCCCGCGAGCGGCCGGATAATACCGACGATGCCGCGAAATAGGGTCGACTTGCCGGCGCCGTTGGGGCCCACAACCGCAAGCAGCGCGCCGGCGGCGACCTCGCCGCTCAGATGGTGCACCGCCGGATGCCGGTCGTAGCCCAAGGTGACATCCCTGAATTGCAGATGGGCCGCCATGCTCACCTCATCGCCAGCCACACCACGGCCCACAGGCCGGCGCTGACCGCCGCTGCCGCGCCAAGCCTGGCAAGAACCGTCATGCGCAGAATCGACCACGACGCCGCCTGCGCCGGGTGCGGAGTTGCCGGTCCGTGGCGGTGGGCGTGCCCCTGCGCGGGGCTGTGGCTACGGGAATGGGTTAGAGCCATGGATGAATGTTATATTATAACATAACGGGTGTCTATCGAGGGAGGACGTTCAAGGCGTCAAAATGCTTAAAAATCAGGGCATCAGGGTTTAGCGACCGTCACCGTAGTTTGGCGACCAGAACCGGAGCACGACACCGCAACACGGGCGACCCAAAAAGATCGCCGAACGGTTTGGAGCAAAAAGATCAAATACCGCCTTCAGACAGAGGGGCGGCAGGTTCGCTGCCGCCCCTCTGTCTGACAACTTAATGTCTGACAAACCTGATCAAACCGTCACGATCAGGCCTTGGAAAGCAACTGGTCGACATAGTCCCAGTTCACCAAATGATCGAGGAACGCCTTGAGATAATCCGGGCGACGGTTACGATAGTCGATGTAATAGGAATGCTCCCAGACGTCGCAGCCGAGGAGTGGTTTGGCGCCGTGAACCAGCGGGTTCTCCCCGTTCGGGGTCTTGGAAACTTCCAGCTTGCCGTTCTTGAGCGACAGCCAGCACCAGCCGGAGCCGAACTGGCCGGCGCCGGCGGCGGCGAAATCGGTCTTGAATTTCTCGAGCCCGCCAAGGTCCTCGTTGATCTTCTTTTCCAGGCGGGCGGGCAACTTGTTGCCGCCGCCATTGGGCTTCATCCAGTTCCAGAAATGCATGTGGTTGTAGTGCTGGCCGGCATTGTTGAAGACCGCAGGGTTCTTCCCGAACGAGCCCTTCACGATCTCTTCGAGGGTTTTTCCTTCGAATTCGGTCCCCTTGATCGCGTTATTGCCGTTGGTCACGTAGGCCTGGTGATGCTTGTCGTGATGGAATTCCAGCGTTTCCTTCGACATGTGGGGCGCGAGGGCGTCATGGGGGTAAGGCAGATTGGGAAGCGTGAAGGTCATGGGGTGATGTCCGCAATGATGATACTGGGGGAGAAATAGTGTAACGGGAACCCTTACCGAAGGTTCCAGCGCGCTTAAACACCCCGGACCAGCAAAAGGCAAGGATCGCGCCGCGCGAGGATCCCGGTTGAAGCAAAATGAGCGTCGAGGTCGAGGTTTTGAACGGCAATGCCTCCTTGCCATTGGCCAGACCGCTGTACGATGCGGTGTGGCCGCCGCATCTGCTGGCGACGCGGCCATGGGCTGACGTCGTCTTTGCCCATGCCGAATTGCGCGTACTGGTGCTCGACGAGGCCGGCGAGGCGCGTTGTCATGTCGGCATCTACCGCCGTGAGATCACGTGGAACGGGCGGCAGATGCCGATCCGCGGCATCGGCGGCGTCATGACGCATGAGCGCGCCCGGCGTCGCGGATACGCCAGCATCGCGCTCGAGGCGGCGATCCAGACGCTGAAGGATGAAGGCTCGGCCGCCTTCGCGCTGTTGTTTTGCGAGCCGCATGATGCGCCGTTCTATCTGGCGCGCGGATGGAAGCCGTTCGAAGGAGAGATCCATGCCGAGCAGCCCGAGGGCCATGTTCGTTTCGCAGCGATCGACCCTTACGTCCACGATCTCAAGGGACGCTCGCCCAAGGACGGCGTGATCGATCTGCGCGGCCTGCCCTGGTGATGTGATCGCGATCCCGTGGATGAAAATACGACCATCGGCAAATCGCCCGTACGGCATTGCTGAAATTTGCTTTGTTGTTGATCGATATGTCTCGACCTTCGGGAAGCTTCGAGCGGCTTCAGGTTCAAGGCTTTTCAATTGATGTGGCTCACATTCATGGCTTGCACGGCTTGCGGATTTCCAACTTTCAGGTCGACGTTCTCTCGATCGATGATCGACAGCCTCGCCATGCTCGTTGCAGGCCTGGCACTGCTTGATGCGCCGGCGGCGCACGCGCAGACTCGTAGCGAGGTCAGCGGCATCTGGCTAACCCAGGCGGGCGACGCCAAGATCCGCGTCAGCAAATGCGGCGGCGGCATTTGCGGCGTTGTGGCGTGGCTGAAAGCGCCGATCGATCCAGCCACCGGAAAACCCGCAATCGACGACAAGAACCCTAATCCCGCGCTGGCCAGGCGCCCGATGATCGGTCTGCCGCTGTTCCGCGGGATGCGCCCCTCAGGTGAAAACAAGTGGTCGGGCCAGATCTACAATGCAGATGACGGCAACAGCTACGCCAGCCATATCTCGCTCACCGGCCCCGATACGCTCCGCGTCGAAGGTTGCGTCGGCGTGTTGTGCGGCGGCGAAACCTGGAGCCGGTCGCGGTAGGCTGCTTCGTCTTCCCTGCTGAGCCCGTAACCGCTGGCATCTGGTCGTGAAAGAAGACATTCGCCTTACTCTCTCCCGTCATACCCCGCGAAAGCGGGTATCCAGTACGCCGCAGCTTTTCGATTTTATCATTAGCGCTCTGGAATACTGGGTCGCCCGGTCAAGCCGGGCGATGACGGCAGGATGTGAGTCTTCGTTCTCGCGACACCTTCTGCCCGAGTTTTGCAAAAAAGCTCCGCCCGGAGAAAGGAGGGCGCAGGAAATGCCGGGCGCTCAGTGCACCCGCAGCCGCGCGTGGTGTGTAGAAAGCACGCGCGTTAGTCACCACAGGTCCACCGGAAACATCCGGCATTTCCTGCACGATGGTTTTAACGGTTTCCTTCGTGCTCTTCGCGGCGACCGGGCTTTGTTGTCACCGTCGCCGGCGTGATGCCAAGAAAAACTCCAGACATCATCGCCGACTTGACGCCAGCGTCGGGGCGTCCGAACCACACGACTTCGCCGTCCGCCAGCCTCGCCGTTCGTCCATGTGCATCA